>NZ_JAJAUY010000035.1 GCF_020532625.1 Streptomyces antimicrobicus | reverse complement strand
CAGGGCCGGTCGCGGACGATCCGGCGTCCCGCCCGCTCGTGGCCCGGCAGCACCTGGTGCGGCGCGCGGTCCGCCCGGGGCGGCAGGCCGGCGACCAGCGGGTTTTCCTCCGCGCACGATCATGGGAACGTTTGTTCTATTCTCGGCCGTAGAACCACCGAGGAGGGCACCATGCGCTGGGACAACCTGACCGACGGCCCCTCGGGGCCGGCCGCGCTGTTCGGGGCCGGGGCCGTGGTCACGCGTACCTTCGACACCCCGGAGTTCCGCGGCATCACCTTCCACGAGGTCCGGGCCCGGTCGATCGTCAACCGCGTGCCGGGGGCCTCGCGGATGCCGTTCGAATGGACGGTCAACCCCTACCGCGGCTGCACGCACGCCTGCGTCTACTGCTTCGCCCGCAAGACCCACAGCTACCTCGACCTCGACACCGGCCTGGGCTTCGACTCCCAGATCGTCGTCAAGACCAACGCCCCGGAGCTGCTGCGCACCGAGCTCGCCGCCCCGCGCTGGACCGGCGCGCACATCGCCATGGGCACCAACGTGGACTGCTACCAGCGCGCCGAGGGCCGCTACCGCCTCATGCCCGGGATCATCGAGGCGCTCACCGACCGCGCCAACCCGTTCTCGATCCTCACCAAGGGCACGCTGATCCTGCGCGACCTGGACCTGCTGCGCCGGGCCGCCGCGGTCACCGAGGTCGGGATCTCGGTCTCGGTCGGCTTCACCGACGCCGGACTGTGGCGCACGCTGGAGCCCGGCACCCCCTCCCCCGCCCGCCGGCTGGACGTCGTGCGCACCCTGACCGACGTCGGCATCGGCTGCGGGGTCCTGATGGCACCCGTCGTCCCCTTCCTCAGCGACTCCCCGGAGCAGCTGCGCGGCACCGTGCGGGCCATCGCGAAGTCGGGTGCCACGTCGGTGACCCCGCTGGTGCTGCACCTGCGCCCGGGCGCCCGGGAGTGGTTCATGGCCTGGCTCGCGGCGCACCACCCGCACCTGGTTGAGCGGTACGAGCGGATGTACGCGGGCGGGTCCTACGCGCCCACCTGGTACCAGCGCCGGATCACCCGTCAGGTCCACGAGCTGGCCGACGCGTACGGGATCGGGCCCGCCCGGCGCGGCGCCGCCCGCCGGATCACCCGGCCGCAGGAGGCGGGGGACGACGACGCCTCCGGTCCGACGCAGCTGACGCTGCTGTGACCGGCCGCTGAAACATCATCACATCGGGCCAAAAGGCGGCACAATCGGCGCCCTCCGGGCGAGCCTTCCGGGACGATTCGCCCAGAACCCTCGGCTGGGAGGCCCCTGTGAAGAAACGCGCCGCTGTCCTGCTCTCGATCGCCACCGTCGCCACCGCCCTGGCGAGCCCGCCCGCGCAGTCCGCCCCGGCCGCGGCACCGGACGGCGGCGGCGCCGCCGCGCTGCGCTGGACCAAGTGCGCGACGCCGCGCTACCCGACGCTGCAGTGCGCCTCCTTGAAGGTCCCGCTCGACCACGCGCAGCCGGCCGGCCGGACCATCACCCTCGCCCTGACCCGCGTCCCGCACACCGCCGCCAGGTCCCAGGGCCCGCTGCTGGTCAACCCCGGCGGCCCCGGCGGCAGCGGCCGCAACCTGGCCGGGTACGTGGCCGCCGCGCTGCCCAAGGCGGTGGCGGCGCAGTACGACGTCATCGGCTTCGACCCGCGCGGGGTCGGCAAGAGCGAGCCGGCACTCGACTGCGGCACCGCGCACTTCACCCCGGTGCGGCCGGACTCCGTCCCGCGCTCGGCCGCCGACGAGCGGGCCAACCTGGAGCGGGTCCGCACCTTCGCCCAGGCCTGCGCCACCCGGCACCCCGACCTGCTGCCGCACGTCGGCACGGTCTCGGCCGCCCGCGACATCGAGCTGATCCGCCAGGCCCTCGGCGCGGCGAAGATCAGCTACTTCGGCTACTCGTACGGTACGTACCTGGGCGCGGTCTACGCCAAGCTGCACCCGGCGCGGGTGCACCGCCTGGTGCTGGACTCGGTCGTGGACCCGAGCGGGGTCTGGTACGAGGACAACCTGGCCCAGGACGTGGCCTTCGACGCCCGGCACAAGGCGTTCCTGGCCTGGGTCGCCCGGCACGACGCCGCGTACGGCCTGGGCGACGACCCGGCCCAGGTCGAGTCCCGCTGGTACACCATGCGCGACGCCCTGCGGCAGACCCCGGCGGGCGGCAAGGTCGGCCCGGCCGAGCTGGAGGACACCTTCCTGCCCGGCGGCTACTACAACGGCTACTGGCCGAGCCTGGCCGAGGCCTTCGCCGCGTACGAGGTCAAGGGCGACGCCAAGCCGCTGGTCGCCGCGTACGAGCGGTTCGGGGCGGTCGAGCCCTCGGCCGGCAACAGCTACAGCGCCTACACCGCCGTGCAGTGCCGGGACTCGGCCTGGCCGAAGGACTGGAACACCTGGCGCGCGGACATGTGGCGCACCCACGCCAAGGCGCCGTTCATGACCTGGAACAACGCCTGGTACAACGCGCCGTGCGCGTTCTGGCCGACCGAGGCGCTGCAGGCCCCGGACGTGACCAACACCGAGCTGCCGCCGGCGCTGCTGCTGCAGGCGACGGACGACGCCGCGACCCCGTACGAGGGCGCGCTCAGCATGCGGGCGAAGCTGGCCGGGTCCGCGCTGGTGGTCGAGCAGGGCGGCGGCAACCACGGGATCGCGCTCAGCGGGAACAAGTGCCTGGACGAGAAGGTGGCCGCCTACCTGACCTCGGGCACGGCGACGGACGCGACCTGCGCGGCCCAGGCGGAGCCGAAGCCCACCACCGCCACCCGCGCGGTCCCGGCCACCGCGGGCGGCGCCGCCCTCCACGGCCTCCTCGGCCACCGCGGCTGACCACCCGCACCCCGACCCCGGCCCCCGGCTCCCGCCCCGGGGGCCGTCCCGGGCCGGGTCGCGTGCATGATCGGCACATGACCAGTGATCACATCATCCGCACGGCGGCACCGGAGGGCGTCCACCCCGGCACCGGCTACACCCATGTCGTCCTCGGCACCGGCACGTTCGTCGCGGTCTCCGGGCAGTGCGCCTTCGACGAGCAGGGCCGGATCGTGGGCGCCGGCGACCCCGAGGCGCAGGCGCGTCAGGTCTTCGAGAACCTGCGGCGCTGCCTCGCCGCGGCCGGCGCGACGTTCGAGGACGTCGTGAAGATGACGTACTACGTGACCGACGTGCGCCACATGGCCGCCCTGCGCACGGCCCGCGACGCCCACATCCCCGCCGACCGGCTGCCCGCCGCCTCGGCGGTGCAGGTCGCGGCGCTGGTCGACCCCGAGCTGCTGATGGAGGTGGAGGCCTTCGCCGTCATCCCGCCGGCGGCGCGCTGACCAAGGACTTCAGGGCCCGGGTCGCCGCGAGCGCCAGCCGCGGGTGCCCCTGGGCCCGGGTCAGGACCGCTCGGGCCCGTTCGTCGCCGAGGGCGCCCAGGCCCTCGACGCAGGCCAGGGCCACCTTGGTGTAGGGGTCGTGGGGGGCCAGCCGCCGGGTGAGGACGGCGACCAGCGCGGGCACGGCCTCCGGCACGCGCAGGGACACCAGCAGCCGCACGGGCTCCAGCGCGTAGGCCACCCGCAGTTCGTTGGTGGCCAGGGCCGCGGCGGCCCGCCCGGTGCGCGGGTCGCCGAGCGCGGCCAGCGCCCGGGCGGCGGCCGCGCAGCGCGGCGGGTCGCGGTGGTTCAGCAGCAGGACCAGCGGTTCGAAGGCGCGCGGGTCCCCGGCCAGTCCCAGCCGGTACGCCGCCAGTTCCCGCGCCCACAGGGGCCGCCCGGCGGCGGCCAGGGCCGCGGCGAGCCCGTCGGGCCCGGCCGCGAGCAGGGCCTCGTAGTCGGGTGAGCCCGCCGCCTCGGTCCGGAGCCGCTCCAGCACATCCACGCGGACACGATAGCGGCGCAACTCACATCTCCTGTGCTCTGGCCAAGGAGTTACCGACCGGTTAATCTCGCCCTACGAGCGCGGCCTGGTGACGCAGCCGCTCTCGGGTTCGATCGGTTCGGCACAGCTGCACGGCGTACGCCCCGGGACAGGGCGCGCCGGTTCCCCGCACGCATGCCCGTACGACCGCACGCCCCGCACCCTTCCGTACGCGCCCTACCCCGGCGCGTCAGCGGTGCACCGCGTGCCCGTGCTCCTCATCTCGTACCTGACGTATCTCCGTACGCCCTGGCGCGTACGCCGCCCCGGGCGCGCCGCACGGCCTGTGCAGCCGTGCGCCGGCCCCGGCTCCCCGCGCCCCGCGCGCGGCCCACGCCTTCAGTCGTCACCCTCATTCCACCGGAGTCCCGCGATGGACCGTCAGTCCACCCAGCCCACCCTCCAGACCATCGCCGTCGTCGGCCTCGGCACGATGGGCACCGGCATCGCCGAGGTCCTCACCCGCGCCGGCCGCGAGGTCATCGGCATCGACATCAGCGAGACCGCCACCCGCGCCTGCACGGCCGCGCTGGAGGCCTCCACCGCCCGCGCCCTGGCCAAGGAGCGGCTGACCGAGCAGGAGCGCGCCGACGTGCTGGCGCGCCTGCGCACCTTCACCGACCTCCAGGCCGCGGTCCACGCCGACCTGGTGATCGAGGTCGTGCCGGAGGACTACGCCCTCAAGAGCCAGGTGTTCGCCGCGCTCGACGCCATCGTGCGGCCGGAAACGATCCTGGCCACGGGGACCAACGCGCTGTCGGTGACCCGGCTCGCCGCCGAGTCGCGGCACCCGGAGCGGGTGCTCGGCCTGCACTTCTTCAACCCGGCGCCGGCCATGAAGCTGGTCGAGGTGGTCTCCTCGGTGCTGACCGCGCCGACCGCCGTCGAGGCGGTCACCGCCCTGGCCCGGGAGCTGGGCAAGGAGCCGGTCGCCGTCGGCGACCGCCCCGGCTTCGTCGCCGACGGGCTGCTGTTCGGCTACCTCAACCAGGCCGCCGCCATGTACGAGTCGAAGTACGCCTCCCGCGAGGACATCGACGCGGCCATGAAGCTCGGCTGCGGCCTGCCCATGGGCCCGCTCGCCCTGCTCGACCTGATCGGCGTGGACACCGCCCGGACCGTCCTGGAGGCCATGTACGCCGCCTCGGGCGACCGGCTGCACGCGCCGGCGCCGATCCTGGGCCACCTCGCGGAGGCGGGGCTGACCGGCCGCAAGGCGGGGCGCGGCTTCTACACGTACGAGGCCCCCGGCAGCGCGGCGGTGGTGCGTGACGCCCAGACCCCGCTGGACGACGCCCGCCTCGGGGCCGGCCGGCCGGTGAGCTCGGTCGGCGTGGCCGGCTCGGGCACCATGGCCGGCGGGATCGCGCAGGTCTTCGCGCAGGCCGGGTTCGACGTCGTCCTGGCCGCCCGCAGCCAGGAGAAGGCCGACGCGGCGAAGGCCGCGATCGGCTCGTCGCTGAACCGGGCCGTGGCCAAGGGCCGGCTGACCGAGGAGGCCGCGGCCGCGACGCTGGCCCGGATCACCCCGGCCGACTCGCTGGAGGCCTTCGCCGAGGTGGACCTGGCCGTGGAGGCGGTCGCGGAGGACCTGGCGGTCAAGCAGGAGCTGTTCCAGACCCTGGACAAGGTCTGCAAGCCGGGCGCGGTGCTGGCCACCACGACCAGCTCGCTGCCGGTCGTGGCGTGCGCGCGGGCCACCTCGCGCCCGCAGGACGTGATCGGCATGCACTTCTTCAACCCGGCGCCGGCCATGAAGCTGGTCGAGGTGGTCCGCACGGTCCTCACCGCCGACGACGTCCACGCCACGGTCCGCGAGGTCTGCGCCCGGATCCGCAAGCACCCGGTGGACTGCGGGGACCGGGCCGGCTTCATCGTGAACGCGCTGCTGTTCCCGTACCTGAACAACGCGATCAAGATGGTGGAGCAGCACTACGCCTCGCTGGACGACATCGACGCCGCGATGAAGCTGGGCGGCGGCTACCCGATGGGCCCGTTCGAGCTGCTGGACGTGGTCGGCCTCGATGTCTCGCTGGCCATCGAGAAGGTGCTCCACAAGGAGTTCCGCGACCCGGGCCTGGCCCCTTCCCCGCTGCTGGAGCACCTGGTGGCGGCGGGCTGCCTGGGCCGGAAGACCGGCCGCGGATTCCGTGAGTACGCCCGCCGCTGACGCGCGGGCCCACGAGCCGGATGCGTGGGGAGGGCTGCTCGGGTCCGCCGGACCCTCACGGCGGACATACCCTCCCGAGCCCAGTGCGGGCCCTCCCCCGCATCCGTCCCACCCCTCGGACCCGGCGAGCCCTCCGGCGCACGCCCGTGCGTCCATGCAGTACGTTCGCACTATGTCCCAGTCCGCCAAGACCCAGGCCCGCGCCGCCACGGCTCCCTCCGACGTCCCGGAGAGCTCCGCCGGCTCACGGGCGGCCGCCCAGCGGCTCAAGATGCGCCGCGAGCTCGCCTCGGCGGCGATGGAGCTGTTCGCGACCAAGGGGTACGAGGCGACGACGGTCGACGAGATCGCCGCGGCGGCCGGCGTCGCCCGGCGGACCTTCTTCCGCCACTTCCGCTCCAAGGAAGAGGCGATCTTCCCCGACCACGACGACACCCTGATCCGGGCCGAGGCCGTGCTGGACGCGGCCCCGGCGCACGAGCACCCGCTCGACACCGTGTGCCGCGGGATCAAGGAGGTCATGAAGATGTACGCCGCCTCCCCGGCGGTGTCCGTGGAGCGCTACCGGCTGACGCGCGAGGTGCCGACGCTGCGGGAGCGGGAGATCGCCTCGGTGGCCCGCTACGAGCGGCTGTTCACCCGCTACCTGCTGGCCCACTTCGACGAGCACGACCACCACGACGGCAACGACGACCCGCTGCTCGCCGAGGTGGCCGCGTCGGCGGTGGTCACGGCCCACAACCACGTGCTGCGGCGCTGGCTGCGGGCCGGCGGCCAGGGCGACGTGGAGGCCCAGCTGGACCACGCCTTCGCGATCGTGCGCAAGACCTTCGGCACCGGGATCGGGGCCGGCCGCCGCTCCCCGGAGGGCGCTACGCCGGACCCGGCGGCGCGGGCCGAGGCCCAGGTGCGGACCGAGGGCGAGGTGCTGGTGGCCGTCGCCCGGACCGACGCCCCGCTCGACGAGGTCATGCGGACGATCGAGGAGGCCCTGCGCCGGAAGTAGGGCGGCTCGGACGGCAAGGCTCGGACGGCAAGGCTCGGCGGAGGTGGCGCCGAGACGACAAGGCTCGGGAAGGAGCGCTCGCACGTAGCGCTCGTCACAGTGGCCGCTCCCGTTGTGGGGGCGGCCACTTTCGTTTGCCCGAGTTGCCCCTACTCCCGGGTAACTCTGATCGATCATCGCTCATCTGCGCAGGTCAATCGGCAAATGAGAGAAATTTTTGGCACGCAGTGCCTTGCCGAGTGACACGGGGTGCCATACGTTGAAGCCGTCCGGATGTCCCCGCGGTCCACGTCGGCACAGACGAGGGAACGCGCCCCGGACGCCTGCGTCACAGGCACCTCCCGCGCCCCACCACAGGCGTCGCCACCGCACCACGCACCGCCGAACCGACGGCACCCAGACCCTCAGCTCAGCACTTCACCCAGCGCACCCTCATTCAGCGCTCGCCGGAGGCATCACCGTGAAGCACATCCTCGACGCGATCCAGTCGCAGGCCGCCACCACCGAAGACTTCGCGGCCCTGCCGCTGCCCGACTCGTACCGCGCGGTCACCGTGCACAAGGACGAGACGGAGATGTTCGCCGGGCTCGCCACCCGCGACAAGGACCCGCGCAAGTCCCTGCACCTGGACCAGGTCCCGCTGCCCGAACTGGGCCCGGGCGAGGCGCTGGTGGCCGTGATGGCTTCCTCGGTCAACTACAACTCGGTGTGGACCTCGATCTTCGAGCCGCTGTCGACCTTCTCCTTCCTGGAGCGCTACGGCCGGCTGTCGGAGCTCACCAAGCGCCACGACCTGCCGTACCACATCATCGGCTCCGACCTGGCCGGCGTCGTCCTGCGCACCGGCCCCGGCGTCAACGCCTGGAAGCCCGGCGACGAGGTCGTCGCGCACTGCCTCTCGGTGGAGCTGGAGTCCTCCGACGGCCACAACGACACCATGCTCGACCCCGAGCAGCGCATCTGGGGCTTCGAGACCAACTTCGGCGGCCTGGCCGAGATCGCCCTGGTCAAGTCCAACCAGCTGATGCCCAAGCCGGGCCACCTCAGCTGGGAGGAGGCCGCCGCCCCCGGCCTGGTCAACTCCACCGCCTACCGCCAGCTGGTCTCCCGCAACGGCGCCGGCATGAAGCAGGGCGACAACGTCCTCATCTGGGGCGCCAGCGGCGGCCTCGGCTCCTACGCCACCCAGTTCGCCCTGGCCGGCGGCGCCAACCCGATCTGCGTCGTCTCCTCCCCCGAGAAGGCCGACATCTGCCGCTCGATGGGCGCCGAGGCCGTGATCGACCGCAACGCCGAGGGCTACAAGTTCTGGAAGGACGAGCAGACCCAGGACCCGCGGGAGTGGAAGCGCTTCGGCTCCAAGATCCGCGAGCTGACCGGCGGCGAGGACATCGACATCGTCTTCGAGCACCCCGGCCGGGAGACCTTCGGCGCCTCGGTCTACGTCACCCGCAAGGGCGGCACCATCACCACCTGCGCCTCGACCTCCGGCTACATGCACGAGTACGACAACCGCTACCTGTGGATGTCCCTCAAGCGGATCATCGGCTCGCACTTCGCGAACTACCGCGAGGCCTGGGAGGCCAACCGCCTCATCGCCAAGGGCAAGATCCACCCCACCCTCTCCAAGGTCTACTCCCTGGAGGAGACCGGCCAGGCCGCCTACGACGTCCACCGCAACCTCCACCAGGGCAAGGTCGGCGTCCTGTGCCTGGCCCCCGAGGAGGGCCTGGGCGTCCGCGACCCCGAGATGCGCGCCCAGCACCTCGACGCCATCAACCGCTTCCGCAACATCTGAGTCCGCTCCAAAGGCCATAAGGACCGCCTGAGATGACAGAGCGCCAGAAGGACCGTCCGTGGCTCATGCGGACGTACGCCGGCCACTCCACGGCCGAGGCGTCCAACGAGCTGTACCGCCGCAACCTCGCCAAGGGCCAGACCGGCCTGTCGGTCGCGTTCGACCTGCCGACGCAGACCGGCTACGACCCCGACCACATCCTCGCCCGCGGCGAGGTGGGCCGGGTCGGGGTCCCGGTCTCCCACCTGGGCGACATGCGGAGGCTGTTCCAGGACATCCCCCTGGAGCAGATGAACACCTCGATGACGATCAACGCCACCGCCATGTGGCTGCTGGCGCTCTACCAGGTGGCCGCCGAGGAGCAGGGCGCGGACATCTCCAAGCTCCAGGGCACGACGCAGAACGACATCGTCAAGGAGTACCTCTCCCGCGGGACGCACGTCTTCCCGCCCGGGCCGAGCCTGCGCCTGACGACGGACATGATCGCGTACACGGTCAACAACATCCCCAAGTGGAACCCGATCAACATCTGCTCGTACCACCTCCAGGAGGCGGGGGCGACCCCCGTCCAGGAGATCTCGTACGCGATGTCGACGGCGATCGCCGTGCTGGACTCGGTCCGCGACTCCGGTCAGGTCCCCGAGGAGCGGTTCGGCGAGGTCGTCGCCCGGATCTCCTTCTTCGTGAACGCGGGAGTCCGCTTCATCGAGGAGATGTGCAAGATGCGTGCCTTCGGCCGCATCTGGGACCGGATCACCCACGAGCGCTACGGCATCGAGGACCCCAAGCAGCGCCGGTTCCGCTACGGCGTGCAGGTCAACTCCCTCGGCCTGACCGAGGCGCAGCCGGAGAACAACGTCCAGCGCATCGTGCTGGAGATGCTGGCCGTCACCCTCTCCAAGGACGCCCGCGCCCGCGCCGTCCAGCTGCCCGCCTGGAACGAGGCGCTGGGCCTGCCCCGCCCCTGGGACCAGCAGTGGAGCCTGCGCATCCAGCAGGTCCTGGCCCACGAGAGCGACCTGCTGGAGTACGACGACATCTTCACCGGCTCGCACGTGATCGAGGCCAAGGTGGACGCCCTGGTGGCGGAGTGCCTGGCGGAGATCGAGCGGATCCAGGAGATGGGCGGCGCGATGGCGGCCGTCGAGTCCGGCTACCTGAAGTCCCGGCTGGTCGCCTCGCACGCCGAGCGGCGGGCGCGGATCGAGGCCGGCGAGGACAAGATCGTGGGCGTGAACTGCTTCCAGCAGACCGAGCCCAACCCGCTCACCGCCGACCTGGACACCGCGATCATGACGGTGGACGGCGCGGTGGAGGCCACCATCGTGGAGCGGATCGCCCGCTGGCGGGCCGAGCGCCAGGAGTCGAGCGACCGGCAGGGCGAGGGCGACCCGTTCGTCTTCCCCACCGTCCAGCAGGCCCTGGACCGGCTGAAGGAGGCCGCGGCCGGCACGGAGAACCTGATGGAGGCCACCTTGGAGTGCGCCCGCGCCGGTGTCACCACCGGCGAATGGGCGAGCGCCCTGCGCGAGGTCTTCGGCGAGTTCCGGGCCCCGACCGGGGTCTCCTCGGCCCCGGTGGCGGTCGCCGCCGAGCCCGGGACCCCGCTGGCCGAGGTCCGTGCGAAGGTCACCCGGACCGCGCAGGAGCTGGGCACCGGCCGGCTGCGGCTGCTGGTGGGCAAGCCCGGTCTGGACGGGCACTCCAACGGCGCCGAGCAGATCGCCGTACGGGCCCGCGACGCCGGGTTCGAGGTGGTCTACCAGGGCATCCGGCTGACCCCGGAGCAGATCGCGTCCGCGGCCCTGGCCGAGGACGTGCACTGCGTGGGACTGTCCATCCTGTCCGGTTCGCACAGCGCGCTCGTGCCGGACGTGCTCGAACGCCTGCGCACGGCGGGGGCGGGTGACCTGCCCGTCATCGTCGGCGGCATCATTCCGAATGCCGACGCCGAGGAACTCAAGGCCGCCGGTGTGGCCGCCGTCTTCACCCCGAAGGACTTCGGTATCACGGAGATCATCGGCCGTATCGTCGACGAGATCCGCAAAGCGAACAAGCTCAGCCCCCTCATCAGCACGGAGGTCCCCGCATGACCACCCCCGCCAGCCCCGTGAACCGCCTGCGGCCGCGCCGCTCCTGCCTCGCGGTCCCGGGTTCGAACCCGCGCTTCCTGGAGAAGGCGCAGGGGCTGCCCGCCGACCAGGTCTTCCTGGACCTGGAGGACGCCTGCGCCCCGCTGGCCAAGCCCGAGGCCCGGCACACCATCGTGAAGTTCCTCAACGAGGGCGACTGGACCGGCAAGACCCGGGTCGTGCGGGTGAACGACTGGACCACCCACTGGACCTACCGGGACGTGGTCACCGTGGTCGAGGGCGCGGGCCAGAACCTGGACTGCATCATGCTGCCGAAGGTGCAGAACGCCGAGCAGGTCGTGGCGCTGGACCTGCTGCTGACGCAGATCGAGAAGACCATGGGCTTCGAGGTCGGCAAGATCGGCATCGAGGCGCAGATCGAGAACGCCCAGGGCCTGAACAACGTCAACGCGATCGCCCAGGCCTCGCCGCGCCTGGAGACGATCATCTTCGGCCCGGCCGACTTCATGGCCTCGATCAACATGAAGTCGCTGGTCGTCGGCGAGCAGCCGCCCGGCTACCCGGCGGATGCCTACCACTACATCCTCATGAAGATCCTCATGGCGGCCCGGGCCAACGACCTGCAGGCGATCGACGGCCCCTACCTGCAGATCAAGAACGTCGACGGCTACCGCGAGGTCGCCGGCCGCGCCGCGGCGCTGGGCTTCGACGGCAAGTGGGTGCTGCACCCGGGCCAGGTCGAGGCGGCGAACGAGGTCTTCTCGCCCTCCCAGGCGGACTACGACCACGCGGAGCTGATCCTGGACGCGTACGAGTGGTGCACGTCCGAGGCGGGCGGCAAGAAGGGCTCGGCGATGCTCGGCGACGAGATGATCGACGAGGCCAGCCGCAAGATGGCCCTGGTCATCGCGGGCAAGGGCCGGGCCGCCGGCATGCGCCGCACGTCGAAGTTCGAGATCCCCGGCAACTAGAAGGGCCCTGATCCCATGCAGTTCGGACGCACGTACGAGGAGTTCGAGGTCGGGGCGGTCTACAAGCACTGGCCCGGGAAGACGGTCACGGAGTACGACGACCACCTCTTCTGCCTCCTCACCATGAACCACCACCCGCTCCACATGGACACGAACTACGCCGAGAAGACGACGGACTTCGGCAAGAACGTGGTCGTGGGCAACTACATCTACTCGCTGCTGCTCGGCATGTCCGTGCCGGACGTCTCGGGCAAGGCCATCGCCAACCTGGAGATCGAGTCGCTGCGGCACGTGGCACCGACCTTCCACGGCGACACGATCTACGGCGAGACCACGGTCCTGGACAAGACCCCGTCGAAGTCCAAGAGCGACCGCGGCATCGTGTACGTGGAGACCAAGGGCTACAAGCAGGACGGCACCCTCGTCTGCGTCTTCCGGCGCAAGGTGATGGTCCCGACCGAGACGTACATCAAGGAGCGCGGCGGCGAGCAGCCCGGCCGGCCCGAGCTGAAGGAACAGGGGAAGTAGCCATGGCACGACTCGCCCAGACCGCCGGGCTGACCGACGTCCAGCAGGAGATCCTCAAGACCGTCCGCGAGTTCGTGGACAAGGAGATCATCCCGGTCGCGACCGAGCTGGAGCACCGCGACGAGTACCCCCAGGCGATCGTGGACGGGCTCAAGGAGCTCGGCCTGTTCGGTCTGATGATCCCCGAGGAGTACGGCGGTCTCGGTGAGTCGCTGCTCACCTACGCCCTGTGCGTGGAGGAGATAGCCCGCGGCTGGATGTCCGTCTCGGGCATCATCAACACGCACTTCATCGTGGCGTACATGCTCAAGCAGCACGGCACCCAGGAGCAGAAGGACCACTTCCTGCCGCGCATGGCGCTGGGCGAGGTCCGCGGCGCCTTCTCGATGTCGGAGCCGGCCCTCGGCTCCGACGTGTCGGCGATCACGTCGAAGGCGGTCAAGGACGGCGACGAGTACGTCCTGAACGGTCAGAAGATGTGGCTGACGAACGGCGGCTCGTCCACGCTGGTCGCCGTCCTGGTCCGAAGTGACGAAGGACACCCCGAGGGCACCGCCCCCCACAAGTCGATGACGACCTTCCTGGTCGAGAAGGAGCCCGGCTTCGGAGAGGTCCGCCCCGGCCTCACCATCCCGGGCAAGATCGACAAGATGGGCTACAAGGGGGTCGACACCACCGAGCTGATCATGGACGGACTGCGCATTCCGGCCAATCGTGTGCTCGGAGGGGTCACCGGCCGAGGGTTTTACCAAATGATGGACGGCGTCGAGGTCGGCCGCGTCAACGTGGCGGCCCGTGGCTGCGGCGTCGCGCAGCGTGCGTTCGAACTGGGTGTCTCCTATGCCCAGCAACGTCACACTTTCGGCAAGCCGATCGCTCAGCACCAGGCCATCCAGTTCAAGCTGGCCGAGATGGCTACCAAGGTCGAGGCGGCTCATGCCATGATGGTCAACGCAGCACGCAAAAAGGACTCAGGGGAACGAAACGACCTCGAAGCAGGGATGGCGAAGTACCTCGCCTCCGAGTACTGCAAGGAGGTGGTGGAGGACGCCTTCCGCATCCACGGCGGGTACGGGTTCTCGAAGGAGTACGAGATCGAGCGGCTCTACCGCGAGGCGCCGATGCTGCTGATCGGTGAAGGTACCGCCGAGATCCAGAAAATGATCATTGGGCGACGGCTGCTCGAGGAGTACCGGATCCAGGGCTGAAAGTCCTTTTCGTACCACCTTGTCCGCGAAAAGGGTCACATCCAGTCACGAGGTTCCGGCCATCGACTCGGCTTCTGGCTTGCCCAGTTGTTGCGCGCAACCGATAGCATTCCAGTAAAGCCGCCGTCCCGTCCCCCTGTTTGCGGCGCGGCAATCACCCGCTACGAAGGTCATCCATGCCCCACAGCCAAACCTCTGCACCTCGCGGCAGCGTCCGCCTCGCGCGCGGAGCATCGCCGTGGCTTCTGCCGACCGTCGCCACCGCGGCGCTCAGCCTCGCCCGGGCCCGCAAGTCCGGACGCTGGGCCGCGGCGGCCGTGCCCGCCACCGCTCTGGCGGCGGGCATGCTGTGGTTCTTCCGCGACCCCGAGCGCGAGATCGCTCAGGGCCGGGTCATCTCGCCCGCCGACGGTGTGGTGCAGAGCATCATGCCGTGGAAGGACGGCCGGACCCGGGTCGCGATCTTCATGAGCCCGCTGAACGTCCACGTCAACCGCGCGCCCCTGGCGGGCACGGTGACGTCCGTGGAGCACGTCCCCGGCGGCTTCGTGCCGGCGTTCAACAAGGAGAGCGAGAACAACGAGCGCGTTGTCTGGCACTTCGACACCGAGCTCGGCGACATCGAGATGGTGCAGATCGCCGGCGCGGTCGCCCGTCGCATCGTCCCCTACGTGCCGGCCGGCACGAAGGTCGAGCAGGGCGAGCGCATCGGCCTGATCCGGTTCGGCTCGCGCGTCGACATCTACCTCCCGGAGGGTGTCGAGGTCGCGGTCGAAGTCGGTCAGGCCACCACCGCGGGGGTGACTCGAATTGACCGTGACTGATCCCGAATCACGCACCGACTGGGTTCCCCAGGCCGCGGAGGAGGAGGCCGACGGCGAGGAGATGCCCCTCTCGCTGCGGCTGTCGATAGCGGACACCCTCACCCTCGGCAACGCCACGTGCGGATTCATGGCGGTGTACTTCACCACCACCGGAATCCTCATCCCGCACCTCACCGGCAGTGACGAGACGGGCATGGCGCGCCACAGCGCCGCGACCGCCGTCATACTGATGCTCCTCGCCGCGGTCTTCGACCTCTGCGACGGGCTGGTGGCGCGCAAGCTGCGCAGCTCCCCGATGGGTGCCGAGCTGGACAACCTGTCGGACCTGATCAGCTTCGGTCTGGCGCCCGCCTACTTCGTGCTCGTCTACGGCATGGTCGCCGACGACGCGCACCAGCGGGTGTCGGCGCTCGCTGCGATCGTGGTGCTGCTCGCGGTGGTCCTGCGCCTCGCGAGATTCAGCTGCGTGACCATGAAGGACGGCATGTTCCAGGGCATGCCGAGCCCCTTCGGCGCGCTGACGGTGGTCTCCATCGTGCTGCTGGAGCTGCCGTTCGTCCCGACCCTGCTGGCGATCGTCGGCGTGGCCTGGCTGATGGTGAGCCGGGTCGAGTACCCCAAGCCGCGCGGTGTCCTCGCGGTGGCGATGCTCAGCTGGATCGTGGGCGCCATGGGCCTGCTGGCGGCCTGGGCCTTCGACGCCCCCGGCGGTCAGCTGCTGCTCCAGACCGGCTGCGCCCTGCAGATCGTGCTGGCGGCGACCATTCCGCTGTTCGCCACCACCCGGCGGGTCAACACCTTCCGCCACAACCGCCGCGAGGCCCGGGCCAGCCAGGTCCACTAGCCCGCCGCACCGTGCGTACGCAGGCCCCGGCCGCCCCTACGGCGACCGGGGCCCGCGGCGTTTCCGGCCTCGTCTTGATGTCGGAAAACCGCCAGCCCCGACCCTCCGCACCCCGGATGCTGGAGCCATGCACACCGACACCGAGCGCTGCGTACGGGCGGTCCAGTCCAAGGACGCCCGGTTCGACGGCTGGTTCTTCACCGCCGTCCGGACCACCGGGATCTACTGCCGCCCGAGCTGCCCGGCCGTTCCGCCCAAGGTCGAGAACATGACCTTCCTGCCCAGTGCCGCCGCCTGCCAGCAGGCCGGCTACCGGGCCTGCAAGCGGTGCCGCCCCGACACCAGCCCCGGCTCCCCGGAGTGGAACGCCCGGGCCGACGCCGTGGCCCGGGCCATGCGGCTGATCCGGGACGGCGTGGTCGACCGGGAAGGCGTCCCGGGTCTGGCCGCGCGCCTGGGCTACTCCACCCGGCAGGTGGAGCGGCAGCTGCGCGCCGAGCTCGGCGCGGGTCCCCTCGCGCTGGCCCGGGCGCAGCGCGCGCAGACCGCGCGGCTGCTGATCGAGACCTCCGAGCTGCCGATGGCCGACGTGGCGTTCGCGGCGGGCTTCTCCTCGATCCGCACCTTCAACGACACCGTCCGGGAGGTCTTCGCCCTCTCCCCCAGCGAGCTGCGCTCCCGCAGCCGCTGCGGCCGGCGGGCCGGGGAGCCCCGGCTGCCGGGCGTGCTGTCCCTGCGACTGCCGTTCCGGGCCCCGCTCAACCCCGAGAACCTGTTCGGCCACCTCGCCGCGACCGCCGTCCCCGGCGTCGAGGAGTGGCGGGCCGGCGCCTACCGGCGCACCCTGCGGCTGCCCTACGGCACCGGCGTGGTGGCGCTGACCCCGCAGCCGGACCACATCGGCTGCCAGCTGGCCCTGACGGACCTGCGGGACCTGACCCTCGCGATCAGCCGCTGCCGCTGGATGCTGGACCTGGACGCCGACCCCGAGGCCGTCGACGAGCAGCTGCGCCGCGATCCGCTGCTCGCGCCCGTCGTGGACAAGGCGCCCGGGCGCCGGGTGCCGCGGACCGTCGACGCCGCCGAGTTCGCCGTACGGGCGGTCCTCGGGCAGCAGGTCTCCACGGCGGCGGCCCGGACGCACGCCGGCCGGCTGGTTGCCGCGCACGGGGAGCCTGTCGCCGACCCGGACCCGGACGGCGGGCTGACCCACCTGTTTCCGTCCGCCGAGGCCCTGGCCGGCCTCGACCCGGAGGCGCTGGCGCTGCCGCGCACCCGCCGGACCACGCTGACCACCCTGGTGGGCGCCCTGGCCGACGGCTCGCTGCCGCTCGGCATCGACAGCGACTGGGAGGCGTCCCGGGCCCGGCTGGCCGCGCTGCCCGGGTTCGGGCCGTGGACGGTCGAGGTGATCGCGATGCGGGCGCTCGGCGACCCGGACGCGTTCCTGCCGTCGGACCTCGGGGTCCGGCGGGCCGCGCGGGGTCTCGGGCTGCCCGCCACCCCGGCCGCGCTGACCGCCCACGCGGCGGCCTGGCGGCCCTGGCGGGCGTACGCCGTGCAGTACCTGTGGGCGACCGACTCCCACCCCATCAACCACCTGCCCGCTTGACGACGTGAGGACAGCAGCATGAGCACCGCCCCCACCGGCACCACGAACCCCCGCCGCACCGCGGGCACCCGCACCACGGCCTCCCGCACCACGGGCACCCGGCAGCACACCGTCGTCGACAGCCCCTACGGCCCGCTCACCCTGGTCGCCACCGACTCGGTCCTGTCCGGCCTGTACATGACCGGGCAGCGGCACCGGCCGCCGGAGGAGTCCTTCGGCGAGCGGGTGGGTCCCGAGGAGGAGCCGTTCCCCGAAGTCGCGCGGCAGCTGGCGGCCTACTTCGCGGGCGAGCTGACCACGTTCGACCTGCCGCTGCGCCTGGAGGGCACCGACTTCCAGCGCAGCGTGTGGGCCCAGCTGGTCCGCATCCCGTACGGCGAGACCTGGTCCTACGGCAGGCTCGCGACCGAGCTGGGCAAGCCGGGCGCCTCGCGCGCGGTGGGCCTGGCCAACGGCAAGAACCCGATCGGAATCATCGTCCCCTGCCACCGGGTGATCGGGGCCTCGGGCGCCATGACGGGCTACGGCGGCGGCCTGGACCGCAAGGAGCGTCTGCTGGCCTTCGAGTCGGGCGGGCGCACGGCGGGGCCGCAGGCCCTCTTCTAGGGCCTTTGCGCTGGTCGCAAGGGGTGCGGCGGCGGCCGAGCGGAGAACGGGGGCCGGGCCTAGGATGGGGGCGGACGTCTCATCGGAGCAGCCCATGACCCCGCGTCGTCACCCGCGGTCGGCGAGTGCCGACGATCTCCTGACCACCTTGGGGCGGCTCACGGCCCAGGCCCGCGAGGGCGCGGAGTTCCACCGCGCCCGGGTGGAGCTGGCCGAGGCCCTCCAGCGGGAGATGCTGCCCGCCTCGCTGCCCGCCCTGCCGGGGCTGCGGATCGCCGCCCGCTACCAGCCCGCCCGGCGCGGGCTGGACATCGGGGGCGACTGGTACGACGGCTTCCGGCTGCCGCAGGGCGCACTCGCGTTCTCCATAGGCGACGTCCAGGGCCACGACGTGGAGGCGGCGGCGTTCATGGGCCAGGTCCGGATCGCGCTGCGGGCCGTGGCGACGGCCGTGGACGACCCCGGCGAGGTGCTGAGCCGGGTCAACGACCTGCTCCTGTCCGTCAACCGGGGGCTCTTCGCCACCTGCAGCTTCTTCCTGTTCGATCCGGACAGCTGGGAGCTGCAGAGCGCCCGGGCCGGCCATGTGCCGGCGGTGTGGGCCACCGTGGACGGCGACCACGGCATCGCCGAGGACCAGGGCGCCCTGCCCCTGGGCATGCTGCCGGGGGCCGGCTATCCGGTGACCCGGCACCGGCTGACCCGGGCCGGGGCCTGGGTGCTGGTGACCGACGGCATCCTGGAGGGGCCCGGCTTCCCGCTGGAGGCGGGGCTGGCCGCGGTGTCCCGGGTGGTGCGGGAGGGGGCGGGCGCCGACCCCGAGGACCTGGCCGCCGAGGTGATGAAGGTGGCCGACTCCACCGGTCACCTCGACGACGCGGCCGTCCTGGTACTGCGGCACGACGCGGCGGCACCGGGGCCGGTGCCGCTGCCGGAGGGCCGGCCCGGGGAGGGCCGGGCAGGGCACACCGGGTAGGGCCGGGCGGGCTCCGGAGCGGGCCGGGCGGGGCGCCGCGCGCGTGTCACGCTCCGTCTGCGGCAGGGGCCGTTGTCTCATACGGTGGTGCGCATCGAGCGATGGCGGGGACCCGCCACCACCGTGGGGTGGATCCTGCTCGTCACGGCCGCCTACTACGCGGGCGGCCGGATCGGCCTGCTCCGGCGCATCGTGGTCGACGGCGCGCACGTCACCCCGCTGTGGCTGCCCACGGGCATCGCACTGGCCGCCCTGCTGCGGCTGGGGCCGCGGATCTGGCCCGGGATCGTGCTCGGCACGTACCTCGTGATCACCTCGATCAGCCCGTTCGACCACACCTCGGTCGCCATCCTGATCGGGAACACCCTCGCGCCGTTGTGCGCCTGGGCACTGCTGCGCCGGGCGGGGTTCCGTACCGAGCTGGACCGGCTGCGCGACGGGCTGGCGCTGGTCTTCCTGGGCGGGCTGCTGCCGATGCTGATCAGCTCCACGACCGGCACGGTGGTGCTGCTCGCCACCGGCAGCGTGCCGGAGAGCGGGGCCTGGACGGTGTGGTCGGCGTGGTGGGCCGGTGACGCGATGGGGGTGCTGGTGCTCACGCCGGTGCTGCTGTGCGTGCGCCGGCCCGAGCTGCCCGTCGAGCTCCTGCGGGCGCTGGAGGCGGCGGTGATGCTGGCCGCGACGGCGCTGGTCACGCTGGCGGCCGTGCACAGCGATCTTTCCCTGCTGTTCCTGGTGTTCCCGGTGATCATCTGGGCGGCGGTACGGTTCCAGCTGCCCGGCGCCGCGCCCTGTGTGCTGATCGTCTCGGTGGTGGCGATCGGGGCGGCCACCGAACGCGACGGCCCGTTCGCCGGTCACACCTGGTTCGAGGTGATGGTCAACCTCCAGGCCCTCAACGGCGCCGCCGCCCTGACGGGCCTGCTGCTGTCGGCCCTGGTCACCGAGCAGAACAACATCCGGCTGAAGGTGGAGGAGGCCTGCGAGGAGCTGGAGGAGGTCATCGCCCAGCTCCGCTCGGGCCGGCCGCGGTGACGGCGGGTCAGCGTCGGCGCCCGAGGTGGGTGTCGAGCAGGGCCCCCACGAGCTCGACCTCGCCGGGACCGGAGAGCAGCCGCTTGGGCAGGACCGCCATGCAGCTCTTCCAGCCGACCCGGCCCGTCACCACGTACGCCCGTTCGGTCTCGTGGAAGCGGGTCAGGCTGCGCCAGGGCGCCCGCAGGATCTCCTCGTCGCCGTGCGAGACGGTGATGCCGGTGCCGTCGATCACGCACCGCTTGGGGCCCCTGGCCCGGTCGACGCGGAACATCCGGCCGGCGACGAGCCGGGGCGTCAGGAGCCCGAACACGAGGTAGGCGAGGGCGGCGGCGAGCCCGGGGAGGTGCACCGAGCCGCCGTCGGCGGTGAGCCGCACGTTCAGCAGCGCGATCAGGACCGCGGCCACGACGACGAGCAGCCGCAGGCGCCGCAGGGTGCCCCAGGCGCGCACCGCCTCGTCGAACTCGTCCCGTGTCAGGGTCCCGGTGAAGCCCACGGTCGTACGTCGTATGTCGTCCACGGGTGCGGAGCCTATCGCCGCCCGCTCTGCCGCCGGACCGTCAGATCACGTCCAGCGGCACGAGCAGGGCGAAGGCCGCGCCCTGCTCGACGGCGTGGGCGTAGTACGACGGGTGCTGGACGGGGGCCGTCAGCAGGACCAGCTTCCGCTGCGCGTCGGCCGCCGCGCGCCAGTCCTCCGGGGCGCCCAGGTAGCCCTGGTACCAGCCCTCGCAGGCGCCGGGACCGGTGACGAACAGGGCGTCGTCCTCCTGGCGGTAGACGGCGTTCCAGCCGGGGGCGGTGCTCGCCCAGCCCTCGTAGTCGGTGAAGTGGACCCAACCGCCGTCCCGTATCGCGGTGTCGAACAGCCAGACCGGCACCCCTTCGGGGGTGACCTCGTCGCCGACCAGCTGCTCGGTGGTGAAGTGCACCATCGGCAGGGCGTCCGGGCCCTCGTCGCTGGTGCTGGGCCAGGCGTACATCTCCAGGGTGTGCATGGTCATGCGGGGCGTCGTCCGTTCTCCAGTTCGGCGGTGCCTTCGCCCGACTCCAGGACGCGGTAGGCCTCTTGGACCCGCAGGCCCAGCGGTCCGGGCAGGTGCGCGGCGAGTTCGGCGGGTTCGACGAGCTTCCAGGACAGCAGTTCCGCCTCCTGGAGCGTGACGGCCGCCAGCTGCTCCTCGTCGAGCACCCCGCCGTCGTAGACGTACGCGACCAGGGGCGGGCGTCCGGTGCCGAGCACCCAGTCCACGGCGAGGAGCCGGCCCAGCGGAACGTCGAGGCCGATCTCCTCGGCGCTCTCCCGGCGGGCGGCCGTACGCGGCGACTCGCCCTGGTCCGACTCGATGGTCCCGCCGGGCAGCGCCCAGCCCTCGCGGTAGTTGGGCTCGACCAGCAGCACGCGCCCGGCGGCGTCACGGAAGAGGGCGGCCGCTCCCGCGAGCACCCGTGGCAGGCCTGCGATGTAGCGGGCGTAGTCAGTGGAGGAGGTCACAGCCGCAACCCTACCCAGCCCCGGGGGTGCTCCGCGATCATGCCCCGGGGCCCGGGCCCGCGTCGGGGCCGAAGGGCTCCTCGCGGTCGCGGGCCCGGGCCCCGGCGGCTCGGTGGAGCCTGGGGTGGCGTACGGGGGCCCGCTCGGTGACGGCGTCGCCGACCATCGCCTTGACGGCGTCGCGCAGCCCGTGCAGGGCGGGGTGGCGGGCCGTCCCGGCGCCCGGGTCCTCGCGCAGCTCCTTCAGCAGCGCCCAGCACAGCAGGAGCATCACGACGGCGAACGGCAGGGCGACGAGGATCGTCGCGGTCTGCAAGGACTTCAGCCCGCCCGCGACCAGCAGGACGGCGGCCACGGCGGCCATCAGCACGCCCCACGTGACCACCAGCCAGGTCGGCGGGTGCAGCGAGCCGCGGCTGGTCAGCGAGCCCATGACGAGGGAGGCGGAATCGGCGCTGGTGACGAAGTACGTCATGACCAGGGCCATGGCCACGTACGAGGTGAGGGTGCCCAGCGGGAGCGCGTCGAGCATCGCGAACAGCGAGGCCTCCGCGCCGTCCTCGACGGCGGCGGCCAGGTCGGCGGCGCCGGTGGAGTCCAGGCGGATCGCGGTGCCGCCCATCACGCAGAACCAGACGACGGTCGCGCCGGACGGCACCAGCAGGACGCCGATCAGGAACTCGCGGATGGTGCGGCCGCGGGAGATCCGGGCGATGAAGGTGCCGACGAACGGGGCCCAGGACAGCCACCACGCCCAGTAGAAGACGGTCCAGGCGCCCAGCCACGCGCTGTCGGTGAAGGCACCGGTGCGGGTGGCCATGGGCAGCAGTTCCTCCAGGTAGCCGCCGACGCCGGCCGGGATCGCGTCG
The DNA here is from genome assembly GCF_020532625.1 of Streptomyces antimicrobicus. Classification (GTDB taxonomy): domain Bacteria; phylum Actinomycetota; class Actinomycetes; order Streptomycetales; family Streptomycetaceae; genus Streptomyces; species Streptomyces antimicrobicus. Next base: position 26,966 of record NZ_JAJAUY010000035.1, on the reverse strand, counting down.
AGGATGTAGACGGTGGGGCCGAGCAGGAAGACGAACAGCATCAGGGCGGCGGCGAGCACGATGTTGAGCGTGCTGAGCCATTTGACGCCCTTGTGCAGGCCGGAGAAGGCCGAGAGCACGAAGGCCGCGGACAGCGAACCGATGATGATCAGTTCCAGGCCGGTGGAGTCCTCGACCCCGGCGGTCAGGTTCAGGCCCTCGGCGACCTGGAGCGCGCCCAGGCCCAGGCTGGTCGCGGTGCCGAAGACGGTGGCGAAGACGGCGAGCAGGTCGATGGCCCTGCCGGGCCAGGCCCCGGCCCGGCGCAGGCCGATGAGCGGGACGAAGGCGGCGGACAGGCGGTTGCCGCGGCGCTTGCGGAAGGTGGCGTAGGCCAGGGCCAGGCCGGCGATGCCGTAGATCGCCCAGGGGGTGAGGGTCCAGTGGAAGAAGGAGTACTCCATCGCCGCGAGGGCGGCCCCGCCGGTGCGGGGCGCGGCGCCGCTGGCCGGGGGCGGCGCCAGGTAGTGGGTGAGGGGCTCCCCCACCCCGTAGAACATCAGGCCGATGCCCATGCCGGCGCTGAACATCATGGCGATCCACGCGAGGTTGCTGAACTCCGGCTCGGAGTCGTCGGCGCCGAGCCGGATCCGGCCGAAGCGGCTGATCGCCAGGACCACGCACAGGACGAGGAAGGCGTCGGCGGCGATCACGAAGAGCCAGGCGAAATTGCTCAGGACCCACCCCAGGGCGCTGCCCGACGCCGCGTCGAAGGAGTCCTCGCCGAGCGCCGCCCAGCCGACCACCGCCAGGACGGCGAGCACCCCGACGGTGACGACGGCGCGGTCGGGCGACCCCTCGGGGCCGTCCGCGGCGCCCGGGGTGCCGGCGCGCTCGCCCTGGAGGGCCGGGGGCGGTGAATCCATGCTCATGCGGCCCCACTATGGGGGTGCAAATCATCCTTTATGGTCATGGCACGCCGGGTGTGGCCCAGGCCACCCATGGGCATAGGAGGATCCTCCGGATAGGCTCGGGGTGGCGCGACTGCACTGTTCGAAAGCAAGGGATAGCAAGGTGACGGACGGAGCAGTATCTGAGGCCGCGCGCGTGCTCATCGCCGCGGACAAGTTCAAGGGCTCGCTCACGGCCGTACAGGTCGCCGAGCGGGTGACGGCGGGTCTTCGCACGGCCGTACCGGGCGTGGAGGTCGAGACCCTCCCCGTCGCGGACGGCGGCGACGGCACGGTCGCGGCCGCGGTGGCGGCCGGGTTCGAACGCCGGGAGGTACGGGTCACCGGACCGCTCGGCGAGCCGGTGACGGCTGCCTTCGCCCTGCGCGACGGCACCGCGGTGGTCGAGATGGCGGAGGCCTCGGGCCTGCAGCTGCTCCCGGCGGGTGTCTTCGCCCCGCTGACGGCGACCACGTACGGCTCCGGCGAGGTCCTCAAGGCCGCGCTGGACGCGGGCGCGCGGACGATCGTCTTCGGCGTGGGCGGCAGCGCCACCACCGACGGCGGCGCCGGCATGCTGGCCGCGCTGGGCGCGGTGTTCCTGGACGCGGCGGGCGAGCCGGTCGGCCCGGGCGGCGGCGCCCTGGCGGAGCTGGCGTCGGCCGACCTGTCCGGGGTGGACCCGCGGTTCGCCGAGGTGGACTTCGTACTGGCCAGCGACGTGGACAACCCGCTGACCGGCCCGAAGGGCTGCGCGGCGGTCTACGGGCCGCAGAAGGGCGCCTCGCCCCAGGACGTGGCGGCACTCGACGCGGCCCTGGCGCACTACGCCCGGGTCCTGGAGAAGGCGATCGGCCCGAAGGCCGCGGAGCTGGCGGCCTCGCCGGGCGCCGGCGGCGCGGGCGGCATCGGCTACGGCGCGCTGCTGCTGGGCGCGAGCTTCCGGCCCGGTATCGAGCTGATGCTGGAGGTCCTGGGCTTCGCCCCGGCCCTGGAGCGGGCCACGCTGGTGATCACCGGCGAGGGCTCGCTGGACGAGCAGACCCTGCACGGCAAGGCCCCGGCGGGCGTGGCCGCGGCGGCGCGGGCGGCGGGCAAGGAGGTCGTCGCGGTCTGCGGCCGCCTCCTGCTGGAGCAGCAGACCCTCCAGGCGGCCGGCATCCGCCGGGCCTACCCGCTGACGGAGCTGGAGCCGGACCCGGCGAAGTGCATCGCGAACGCCGGTCCCCTGCTGGAGCGGGTGGCGGCGAACATCGCGGCCGACGTCCTGTGACGCCGGTCCCGCCGGGCCGTGTCGACGGACCCGGCGGGCGGCGGCCGGGTCGGGGGATCAGAAGTCGGCGCGTGCCTTGACGTCGGCGCGGCCGACGGACTCCAGGCCGTAGCGCAGGCAGTAGGCGCGGCGGATGTACTCGATGTCGGTGTCACGGCGGTGGGCCTCGGTCACGGGGTACAGCACGGTGAGCTCGTACGAGCGCTCACGGTTGATGTCGCCCTCCTTGTCGCGCCACTGACCGCGGGCCTCCTGCAGGGTCAGACCGGCGGGGAAGCGGGGGGTGATCACCTCCGCGACGAACCGCAGGAACTCCTCCTCGGGGATGGGCGGCTGGCCGCCGTGGCGGCCGGTGCCGAAGTACAGGTGCGTGGAGACGTACGCGCTGCCGTGCCGGTCGGCGGTGTCCTCCTGGGTGGCGACCTGCCGGGTCGCCGGGGCGGCGTCCGGGCCGGCGAGGGTGGCGTCGGCGACGGGTCTGCCGAAGGCCAGCAGGAAGGCGGCCAGTGCGAGGAAGGCGGCCGCCGGCGTGCTGATCTTGATCTGGGGCATGGGGTCCTCTTCTGTCGGGTCGGGGTGCCGGCCCGGACGTCGGGTCCGGGCCGGGGATCGGGGAAGGGGCGAGCCTCGGGGAAGGGGCGAGCGGACGGGCCGCGGGACCGCGTGGGCCGTCGGGGACGGCACGTGTCAGCGCGGATGGCTCCGGCCGCCGCCCGGCTCCGGTCCCTCGTCCGGCCGGTCCGGGGCGGCCGGTCCGGGCAGCGACGCCAGCAGGTGCACGGCCGCGTCCCGTACGGGGACCGGCGCGTGCGGGTCGCGGAGCAGGGCCGCGGCCGTACCGGCGAGGGCCTCGGTGGTCCGGGCCGAGCCGATGCCGGCCGCGCGCGGGGCGACGTCGGCGATCAGCGCCTCCGTCTCGCGCCAATCCCCGGCCCGCGCCAGCGCGGCGAGGAGCTCGGCGGTGAACAGGTGCCGGTACGAGGGCCCCCGCGCGGTGGCCGCCTCGTGCAGCAGCGGTACGGCGCGGTCCCACAGGCTCAGCCGGGACATCACCCAGCCCTGGTGGCCGGTGAGTTCGGTGCGGTCGATCCACCAGGCCCAGGGCGGGTCGTGGCGGGAGAGCCCGTCCAGGAACCGGCTGCCCGCGCGGGAGATCAGCTCCAGGGCCGCGTCCCGGCCGCCGAGCTGGGCGGCCGCGTGCGCCTGGCGGACCAGGACCAGGCTGTCGACGCGGGCGGGCAGCGGGCGCGGCCCGGCCACCCGGGCGGCGGTGCGGAAGGCGGCCCGGGGCCGCCCGGTGCGCGACTGGAGCATGCTGTGGTTGAGCAGCACCAGCCGGGCCGTCCAGCGGTCGCCGCACCGCTCGGCCAGGGTCAGCGCCCGGGCGTTCATGCGGTGCGCGGCGGCGTAGTGGCCGGCGTCGAAGAGGATCCAGCCGATGACCTCGCACAGCTCGGCGAGGGCGGCCAGGTGGTCGGACACCGCGGTGCCGCGGCCCGGAGCGGGCGGGGCCGGCGCGGCGACGGGGTCGGCGGCCCGGCCGGGGACGCGCCGCAGCGCCCGCCGCACCAGCGGCACGGCCGCCCGTGCGCCCTGCGCGGCGTCGACCTCCAGCAGCCGCCGCGTGGTCCGCAGCACCGCGCTCGCGTCTGGCGCCGCAGCGGGGTCCGCAGCGGGGTCCGCAGCGGGGTCCGCAGCACAGTCGGCACCGACGTCCGTACGCGGGTCGGTGCCGCCGCCGTGCGTACCGCCGCCGTGCGTACCGCCGCCGTCCGTCTTGGCGTCCGTACCGTTCACCGGCCCGCCTCGCGGAGGGTCGGGGCGGGGTCCGGTTCCGGGTCCCGTTGCGGAGTTCGGCGCCGGGTGCGCTCCAGGGCGGTGAACGCCGCGGCCACGGCGGTCAGCCAGGCCACCTCCTGGCGGAAGTCCTCGTGCGGCGGGCGCGCGGGGAGACCGGAGGAGGCGCCCCCGGCACCGGCACGGACATCGGCATCGGCATCGGCCGGGTGGTCGGCGTCGGCGTCGGCGTCGGTGCGTTCGTCCCCGTCCGGATCACGGTCGAGGGCGGCGCGGACCTGGAGGGCCTCGCCGAGCGGTGTGGTCGGGTCCTCGGGCAGGCCGAGGGAGCGGGCCACGCGGACGAAGTCCTCCAGGGACAGGCAGCTGCGCAGCATCAGCTGGCCGTCGCGGATCTCGATGACGCGCCGGTACAGCCGGTAGTGCGGGTCCCGCGGCGGCAGCAGCTCGCGCGGCCAGGACCGGGGCGGGTCCAGCGCGATGTCCGGGGTCGCCCGGTGCAGCGCCCGCCACAGCGGGCGCAGCCGCAGGCAGGCCCGGTAGCTGTGGAGCCAGCCGCGGGCACGGGTGATGCGGATGCCCCAGGCGGGGATGGTCCAGCCGGTGACCTGGAGCAGCGCGCCGACGCTGCCGCAGGTCCACTGCACCGGGTCGAGGCCGGCGCCGTCGAAGCCCAGCCGGGTACCGGCGATCTGGATGCCCCGGGTGACGCAGTAGACGAGGATCAGGCTCGCGCCGACGGTGACGGTGCGCATGCCGACGGCCAGCCACTGGCGGTTGGCCACGCGGGTGAAACGCAGCGACAGCCGGACCGTCTCGAACTGCCCCACCGCGCAGATCAGCAGGTAGAAGGACATGTAGAGGGCGTAGTGGCCGTCCTGGATGCTGAGCAGGATGGTCGAGGTCGCGGTCTCGGCCTTGGACACCGGGCCGACGACGAACGAGGCCGCGACGAGCACGGCGAGGGCTGCGGTGAAGAACGTGACGCGCCGGACGGCCATCCGGCGGGCCTCGGCCGGCGGGGCGGACCAGTAGACGAGGACCACCTGCTGGGCGGCGGTCAGCACGACGACGGCGACCTGGGTGATCAGGGAGGTGATGTTGGGCAGCCCGAAGAAGGCGGAGATGTGCAGCCGCAGCAGGTCCAGGTCGACCAGGAAGCTGATCCCGGAGCACAGGAAGTACGTGCACAGCGCCCACAGGGCGACGTCCCCGCGGCGGCGCAGCGCCTCGGGTAACCGGTAGGCGAACGCGGCGAGGCCGACGAACGTGCACACCCAGGCCAGGACGGCGTAGACCACGCTCACTCGTGCTCCGGTCTGCCGAGGCCGTACTCGATGCGCGCGACGATGTCGGCGGCCTCGGCGGGGACGCCCCAGGCCGGTTCGGTCCACCGCTTCGCGGCGCGGGCGAGGATCAGCGAGGCGAGCGTCTCGGCCTCCTGCTCCTCCTCGTCGCTGTAGCGGGAGCGCAGCAGCACGCTGCGGGCGGCCGCCGGGTCGAGGTCGGCGAACGACCCGCCGGGCGCGGCGTCGTCCAGCCGGACCGAGCCGCGGTGCTGGAAGGCGATGTGGGCGAGTTCGTGGGCGATGATGTGTTCCTTGTGGGACGCGGTGGCCGACTTCTCGAACACCACGAGGTCGCATTCGTCCATGTCGAGCCAGAGGCCGAACAGGTGACGGTCGGGGATGGCGGCCGGGATCAGGTGGATCGGGCGCTCGCGCCGCTCACTGAGGTAGCGGTGCAGGTCTTCGATCCCGCAGCCGTGCTCCATGCCCCACTCCGCGAGCAGGGCCTGACAGGTGCGGTGCACCTCCTTCAGGCGGCGCCTGCGCCGCCTGGCCTCCGACATCGGTGTCCCAGAGCCGGGTAACTTCATGCTCAGTCCTCCGGCGGCCCCCGACGACCGCCCCGACACGCCTACGTCTCACGGCTCTTGACCCCGGTGACCCCGGAGCCGGCCACGTGACCATCATCCCCTGCGGCGCCGCCGGAGTGGAGGAGCATCTGAGCCGACCACCGCACGGGTGGGCGGGGCCGTGGCACGTGCCCCTGACAGGAGCCTGGTCCGCCCGGCGTACGGTCGGTCCCGCGGTGACGGGCGGTGACGTGCGGGTCCGGGTGCGGCATGCCCTCGATTCGATCACCGCACCCCCGCGGGGAGCTAGGGCGAAATCCGGCCGGAGTGGCGCCGGGGGTGGTACGCGGCCCGGCGCCGGCCCGCGTCAGGACGTGCCGAGGACCGCCGCGACGGCCTGTGCCAGGCGGGGCACCTGGTGCCCGGCGATGCCCGCGATGTTGATCCGTCCGGCGGTGGTGCCGTAGACGGCGTGGTCGTGGCGCAGCCGGAGCATCTGGCCGGCGGACAGGGGCAGCATGGAGAACATGCCCTTCTGCCGGGCCAGCGCGCGGGCGGCACCGCCGTGGCCCAGGGCGTCCAGATGCGCGCACAGGTCCGCGCGGTTGGCCGCGATCCGGCCACGCATCGTCTCCAGTTCGGCCCGCCAGGACCGGCTCAGGTCCGCGTCCTGGAGGACGGTGGTCACCAGGGCGGCGCCGTGCTCGGGCGGCATGGAGTACAGGGTGCGGGCGGCGTTCTGCAGGGCCGTCTCGGCGTGGCGGACCGCGGCGCGGGCGGCGCCGAGGACGATCACGCAGCCCGTACGGTCGCTGTAGAGGCCGAAGTTCTTGGAGCAGCTGACGGCGATCAGCACCTCGGGCAGGCGTTCGGCGAGCAGCCGGGTGGCCCACAGGTCGGCCTCCAGTCCGTCGCCGAGCCCGTGGTAGGCGAGGTCCACGAACGGCACCCAGCCGGCGGCGGCCGCCATCGCGGCCAGCTCCTGCCACTGGGCGGGCAGGGGGTCGACGCCGGTGGGGTTGTGGGCGCAGCCCTGGAGCAGGACCACGTCACCGGCGCCCGCGGCGCGCAGGTCCTCCAGCATCGCGGCGGTGTCGAAGCCGTGTTCGGCGTCGCGGCGGCCGTAGGTGCGCACCGTGAGGCCGGCGGCCTCCAGGATCGGCCGGTGGTTGACGTAGGCCGGGTCGCTGATCCAGACCGTGGTGCCGGGGCGGGTGCGGCAGATCAGGTCGGCCAGCAGCCGCAGGGCGCCGGTGCCGGCGACGGTCTGCACGGCGGCGGCCCGCTCGACGGGGCCCTGCGGGCCCAGGACCAGCTCCAGCATGGCCCGGTTGAAGGCGGTGTTGCCCGACAGGCCGCGGTACTCCTTGGAGTCGGAGCGGTGCGCGAGGCGTATCTCGGCCTCCCGGACGGCGGACATGACCGGCGTGCGGCCGGTGTCGTCACGGTAGACGCCGAGGACCAGGTTGAGCCGTTCGGGCCGCTCGTCGGCGCCGTACGCCTCGGTCAGGTCCCACAGCGGGTCGGTGGGGGGCGGCGGGAGCAGCTCAAGCATCTGCGGGAACCTTCGGTCGGGGGCGGCGGTCGGGGCGGGTGTCGGGGCGGCGGCCGGAACGGTCGGGGCGGTCGGCGCGGTCCGGGCGGCCGGGGCGGTCGGGTCGGCGGTCGGCGCGGCCGGGGCGGTCCGGGCGGCCGGGGCGGCGGTTGGCGAGGACGACGCCGGCGGTGATGAGGGGGACGCCGACCGCCACCGCGAGGGTGGGCGTCTCGTGGAGCAGGGGCACGGCGAGCAGGACCACGGCGACGGGCGAGAGGCTGCCGAAGGTGGCGCTGCGCTCGGGGCCGAGGCGGCGGATGGCGAAGGCGTAGAGCAGACCGGCGCACAGGCCGACCCCCAGGCCCTGTACCACCAGGAACAGCGCGAGGTCGCCGCCGGTGGCCCCGGCCAGGCCGGTCGGGAGCACCCCGGTGAGGACCAGCAGCGCGACCACGGCGAACGACGGCAGGCACAGCAGGCCGATCGAGCCGACGGGGTCGAGGTCGATCTCCCGCAGGCCCACCGTGTACAGCGCCCACAGGCCGCTGGCCACCAGGAGCGTGCCGGCGCCGGCGAGCACGCCGGTGTCGACCGGGACGACGTAGCGCCAGACCAGCGCGACGACGCCGACGGCGATGAGGGCGAGTCCGGCCGCCTGGGTGCCGCGCGGGGCGCGGTGGCCGCGGGCGGTCATGAGCGCGGCGACGAACAGCGGGACCATCCCGGGGACGATCGAACCGACGAACGCCGCCGAGGTCAGGGCGCCGCCGTGCATCGCGGCGAGGAAGAACGGCACGCCTGCGCCGCAGACGATCTTCAGGGCGGGCCCGGGGCGGACGGCGGCCAGCCGGCGGCGGCGCCGCCACAGGGCGGGCAGCAGGACGAGGACGGGGACGCCGAAGCGGAGCAGGGCGGCGTCGGCGGGGAGCAGGGAGGAGGCGCTCAGCGCGCGGGCGCTGAGCGCGAAGGCGGCCCAGATGGTCACGGTGACCACCAGGGCGAGCATGCCCTGGGCGTGCGGGGAGGGCAGCAGGCGGCGCAGGCCGGCGGCGCGCGCCGGGAGGGCCCGGGGAGGCGCTTCCGCCTGCGGGGTGTTCGTCGCGACCAAGGAGGTGGTCCCGCCTTCCGACCGTCGTGTCCGTGTGTGCGCGTGGGGCGCGGGTGCGCGTGGGGCGCGGATGCGCGTGGGCGCGGGGCTGCGCGTAGGCGCAGAAGTCGACGAGCGGGACGCGCCGCGACGATGCGGACCCGCCCGTGGTGCCGTCGCGGCAACGGTAGGGCTTCGGCCGGGGCAGCCGATTGCTAGTTCTGCCTCTCGGACATACGTTTGGGGCAGGATCTGCCAAAGATCTGCCGAGGAGGGCCCATGGACGCAGTGGATCTGCAGATCATCCGGGAGTTGCAGGCCGACGGACGGCTGTCGAACCAGGACCTCGCCGACCGGGTGCGGCTGTCCCCCTCCCCCTGTCTGCGCCGGGTGCGCAGGCTGGAGGAGGCGGGCCTGATCCGCGGCTACACGGCGGTGGTCGACCAGGTCGCCTACGGGCTGCCGATCACGGTGTTCGTACGGATCCGCCTGGAGCGGCACACCGCGGAGGCGGTCCGGCTCTTCGAGGAGCACGTCTCGGTCATCGAGCACATCCAGGACTGCTACCTGATGGCGGGCAGCAGCGACTACCTGCTGCGGGTGGTGATCGAGGACCTCGCAGCGTACGAGGCCCTGGTCCGCCACCGGATCCACGCCATCCCGGGCATCGCCTCGATCGAATCGAGCTTCGCGTACGGCAGCGTCAAACAGTCCCGAACCTACCCACGCCCGACGCCGGGGCGGGGGTAGGGGCCCCGCCCCGGCGTCGGGGGGCGGGTCGGGGCCGGGGCCCGGGGACGGGCCGGGGGCCGGGGGCGGGCCGGGGCCGGGGACGGGCCGAGGCCCGGAGACGGGCCGGGGCCAGGGAACGGCCCGGGGCCAGGGAACGGCCCGGGGCCAGGGAACGGGCCGGGCCAGGGAACGGCCCGGGGCCAGGGAACGGCCCGGGAACGGACCGAGGTCCGGGAACGAACCAAGACCCGGGAACGGACCGAGGCCCGGGGACGGATCGAGGGCGGGCCCAGGGCCCCGCAAAACCGAGGCATGCAGCGAGGCCCGGGAGACCGGGATCGCAGGGGCCCGAGGTCGGAACGCCGGGGGGCCAGGAGCCCCGGAGCCCCGGAGCCCCGGAGCCCAGGGCCGGGGCAGCGGGCAGCAGGCAGCAGGCAGACGGAAGCCACAGCCAGGCCCGGGCCCTGGAAACCGCCGCCGCAGGCAAGCGTGGTCCCCGGCCCAGCCCCCGGCCCCGGCCCAGGCCCCCGCCCAGCCCAGACCCCGGCCCAGACCCCAGCCCAGACCCCGGCCCCGGCCCTAGCCCCGGCCCCCGCCCCGGCAACAAGGCGGGGCGAGGTTCAGTGCCAGTCGTCCCAGGGGGTGTCCTCGGGGGCGTCGAGGTCGAAGGGGGGTTCCTCGTCCTCGGGCGGGGCCTCCTCCGTGCGCTGTGCCGGCACGCCGGCGGGCGCGGGCGCGGAGGCCGGGGCGGCGGCGGGGCCGGCCGGGGCGGGGTGCTGGCCGGGGTCGGCCGGGCCGAACTCGGCCAGGGCCTTCAGGACGCCCTCGCCGTACTTGGCGAGCTTGCCCTCGCCGACCCCGCTGATCGTGCCCAGCTCCGCCAGGGTGCCGGGCCGGCGTACCGCGACCTCCCGGAGCGTGGCGTCGTGGAAGACGACGTACGCCGGCACGCCCTGCTCCTTCGCCGTCGCCGCCCGCCAGGCGCGCAGCGCCTCGAACAGCGGCAGCGCCTCGGCGGGCAGGTCCACCGGGACCCGCGCGCCCTTGCCGGACCGCCCCCCGGCGCGCTTGCCGGAGCCGGCCGCGGCCACCGGAGCCGCCTCCTTGCGCATCGGGACGCTCCGCCGGCCGCCGAGGACCTCGCCGCTGGCCTCGGTCAGCACCAGCGTGCCGTAGTCGCCCTCGACCGCCAGCAGCCCCAGGGCCAGCAGCTGCCGGACCACGCCGCGCCACTCGGCGGTGCTCAGGTCCGCCCCGACCCCGAACACCGACAGGGCGTCGTGGTCGAACTGGATGACCTTGGCCGTCTTCTTGCCCTGCAGGATGTCGATGATCTGGCCCGCGCCGAACTTCTGCCGCCGCTCGCGGGCCAGCCGCCACACCGTGGACAGCAGCTTCTGGGCGGCGACCGTGCCGTCCCAGGACTCGGCCGGGGCCAGACAGGTGTCGCAGTTGCCGCACGGCTCGCCGGCCTGCCCGAAGTACGCCAGCAGCCGCACCCGGCGGCAGTCGACCGTCTCGCACAGGGCGAGCATCGCGTCCAGGTGCTGGGAGAGCGAGCGGCGGTAGGCCTCGTCGCCCTCGGAGCCCTCGATCATCTTGCGCTGCTGCACCACGTCCTGGAGGCCGTACGCCAGCCAGGCCGTGGCCGGTTCGCCGTCGCGCCCGGCGCGGCCGGTCTCCTGGTAGTAGCCCTCGACCGACTTGGGCAGGTCGAGGTGGGCGACGAAGCGGACGTCCGGCTTGTCGATGCCCATGCCGAAGGCGATGGTGGCCACCACCACGACCCCGTCCTCGCGCAGGAACCGCGCCTGGTTGGCGGCGCGCGACGCGGCGTCCATGCCCGCGTGGTACGGCACGGCGTCGATGCCCTGCTCCACCAGGAAGGCGGCCGTCTTCTCCACGGAGGACCGGGACAGGCAGTAGACGACACCGGCGTCGCCGTCGTGCTCGGTGCGGATCAGCTCCAGCAGCTGCTTGAGCGCGTTGTTCTTGGGGACGATCCGGTACTGGATGTTGGGCCGGTCGAAGCTGGCGACGAAGTGCCGGGCGTCCTGGAGCCCCAGCCGGGCCGCGATCTCGCCGTGGGTGGCCTCGGTGGCGGTGGCGGTCAGGGCGATCCGCGGCACGTCGGGCCAGCGCTCGTGCAGCATCGACAGGGCCAGGTAGTCCGGCCGGAAGTCGTGGCCCCACTGGGACACGCAGTGCGCCTCGTCGATGGCGAACAGCGAGACCGTGCCCCGGTCGAGCAGCCGCTGCGTGCCCTCGGTACGCAGCCGCTCGGGGGCCAGGTAGAGCAGGTCCAGGGCCCCGTCGAGGAAGGCCTGCTCGACGGCCTGGCGCTGGTAGGGGTCCTGGGTGGAGTTCAGGAAGCCGGCCCGCACCCCGAGCGCGGTGAGCGCGTCCACCTGGTCCTGCATCAGCGCGATCAGCGGCGAGACCACCACGCCCGTGCCGTCCCGGACGAGCGCCGGGATCTGGTAGCACAACGACTTGCCGCCACCGGTCGGCATGAGGACCAGCGCGTCCCCGCCGCGCACGACGTGCTCGATGATCTGCTGCTGCTCGCCGCGGAAGGAGTCGTAGCCGAAGACTCTGCGGAGCACCCGCACGGCGTCGCTGCCGGAGGCCTCGGCGGAGGCCTGGGCGGAGGCCTCGGCGGGGGCGTGAGGTGCGAGAGGTGCGTCCGAGAGAGTCATTCCTGAAGCCTAGCGACCCCCGCCGACACCAGGAGCCCACACCACTCCCCCCTGTGGAAAACCCGCCCCGCCCGCCACCGGCACCTGGCCCCGGGCGTTCACAGCTGCGCGCCCCGCCGCCGCCAGGCCAGGCCCGGCCCGGCCCGGTCAGGTCGGCCAGGCCGGTTCAGGCCAAGCCAGGCCACACCAGGCCACGCCTACGGCGGCACGGTCGGCCGCAGCACAGCCCGAGTCAGCCCAGAGCAGCCTCGAACGCCGCATGCGCCCGCTCGTCGAACAGCACGAAGCGGACCTCCTCCACCCCGGTCGGGGTGTCGCGGACCGTCTCGATCGCGATGCGGGCGCCGTCGGCCAGGGGCCAGCCGTAGATGCCGGTGGAGATGGCGGGGAAGGCGACCGTGCGGGCGCCCAGTTCGTCGGCGACGCGGAGCGACTCGCGGTAGCAGGAGGCCAGGAGGTCCGAGCGGTCCTCCTCGCGGGACCAGACCGGGCCCACCGTGTGGATCACCCACCGCGCCGGGAGCCGGCCGGCCGGGGTGGCGACGGCGCGGCCGGTGGGCAGGCCCTTGCCGTAGTGGGAGGCGCGCAGGGCGCGGCAGGCCGCCAGGATCTCCGGGCCGCCGCGGCGGTGGATGGCTCCGTCCACACCACCTCCGCCGAGCAGGGAGGAGTTCGCCGCGTTGACCACGGCGTCGACGGACACCTCGGTGATGTCGCCCTGGACGAGTGTGACGCGGACCATCAGGAGGCCTTTCGCAGGCGGCGCCACACGGCCTTGGCCGCGTTGTGCCCGGACATGCCGTGCACCCCGGGGCCCGGCGGGGTCGCCGAGGAGCACAGGAACACGGCCGGGTGCGCCGTGGTGTACGGGGACAGGGTCGGTTTCGGGCGCAGCAGCAGTTGCAGGCCGGAGGCGGCGCCGCAGGCGATGTCCCCGCCGACGTAGTTGGGGTTGCGGGCGGCCAGCTGCGGCGGGCCGGCGGTGGCGCGGGCCAGGACGAGGTCGCGGAAGCCCGGCGCGAAGCGCTCCAGCTGGCGCTCGACGGCCTCGGTCAGGTCGCCGTCCCAGCCGGCCGGCACGTGGCCGTACGCCCAGAAGACGTGGCGTCCCTCGGGGGCGCGGGTGGGGTCGACCAGGCTGGGCTGGGCGGTGATCAGGAACGGGCTGCGCGGCGCCCGGCCGCCGTGGGCGAGCTGGAGGGCGGCGTCGATGTCCCGGGCGCGCGGACCGATCTGGACCGTGCCCGCGCGGCGGGCCTCCGGCGCGGTCCACGGGACGGGGCCGGACAGCGCGTAGTCGATCTTGAACACGCCGGGGCCGTAGCGGTAGCCGTCGTACGCCCGTCCCAGCCGGGCGATCCGCGCCAGGGCCCGCGGCGAGGTGTCGAAGACGTACGCGCGGGCCGGCGGCAGGTCGTCCAGCCGCTTGACCTCGAATCCGGTGTGGACGGCTCCGCCGAGGTCGCGCAGGTACGCCGCGAGCGCGTCGGAGATCGACTGGGAGCCGCCGCGCGGCAGCGGCCAGCCGACGGCGTGCGCGGCGAGGGCGAAGACGAGGCCGACGGCCGAGGTGGCGATCCCGCCGAGCGGGGCGACGACGTGCGCGGCGAGCCCGGCGAACAGCCCGCGCGCCCGCTCGTCCTGGAAGCGCCGCATCAGCCAGGTGGCGGGCGGCAGTCCGGTCAGGCCGAACCGGGCGAGGGTGACGGGGTCGCGGGGCAGCGCGGTGCGCGGCAGCGACATGAAGTCGCGGACCAGGGTGTCCCAGGTGCCGTGGAACGGCTGGACCAGCCGCCGGTAGGTGCCCGCGTCGCGCGGTCCGAGAGAGGCGGCGGTCTCGCCGATGGAGCGGGCGAGGACGGCGGCGGTGCCGTCGTCGAACGGGTGGGCCATGGGCAGCGGGGCGTGCAGCCACTCCAGGCCGTACCGGTCCAGCGGCATGGTGGCGAACACGGGCGAGCCCGCGCCCAGCGGGTGCACCGCCGAGCAGGGGTCGTGCCGGAAGCCGGGGAGGGTGAGCTCCTCGGTCCGCGCTCCCCCGCCGACGGTGTCGGCGGCCTCGAACACGGCGACGGAGAGGCCGCGCCGGGCCAGTTCGACGGCGGCCGTCAGCCCGTTGGGCCCCGCCCCCACCACGACCGCATCGAGAATCGACGGCACGTTGCGACTCCTTCGTCTGCCGGTCCGGCGGCGGTGGCGCCCGCACCGCCACGGACCCTCAGGATAGGACGCCCGGCCGGACCGACCGGGCGGCGTACGCCGTTACGCGTCACCGCGCAGCAGGTCGCGGATGCGCAGGGCGGTGGGCTCGTCGCGGCCGACCGCGAACGGCAGGGCGTTGTCCCGGTCCACGCGGAACGGCTCGCCGGCGACGGTGCTCTGGGCGCCGCCCGCCTCCGCCACCAGCAGCAGGCCGGCGGCGTGGTCCCAGGCGGAGGGCCAGGTGAAGGCGAGCGCGTCCACCTCGCCGCGGGCCACCTTGAGGTACTCCAGTCCGGCCGAACCGCACGGGCGGGCGCTCACGCCGGGCACGTCGAGCCGGCGCAGGACCTCCTTGTCGTGGTCGCTGGTGTACAGCGGGTGGGCCATGGCGACCCGCAGCTCGGCGCCCGGCTCCGGCGAACCGCAGTGCAGAGCCTGGCCGTTGAGGTACGCGCCCTGGCCGCGGACGGCGGTGGCCAGCAGCTCCAGGGCGGGCGCGTACGTCCACGAGGCGAGGATCTCGCCGCGCCGGGCGAGGGCGACCAGGGTGCAGAACCCGGGTTCGCCGGCGACGAACTGGCGGGTGCCGTCGACGGGATCGACGATCCACACGGGGGCGTCCTCGCGCAGGGCGCCGTAGACGGTCGGGTCGGCGTGCACGGCCTCCTCGCCGACCACGACGGAGCCGGGCAGCAGCCGGGTCAGCTCGGCCGTCAGGTGCTCCTCGGCACGGCGGTCGGCGATGGTCACCAGGTCGTGGGGGCCGCTCTTCTCGCCGACCTCGTGCTCGGAGAGCTGACGGAACCTCGGCACGATCTCGGCCGCGGCGGCCTTGCGGACGGCTTCCTCGACGGCGGACAGGTCACGGGTCAAGAACTCTTCGATCATGCGTCCATCACATCACGCCGGTCCGACAATGCCCACCTGTATCGGTGGACAGCGGATGAAGAGGCGGTCCCGGCCCGCCGGCCCCCGGCCCCCGGCCCCGACCCCCGGCCCCGACCCCGGCCCCCGGCCGCCGCCGGGAGCCTCGGCCGTTCACCACAGGGATGATCCTCACCGGACCGGTCCGCCCCGCCCTCTCGCCGGTCGGGCCCGGCGCCTTCGCCCCGTACGCCGCCCTCCGGAAGGACCCGGCACCAGTCCCGGCTATTCCGTGACGGCGATCCTGCCGTTGATCCCGGCCTCCGAGGTCTTCGGACCCGGCTCGGGTGCGGTCAGACCCTTCAGGAGCTGGGCGAGGTCGACGCCGGTGGTGGAGCCGAGGAGTTCCATGCCCTGGGCGACGTTGTCGGCGACCGTGCGGGACAGCTTGGAGGCGCCGTCGGTGGAGACGACCGTCAACTTGTCGATGGCGGACAGGGGCTCGGCCGCCTTCGCGACGACCTGCGGCAGGGCCTCGACCAGCATCTGCACCATCGCCGCGTCACCGTAGCGCTCGTAGGCCTCGGCCTTCTTCTGCATCGCCCCGGCCTCGGCGGTGCCCCGCGCCGCGATCGCGGCTGCCTCCGCGTCGCCTTCCAGTCGGACGGCGTCGGCGATGGCAGCGCGGCGGGCGCGCTCGGCCTCGCCTCGCTTGGCGCCCTCGACGGCCTCGGCCTCCGCGAGGGCGGAGCGGCGCTGCTTCTCGCCCTCACCCGTCAGGCGCGCCCGCTCCGCCTCCGCCTCGGCGGCCGCGATGGCGGCCGCCCTCTCGGCCTCCGCCTGCTTCACGCGCGCGATCCGCTGTGCTTCGGCCTGCTGTTCGGCTTCGTAGCGGCGGGCGTCGGCGGGCTTGCGGACCTGGGTGTCGAGCTGGCGGTCGGTCAGGGCCGCCTGGCGTTCGGCGACCTTCTCCTGCTCCGTGAGGATCTGCTGCTGCCGGTCGGCCTCGGCCAGCGGGCCGGCGGCGTTCGCCTGCGCGGCGGCCGCATCGGTCTCGGCCTTGATCTCGGCCTGCCGCAGGTAGAGGGTGCGCTGTGCGAGAGCGATCTCCTCCTCGGCCTTCAGCCTCGCCTGCTCGGCGGCCTGCCGGGCGTTGGCCTCGGCGATGTCGGCTTCCTGCTTGGCGCGGGCGGCCTCCGGCCGGCCGAGGTCCTCCAGGTACGAGCCCTCGGTGCTGATGTCCTGGATCTGGAAGGCGTCCAGCACCAGACCCTGCCCGGACAGGCTGGCCTCGGCCTCCTCGGCGACCTGGCCGGCGAACGCGGCCCGGTCCCGGATGACGTCCTCCACCGACATCCGGCCCACGATCGCGCGCAGCGCGCCGGAGAGGACTTCCTGGGTGAAGCCGACGATCCCGTCCTGCTGCTGGAGGAACCGCTGGGCCGCGGCCCGGATGGCGTCTTCGGTCCCGCCGACCTTGACGATCGCGACGCCTTCGAGGTGGGCCTTGATGCCGCGCAGGGTGACCGCGCCGCGAACGGCGACGGGAATGTGACGACTGGACAGGTCGAGCGTGTACCGCTGCTGGACGAACGGCACGACGAAGACACCGCCGCCGACCACGACCTTCTGGCCGCTGTTGTCGGTGAAGACCTGCCCGGTGTTCGGATCGGTGGCCTGCTTCCCGCGCCGCCCGGTGATGATGAACGCCTCGCTGGGACCTGCGACTTTGTACCGGGTGACGACGACGAGGGCGAGCAGGACGAGGAGCGCGACGACTCCCACGACCGCGATGACGACAGGACTCATGAGGGCTCCCCCTGCCTCCGGAACGGGGCAGATCAGTGGTGGACATGAAGGACGAGAACGAGGCGCAAGGACGCGCCGGTACTGCTCAGCGTTCGACGGCGCGTACGGTGACCGACGTCGTGGAGGGCGTGGCCGTCACCCAGACCTCGCAACCCCGCTCCAGCGGGGCGTCGGCGGTCGCGGCGTACTTCACCGGCTGCCCGCCCAGCGACAGCAGCACTTCCCCGAAGCCACCGACCGGGATGGCCGTGACCACCCGCCCCGAGGAACCCACGAGGTCCGCCTGGTGCGGGGCGCTCCCGGCGCCCTGCCGGAGCAGGGCGCGGCCGAAGCGGTACGTCGCCCAGCCCGCGCCCGCTCCGGCCACGGCCCCGGCGGCGGCTGCCGATCCCGGCCCGAGTCCGGTGGACCCGAGCACGATCGCCCCCGTGAAACCGAGCATCGAAACGAAGCCCGCGACCACCGGAAGCGACAGCCACCCGTCGAACAGTCCGTCCAGGGCACCGTCGAAGAATCCTTCGAGCACCCCGTCGAACACCAGCGAGACGGCGAGCAGCACGATTCCTCCCATGCCGAGACCCAGAAACAAGCCCATGGGCACCTCCCCCGCCTGACCACCGTTCCCGCCGGACAACACCAGGCTGCCAGGAGGGCGCGCAGGCGCACATTGCCTGCCGTCGGCAATCTTTACGCCCTCTTGATGCCGCCGCCCGTCGGTTGCGCCCCGCAACGGCGGCCGCGCGCACGTCAGTCCGGTGGTACGCGTCCCCCGAGGGTGAAGGCGACCAGAACCCCCGCCAGTACGGCCCACGGCAAGGCCGGCGCACCCCCGGATCGCCAGCCGGCCAGGGCGAGGACGAGCGTCACGCCCGCACCGGCCGCCAGTGCGCGCGGATCTCGCAGGAAGCGCCATTGCCGGCGCCCGGCCCCGGGATCGCGCAGTTCAGCGACCGCCGTCCTGATCACCAGGGCTGCGATGACGATCGCCAGTACCAGGAGCGTCGCGCCCACTCTTGTTCCCTTCCCGCCGTCTCATCGGCCGGCACCGGGCTCGGCGGTGCGCTGGTAGATGTCGGGGATGCCGTCGGCGTCGGCGTCGAGCGTCTCCTCCTCGTACAGGCGCCGGTAGATCCCGTTGCGGCGCCGGAGCAGAACGGCGGCGAGCATCGCGGCGAGGAGGGAGCCGACCAGGACAGCGGCCTTGACGTGCTCACCGGCTGCCGCAGTGCGGAAGGCGAGTTCGCCGATGAGGAGGGCGACGGTGAAGCCGATCCCGGCGAGGACGGCGAGGCCGAAGACGTCGGCCCAGGCCAGATCGGGGTTGAGGCGGGCACGGGTGTAGCGGGCGGCGAGGTAGGTCCCCCCGAACACGCCGAGGACCTTTCCGGCGACCAGTCCGACGACGACGCCGAGGGGCTCGGGCCGGGTGAACACCTCGGCCAGGGCGCCGCCGGAGACGGAGACGCCCGCGGCGAAGAGGGCGAAGAGGGGGACGGCGACGCCTGCGGAGAAGGGGTGGAGGAGGTGGGAGGTGCGGGCTCCGGGGGAGGCGTCCTCGCCCTTGTCGGCGGTGGTGCGCAGGATCAGGCCCATGGCGACTCCGGCGACGGTGGCGTGGACGCCGCTGTTGTACATCAGGGCCCAGACGGCGAGGCCGAGCGGGACGTACCACCACCAACCGCGCACCCGGAACCGCTGGAGGGCGTAGAAGACGGCGAGGCCGGCGGCAGCGCCGCCGAGGGCCCAGAAGTTCAGGTCGCCGGTGAAGAAGATCGCGATGATCAGGATCGCGCCGAGGTCGTCGACGACGGCGAGGGTGAGCAGGAAGGCGCGCAGCGCCGCCGGCAGGTGGGTGCTGATCACGGCGAGGACGGCGAGGGCGAAGGCGATGTCGGTGGCCATGGGCACGGCCCAGCCGTCGAGGCTGCCGCCGCCGAGGCCCGCGGTCAGGGCGTACAGGGCGGCGGGGACCGCCATGCCGCACAGGGCGGCCACGACCGGCAGCGCGGCCGTGGCCGGGGTGCGGAGCTCGCCGACGACGAGTTCCCGTTTGAGTTCGATGCCCGCGACGAGGAAGAAGACGGCGAGCAGGCCGTCGGCCGTCCAGTGGCCGACCGAGAGGTCGAGCCCCAGGGCGGGTATGCCGAAGTGGAAGTCGCGTATCTGTTCGTACGCGTCGCTGATCGGGCTGTTCGCCCAGACGAGGGCGACGACGGCGGCGGCCAGGAGGACGAGGCCGCCGAGGGTCTCGGTGCGCAGGGCCTCGGCGATGACGCGGCGCTCGGGCCAGGGCAGCAGGCCGAGGAAGGGAGAGCGCTGTGGGGGCGGGGCAGCGTTCACGAGGGACACCTCCGGGGCGTCGGCTGCGAGTGGGCACACGGCCCCAAGGACGCCGACCAGACTTCCCGGCACACCCCGCGTCCGCCCGGTGCTGCGATGAGCGCGTTGACGCGTTCTTTACACCCTATCGGGAGGCGCGGGATGCCGCCAGAGAGGCTGTGACGTGCGGTGACGGCGCTCGGGCAAGGGACGGGGCCGGTACGTGCCCAAGGCGCGAGGGTGGGTACGGGCCCTCGGGGTAGTCGGGCTGCCGGTCTCGGCACTGCCGGTGGCAGGCAGTCTCCACGCCGCTCCGGTGCCGGTGCCGGCAGCGTGCTTGCCGGATGCCACCCTTGTCCGGCGTCAAGAACGTGTCAGGGACGCGTCGGGATCGGGGAGGAATCATGGCGGAAGGTACCGTGGCGGACGAGTATCTGGCGGGGTACGCGCAGATGCTGCTCGATGCCTGCGGCACCGGCCGCCGCCTCACCCGGGCGGAACTGGATGCCCGCCGAGCCGAGGGCGAACGGGCGGCTGAAGCGAGCCTGGGTCTGCGCGCCCTCGTACGCGCCCACCTGGCCGAGGCACGCAGAGTCCAGGAAGCGCTGGCCACTCCCCAGCGCGTCAGCCTGCTCGCCGTTGTCGAGCAGGCCGTGGACGCCTTCGCCGAGGGCTTCGAACGGGCACCCCAACTGGCAGTACGCCAGGAGGAGGCTGCACGGCGCGAGTTCATCGACGACCTCCTCTACGGGGGCAGCGATCTCGGCCGCCTCGCCGAGCGCGCCGAGCGCTTCGGCCTGCGCCTGTCCGGGGCCCACGCCGTGGCCGTCGCCATCGGCCCCGAGCCGTACGGGGACGGCTATCCGGTCGCCCGGGGCATCGAAGCGGCCGTCCACGCCCGCTTCGGCAACCGGCACACCCTGCTGGCCACCAAGGACGGCCGCCTGATCTGCGTCGCCCCGGGCGACCAGCCCGACGTCCTGGCGTTCTTCGCCGAGCGGGCGCACGCGGCGACCGACGGCGGCCGGGTCGCCGTAGGCCGCACCCACCCCGGACCCGGCGGTGTCGTCCACTCCTACGAAGAGGCCCTCAACGCGCTGGACCTCGCCGACCGGATGGACCTGGAAGGGCCCGTCCTGCACGCCGCCGACCTGCTCGTCTACCCGGTCCTGGCACGGGACCGGCAGGCGATGGCCGATCTCGTGGAAACCACCCTCGGCCCGCTGAGGGAAGCCCGCGGCGGAGCACAACCGTTGATCGACACGCTCTCCGCCTACTTCGACAGCGGCTGCGTGGCCGTCGAAGCCGCCCGGCGCCTCTCGCTCAGCGTGCGCGCGCTGACGTACCGGCTGGAACGCATCCGCTCCCTCACCCGGACCGACCCGGGCGACCCCCAGCACCGCTACACCCTCCAGACCGCGGTCATCGGGGCACGGCTGCTCCGCTGGCCGGACGCCTCGTCCTGACCCGGCGCTCACGGGGTCCGGCGGTCCGGCGGTCCGGCGCCCTTGCACGGGCCCGTGGTCGGCAGCACACGGCCCCCTGCGAGCACGCCGGCACCGGGGCACGGGACGGCACATGGGCGCGGGAAGACGCCGAGGACGCCGTCCGCCGCCTCCATACCGCCCTCACCCACATCACCACCGCCTGATCTCCCACCCCGCGCTACCGGCCGAAGGCTCCAGGGCCGGCCCTCGGCAGCGAAGGCAGTGCTGCGAGCACCGCCGCCTGGTGATCACGGGTGTGAGCGACCAGGCCGCCGGTAAGGGTGGCGGTATGCCGCACAACGCCGAGGCCCTCGCCCACGCCATCGCCCGTGCCGTCAGCGACGGAAACGACCAGCACATCAGCGACCTTCTGAAGGCGTTCGTGCAGGAGGCGGACCTGCCCGCCCTCTTCCACCTCCGCAACGTCCTCGACCAGCAACCCCCCGGGTCAGCCCGCCGAGGGTGGCCGGACCGTCCGCGAACCGCGGGGCATCGCCTGCGGTGACGTGACAGGCGCAGTCGCGCCGTACGAACCGGGTGCCGCCCCGCTCCCCCTGACCGACCGGCTCTGACCCGTCCGCAGTACCGTGCCGGCCATCCCCCCAGCTGGAGCCCCTGCTGCAGGGTTTCGCCCATCCGCCGCGTCCGGCGTCACCGCGGACGTACGCGCCCCCAACCGTCCCGATAAACGGATGGTCGGGAGCGAGCCTGACGCGGCAGGATGCTCCGCATGACCTTGCGCACCCCCGAGCTGCACACCGCCCGCCTGCGGCTGCGGCCGTTCACCGACGCCGACGCGGCATCGCTGTACGCGCTGCACAGCAGCGCCCACGTGCTGCGCTATTGGGACTCCCCGCCGTGGACCGAACCGGCCCGCGCCCAGCGCTTCATCGCGACCTGCCGGACGATCGAGGAGGAAGGCACGGGAGCGCGGGTGGCCGTCGACCGCGTCTCCGACGGCGCGTTCATCGGCTGGTGCAGCCTGTTCAGCTGGAACCCGGACTTCCGCAGCGCGTCCCTGGGCTACGTCTTCGACGCCGCCGCGTGGGGCCACGGCTACGCCACGGAGACAGCGCACGCCGTCCTGCGGTGGGCGTTCGACACCCTGGACCTGAACCGCGTCCAGGCCGAGACCGACACGCGCAACGTGGCGTCCGCCCGGGTCCTGGAGAAGCTCGGCTTCGTCCGCGAAGGCACCCTCCGCGAGGACTGCGTCGTCAACGGCGACGTCTCCGACTCCTGGGTCTTCGGCCTCCTGCGCCGCGAGTGGCACCCGGAGGTCGACCGCCAGCCCCGGAGCCGGTGATCACGAAGCCGACCCCGCACGGAACCGCCCGGGCCGCCGGGTCGCACGAGCAAGCCCTCCGCCGTGACCCGGCCACCGGGCCGGAGGCGGCCCTCTGCCCACTGGACCGGCGTCGCCGCGGCGTCGTGCGTCAGTCGCGGAGTGCCGGGACGACGTGCTGGCCGTAGGCGTCGATCACTGCCTCCCGCGCGTCGTGCATGTCGTAGACGGCGAACTGGTGGACGCCGAGGTCGCGCAGGGCGCGCAGCTTCTCGACGTGGGCCTCGACCGGGCCCAGCAGGCAGAAGCGGTCGACGATCTCGTCCGGGACGAAGTCGGTGGACGGGTTCCCGGCACGGCCGTGGTGGCTGTAGTCGTAGCCCTGGCGGGCCTTGATGTACTCGGTGAGTTCGTCCGGGACCATGCCCGAGTGCTCCCCGTACCGGGAGACCAGGTCGGCGACGTGGTTGCCGACCATCCCGCCGAACCAGCGGCACTGGTCGCGGGCGTGGGCGAGGGCTTCGGGTGAGCCGTCGGCCGTCACGTAGGCGGGGGCGGCCACGCAGATGGTGATCGCGTCCGGGTCGCGGCCGGCCGCCGCGGCCGCGTCCCGGACCGCCTTGACCATCCATTGGGTGAGGAACGGGTCGGCGAGCTGGAGGATGAACCCGTCGGCCTTCTGCCCGGCCAAGGCCAGCGCCTTGGGTCCGTACGCGGCCATCCAGACCGGCAACTTCCCGTCCTTGATCCACGGGATGCGGACGGGATTGCCGTCGACGAGCGCCTCCCGGCCCTCCGCGAGGTCGCGGATGACGCCGATGGCCTCGCCGAGGCGGGCCAGCGTGTTGGGGGCCCGGCCGGCCACCCGCATCGCCGAGTCGCCGCGGCCGATGCCGCAGACGGTGCGGTTGCCGAACATGTCGTTGAGGGTGGCGAAGGTGGAGGCGGTGACCTCCCAGGTCCGGGTGCCCGGGTTGGTGACCATCGGGCCGATGTGGAGCTTCTGCGTATGGGCGAGGATCTGGCTGTAGATGACGAAGGGTTCCTGCCACAGCACGGCCGAGTCGAAGGTCCAGCCGTAGCGGAAGCCGTTGCGCTCCGCGCGTTTCATCAGGCTGACGACCTGGGAGGCGGGCGGGTCGGTTTGCAGGACGAGGCCGAAGTCCATGGCTGGCTGCTCCTTGCGGTCGCTTACAGGTACTGGCAGGTGGAGCGGTGGACGAAGGCACCGTGTCCGGCCCGGCCGGTGTACTGCCGTGCGTCGAGGACGAGTTCACCGCGGGAGAGGACGGTGTCGACGCGTCCGGTGATCCGCTTGCCCTCGTACGCCGAGTAGTCGACGTTCATGTGGTGCGTGGCGGCGGACAGGACCTGCTCCGCGTGCGGGTCGTAGAGGACGATGTCGGCGTCGGAACCCGGCGCGACGGTCCCCTTGCGCGGGTAGAGGCCGAACATCCGGGCCGGGGTCGCGCAGGCGATCTCGATCCAGCGGCGGCGGCTGATGTGCCCGTCCACGACGGCCTGGTGGAGCAGGTCCATACGGTTCTCCACGCCCGGCAGCCCGTTGGGGATCTTGGAGAAGTCGCCGCGGCCGAGCTCCTTCTGGCCCTTGAAGCAGAACGGGCAGTGGTCGGTGGAGACCACCTGGAGGTCGTTGGTCCGCAGTCCACGCCACAGGGCCGCCTGGTGCTCGCGCGGGCGCAGCGGGGTGGAGCAGACGTACTTGGCGCCCTGGAAGTCCGGCTCCGCCAGGTTGTCGGTGGACAGGAACAGGTACTGCGGGCAGGTCTCGCCGAAGACCGGCAGGCCCTTGTCGCGGGCGGCGGCCAGCTCGGCGACCGCCTCCTCGGCCGAGACGTGGACGACGTACAGCGGGGCGCCGGCGACCCGGGCGAGCTGGACGGCGCGGTGGGTGGCCTCCGCCTCCAGCAGGACGTGCCGCACCTCGCCGTGGTGGCGCGGGTCGGTCTCGCCGCGGGCGAGGGCCTGTTCGATGAGCACGTCGATCGCGATGCCGTTCTCCGCGTGCATCATGATCAGGCCGCCGTTGCCGGACGCCCGCTGCATGGCGCGCAGGATCCGGCCGTCGTCCGAGTAGAAGACGCCCGGATACGCCATGAACAACTTGAACGAGCTGACGCCTTCCTCCACGAGGGCGTCCATCTCCTTCAGGGTGTGCTCGTTCACGTCCGACACGATCATGTGGAAGGCGTAGTCGATCGCGCACTTCCCGTCGGCCTTCGCGTACCAGGCGTCCAGGCCCTCGCGCAGGGTGCGGCCGACGCTCTGGACGGCGAAGTCCACGATGGTGGTGGTGCCGCCCCAGGCCGCGGCCCGGGTGCCGGTCTCGAAGGTGTCGGAGGCGGAGGTGCCGCCGAACGGCAGCTCCATGTGCGTGTGGGCGTCGACGCCGCCGGGGATCACGTACTTCCCGGTGGCGTCGAGCGTACGGTCGGCCGTCCAGGACTCGGCCGCGGCCGAGCCGTGCGCCGCCAGGGCGGCGACGCGGCCGTCCTCGACGAGGACGTCCGCGTGCAGCTCGTCGGCGGCGGTGACGACGAGGCCGCCGCGGATCAGGGTGCGGAAGGTCATGGTGCGGCTCCCCCTGGGGTCAGGTGATGGTGCGCAGGGCCTCGGCCAGGATCCGGGCGCCCTCCTCCGCCTCGCCGACGGTGAGGGACAGCGGCGGGGCGATGCGCAGCACGGCGGTGTCGTGGCCGCCGCCCTTGCCGATCAGCAGGCCGCCCGCGCGGGCCGCCTCCAGCACGGCGGAGGCCGCTTCCGGGTCGGCGCGGTCCGTGCCGGGCCGGGTCAGTTCGATCGCCGCCATCAGGCCGCGTCCGCGGACCTCGCGGACGGCGGGCACCCCGGCGCAGACCGCGCGCAGCCGTTCCAGCAGCAGGCCGCCGACGCGGCGGGCGTTGCCCTGGAGGTCGTGGTCGAGGAGGTGGGCGAGGTTGGCGTTGGCCGCGGCCATGGTGACCGGGGAGCCGCCGAAGGTGGAGATGGAGTTGGTGTCGATGCAGTTCATGATCTCGGCGCGGGCCACGACGCCGCCCACCGACATGCCGTTGCCGATGCCCTTGGCGAAGGTGAGCAGGTCGGGCGGGCCGTTCCGGGCGTGCGCCTGCCAGCCCCAGAAGTGGTCGCCGGTACGGCCCCAGCCGGTCTGCACCTCGTCGCTGATCCAGAGGATGCCGTGCCGGTCGAGGACCTCGCGGAAGGCGGCGTAGAGGCCGTCGGGCGGGGAGGTGAAGCCGCCGACGCCCTGGATCGGTTCGGCGATGAGCGCGGCCGCGCCGCCGCGGGCCTGGCCGAGGACGTCCTCGAGGTCGGCGACGGCGGCCGCGGTGAACGCGGCGTCGTCCAGGTGCGCGAAGGGGCCGCGGCTGCGGACGGCGCCGTGGACGTAGTACGTCTGGAGCGGCGACAGGCTGGTCGCGGACCAGGCGCGGTTGCCGGTGATGCCGACGGTGGAGAAGGAGCGGCCGTGGTAGCTGTTGCGCATCGCCAGGATCTGGTTGGAGCGGCGGTACGCGGTCGCCAGCAGCAGCGCGGTGTCGTTGGCCTCGGTGCCGGAGGTGGTGAAGAAGACCCGGGCGTCGGGGATGCCGGACAGGGCCGTGATCCGCTCGGCCAGTTCGACCATCGGCCGGTTGAGGTAGAGCGTGGAGGAGTGGATGAGCCGCCCGGCCTGCTCGGCGACGGCCTTGGTGACCTCGGGCAGGGCGTGGGCGGTCATGGTGGTGAGGATGCCGCCGAAGAAGTCGAGGTAGCGGTTGCCGTCGGCGTCCCAGACGTGCCGGCCCTCGCCGTGGGTGAGCTCGATCGGGTGTGCGTAGTACAGGGCCAGCCAGTCGGGCAGGACCTGGCGGTGGCGGCTGAGCAGCGGGGTGGGGTCGGTCACGGCTGGACGAGTCCTCCGTAGGCGTCGGGGCGGCGGTCGCGGTAGAAGGCCCACTGGGTGCGGACCTCTTCGATCAGGTCGAGGTCGAGGTCGCGGACGAGGAGCTCCTCCTCCTTGTCGCTGGCGACGTCGCCGACGAACCGGCCGCGCGGGTCCACGAAGTAGCTGGTGCCGTAGAAGTCGTTGTCGCCGTACTCCTCCTGGCCGACGCGGTTGATGGCGGCGACGAAGTACTCGTTGGCGACGGCGGCGGCGGGCTGCTCCAGCTGCCACAGGTGCGCGGACAGGCCGCGGTGGGTGGCGGAGGGGTTGTAGACGAGCTGGGCGCCGGCCAGGCCCAACTGGCGCCAGCCCTCCGGGAAGTGGCGGTCGTAGCAGATGTAGACGCCGACCTTGCCGACGGCGGTGTCGAAGACGGGCCAGCCGGCGTTGCCCGGGCGGAAGTAGTACTTCTCCCAGAAGCCCTTGACCTGGGGGATGTGGTGCTTGCGGTACTTGCCGAGGTAGCTGCCGTCGGCGTCGATCACGGCGGCGGTGTTGTAGTAGAAGCCCTGGCTCTCGATCTCGAAGACCGGTACGACGATCACCATGCCGGTCTCGCGGGCGAGGTCCTGCATCCGGCGCACGGTCGGGCCGTCGGGGACGGGCTCGGCCCAGCGGTAGTGCTCGGGCTCCTGGACCTGGCAGAAGTAGGGGGCGTTGAACACCTCCTGGAACCCGATGATCTGCGCCCCCTGGGCAGCGGCTCTGCGGGCGTGCTCCTCGTGTTTGGCGATCATCGATTCGGTGTCGCCGGTCCAGGTGGCCTGGACCAGCGCGGCGCGGACGATGTGGGCCATGAGCTGCTCCTTGCGACGGGACGCCGGGCCTCTACGCACGTAGACGGAATGCGTAGGTACGTGACCGTAAGCCCCGTCACACCGCGGGGCAAGACCACCGCGCACGGTTGGCCCAATCGATCAAGTTCCCGCCTCCGGTGGTCGGTTGCGGTCAGGCCCTGACCATGCGCAGCGCATGCCGGAGCTCGCGGTGGCGTACGTCGGACACCGCGCGGGCGGCGGCCAGCAGGCGGGGCGCGAACCAGTCCGGGGCGTGGCGTGCCAGCCGGGCCGCGTCCGCGGGCGTGCGGGCGCGGACGAAGGCGGCCAGGAGGGCGTCGGCCTCGCCGTGCCGGCCGGCTC
>NZ_JAJAUY010000034.1 GCF_020532625.1 Streptomyces antimicrobicus | reverse complement strand
AGCACCGGCTTTCGCCCCGAGGGCCCGGACCGTTCGTCGGTCCGGGCCCTCGGGCCGTCCCGGGCCGGCTCGTGATGTCGGTGCCGTTTGGTATGAATGCTGCTGTGAGCAGCGACGACGAACCGGCGGAGCGGGACGGGGGCGGCCCGCCGGAGCAGCTCGCGCTCATCCGGGACTCGGTGGCCGAGGCCCGCGCGAAGGCCGCGGCCGAGGAGAAGGCCCGGCCCCGCACCTGGCGAGGCGTCCCGCAGGCCGCGCACCTGCCGGTCGCCCGCGTCGTGGTCAACAAGGGCGTCCTCCACCTGGACCGGCCCTTCGACTACGCCGTCCCCGAGCACCTCGACCAGGAGGCCCGCCCCGGTGTCCGCGTCCGGGTCCGCTTCGGCGCCGGCAAGGGACGCGTCCGCGAGGGCCGCCGCGAGGGCGGCGGCCTCGTCGACGGCTACATCGTCGACCGGGTCGCCGAGAGCGACTACTCCGGTCCGCTGGCCGCGCTCGCCCAGGTGGTCTCCCCGGAGCAGGTGCTCACCCCGCAGGTGTTCGCCCTGACCCGGGCCGTCGCCCGCCGCTACGCCGGCAGCCTCGCCGACGTCCTCCAGCTGGCCATCCCGCCCCGGCACGCACGCGCCGAGGGCCGGCCGTCGCCCGACCCGCTGCCCCCGCCGCCGGCCCCCGAGCCCGGCGGATGGTCCCGCTACCCGGCCGGTCCCGGCTTCCTGCGCGAGCTGGCCGCCGGCTCCGCCCCCCGCGCCGTGTGGACGGCGCTGCCCGGCCCGACCTGGCCCGAGGAACTGGCCCGCGCCCTCGCGGCGGCCCTGGCGTCCGGCCGGGGCGCCCTGGCCGTGCTCCCCGACGGCCGGGCCGCGGCCCGGGTGGACGAGGCGCTCACCGCCCTGCTCGGCCCCGGCCGGCACGTCCTGCTGACCGCCGAGTCCGGCCCCGAGAAGCGGTACGCGCAGTGGCTGGCGGTGCTGCGCTGCTCCGTGCGGCTCGTCGTCGGCACCCGCGCCGCCATGTTCGCCCCCGTCAAGGACCTCGGCCTGGTGGCCCTCTGGGACGACGGGGACTCCGCCCACAGCGACGACCACGCGCCGTTCCCGCACGTCCGCGAGGTGCTGGAGCTGCGTGCCGTGACCGAGGGCTGCGGCTTCCTGCTGGGCTCCGTCAGCTGCACCGTCGAGGCCGCCCAGCTGGTGGAGACCGGCTGGGCGCGCCCGCTGGTGGCCGCCCGCGAGACGGTCCGCGAGGCCGCGCCCCGGATCCGTACCGTCGGCGACGAACTGCTGGCCCGCGACGGCGCGGCCCGGGCCGCCCGGTTGCCGAGCCTGGCCTGGGAGACCGCCCGGGACGGGCTGGCCCGCGGCCCGGTGCTGGTGCAGGTCCCGCGCCGCGGCTACGCCCCCCGGTTGGCCTGCCAGGACTGCCGCACCCCGGCCCGCTGCACGGCCTGCGCCGGCCCCCTGGAGGCGCCGGACGAGCGGGAGCTGCGCTGCACCTGGTGCGGCCGGCCGGAGACCGCCTGGCACTGCGAGGCGTGCGGCTCCTTCCGGCTGCGTGCCCAGGTGGTGGGCGCCCGGCGCACCGCCGAGGAGCTGGGCCGGGCCTTCCCCCAGGTCCCGGTGCGCACCTCCGGCCGCGACCACGTGCTGGAGCGGGTGCCGGACGCCCCCGCGCTGGTGGTCTCCACCCCCGGCGCCGAGCCCGTGGCCGAGGGCCCGGGATACGCGGCGGCCCTGCTGCTGGACGGCTGGGCCATGCTCGGCCTGCCGGACCTGCGGGCGGGGGAGGAGGCGCTGCGGCGCTGGACGGCGGCCGCCGCGCTGGTGCGCGGGGACGGCCAGGTGGTGGTGGTCGCCGAGCCGACCCTGCCGCCGGTGCAGGCCCTGGTCCGCTGGGACCCGGTCGGTCACGCCCTGCGGG
This sequence comes from Streptomyces antimicrobicus, assembly GCF_020532625.1. Classification (GTDB taxonomy): domain Bacteria; phylum Actinomycetota; class Actinomycetes; order Streptomycetales; family Streptomycetaceae; genus Streptomyces; species Streptomyces antimicrobicus. Next base: position 48,397 of record NZ_JAJAUY010000034.1, on the reverse strand, counting down.
AGCTGGCGGAGCGGGCCGCACTGCGGTTCCCGCCGGTCTCCCGGATGGCCTCGGTGACCGGCCGCGCGGAGGCGGTGCTCGCCTTCCTGGCGGCCGCCGAGCTGCCGCCCGACGCGGAGGTCCTGGGCCCGGTCCCGCTGCCCGGCCGGCGCGGCGAGCCCTCCCCGGGCGACCGGGCCCTGGTCCGGGTCCCGCCGGGCAGCGGCGCGGCCCTGGCCTCGGCCCTGAAGTCGGCCCAGGCGGCGCGCCTGGCGCGCGGGGTGCCCGCGGCCGAGGCGGTACGGGTCCGGATCGACCCGGTGGACATCGGCTGACCGGCTGCGCCGCGGGTGACTCTCGTGCCTCGGCCGGGCCGAACCGCGCCCCTGCCGGCGCGGCCCCGGCCGCCCCCGCTCCGCCGCGGGGGCGGCCGCCGTCACCGACCGCGGGCCCGGGGTGTGCCGGCCGCGCAGTTCCCCGCGCCCCTGGGGGCACCGGCTCTGCCGGGGTGGGCCCCCGCCGCGGGGGCTGCCGTTCTCGCTGACCGCGGGTGCGGGGTGGCTGGTCGCGCCGTTCCCCGCGCCCCGGAGGGGTGGCTCCGGTCCGGCCGGAGCCCGACGTCCAGGGGCGCGGGGAACTGCGCGACCGGCCCACCCGGGCCCGCCGTCCGCGGACGGTCGGTGTCCCGCGGCGGAGCCGCACGGGGCAGGGCCCCGCAGGGAGGCCTGGTCAGCCGTTGCGCGGGCCGGGGAAGGCGGCCGTGCGGGCGGCCTCCTCGCGCACCGGCTGCGGCGGCACCGCGCGGGCGGCCGGGACCGTGGGCATGCCCAGGGTGCGGGTCGTCGTGCCCTCGGCCAGCGGTTCGGCCGCCTCGGCGGCCTGGGCCCGGCGGGCGCCGTAACGCCGGTGCACGGCCTGCTTGGTGACCCCGAGCGCGGATCCGACCGCGTCCCACGAGAAGCCGAGCGAGCGGTCGAAGTCGACCGCGGCGGTCACCAACGTCTCGACGCTGTCGCGCAGTTCCTGCGCGAGGCGTACGGTGGGGGCGGGCGCGCGGCCGTAGACGACGAACCCCGTGGAGGGACCGGAGCGGCGCGGGCGGTACACGTTGCCGAGCTGGGCGGTGAGCGTACGCAGGGCATCCACCTGTCGGCGGACCCGCTCGATGTCCCGCACCAGCAGGTGCAGGCTGGCCCGCGCTTGGGCGTCGTGGGTGGCGTGGTCGGCCATGAACAAGCCTCTCGAACCGGTGCTGAGGAGCGGACCGGGCCGCATGTGACGGTCGATCGCGGCCCGTTTCGGGTCAATCTCTCTTGACCCAACGCGCCATGGGGCGAGGAGTCACGCTCCAGGGGCGTGTCGGCATATGCGGAAGGCGCGCTGGTCCGCGTACGCCCCCTGGGCGGCCGCCTCATAGACTGGTGCGCTGCTGACCGCCGAGAGAGCGAGGTAGGACCCCCAGTGAAGCTGGTCTTCGCAGGCACCCCCGAGGTCGCCGTCCCCGCCCTGGACGCCCTCATCGCCTCCGGGCGGCACGAGGTCGCCGCCGTCGTGACCCGGCCCGACGCCCCCGCCGGGCGCGGCCGGCGCCTGGTCGCGAGCCCGGTCGCCGAGCGGGCGCTGGAGGCCGGGATCGAGGTGCTCAAGCCGGTCCGGCCGCGCGACGAGGACTTCCAGGCGCGGCTGCGCGAGATCGCCCCGGACTGCTGCCCGGTCGTCGCCTACGGGGCCCTGATCCCGAAGAACGCGCTCGACATCCCCCGGCACGGCTGGGTCAACCTGCACTTCTCGCTGCTGCCGGCCTGGCGCGGCGCCGCGCCCGTGCAGCACGCGATCATGGCCGGCGACACCGTCACCGGCGCCTCGACCTTCCGCATCGACGAAGGCCTCGACTCCGGTCCCGTCTACGGCGTGCTGACCGAGGAGGTGCGCCCCACCGACACCAGCGGGGACCTGCTCACCCGTCTCGCCTTCGCGGGCGCGGGCCTGCTCGCGGCCACCATGGACGGCATCGAGGACGGCAGCCTGCGCGCCGTCGAGCAGCCGGCGGAGGGCGTCTCCCTGGCCCCGAAGATCACCGTCGAGGACGCCCGGGTGGACTGGACGGCGCCCGCGCTGCGCGCCGACCGCGTGGTGCGCGGCTGCACCCCGGCACCGGGCGCCTGGACCGTCTTCCGCGGCGAACGCCTGAAGCTGATCTCGGTGGGCCTGGTGGGCGACCGCACCGACCTCGCGCCCGGCGAGCTGGCCCCCGCCAAGAACCACGTCCACGTCGGCACCGGCTCGCACGCCGTGGAGCTGCTGTGGGTGCAGCCGCAGGGCAAGAAGCCGATGCGGGGCGCGGACTGGGCCCGCGGGGTGCGGATCGCTCCCGGTGAGCGGCTCGGCGGCACCGACGTAGGCTGAGGGGGACGGCGCACGCGCCGTCCGGCCCACCCCGTTCCATCCGATACTCCCGGAGCACCTTTCACGTGAGCGAACAGCCCCGTCGCCGTCCCGCCAAGCCCTACCGGCGTCCGCAGAAGGACCCCGTGCGGATCCTCGCCTTCGAGGTGCTGCGGGCCGTGGACGAGCGCGACGCCTACGCCAACCTCGTCCTGCCCCCGCTGCTGCGCAAGGCGCGGCAGGACGAGAAGTTCCAGGCGCGGGACGCGGCGCTGGCGACCGAGCTGGTGTACGGGACCCTGCGCCGGCAGGGCACGTACGACGCGGTGATCGCGGCTTGCATCGACCGGCCGCTGCGCGAGGTGGACCCGCCGGTGCTGGACGTGCTGTCGCTGGGCGCGCACCAGCTGCTGGGGACCCGGATCCCGAGCCACGCGGCGGTGTCGGCGAGCGTGGAGCTGGCCCGGGTGGTGCTGGGCGACGGCCGGGCCAAGTTCGTCAACGCCGTGCTGCGCAAGGTCGCCGCGCACGACCTGGACGGCTGGCTGGAGCGGGTCGCACCGCCCTACGAGGAGGACGCCGAGGACCACCTCGCCGTGGTCCACTCGCACCCCCGCTGGGTGGTCTCCGCGCTGTGGGACGCCCTCGGTGGTGGCCGCGCCGGCATCGAGGACCTGCTGGAGGCCGACAACGAGCGGCCCGAGGTGACCCTCGTGGCCCGCCCCGGCCGCTCCACCCCGCAGGAACTGCTGGACGCCGTCGGTGAGGACTCGGCCCTGCCCGGGCGCTGGTCGCCGTACGCGGTGCGGCTCGCCGAGGGCGGCGAGCCCGGCGCCCTGGAGGCCGTCCGCGAGGGCCGGGCGGGCGTGCAGGACGAGGGCAGCCAGCTGGTGGCCGTCGCGCTGGCCAACGCTCCGCTGGAGGGCCGCGACGAGCGCTGGCTGGACGGGTGCGCGGGCCCCGGCGGCAAGGCCGCGCTGCTGGGCGCGCTGGCCGCCCAGCGCGGGGCGTTCCTGCTGGCCTCCGAGAAGCAGCCGCACCGGGCCCGGCTGGTGGAGCGGGCGCTGGCCGGCAACCCCGGCCCGTACCAGGTGATCACCGCCGACGGCACCCGGCCGGCCTGGCGGCCCGGCTCCTTCGACCGGATCCTGATGGACGTGCCCTGCTCGGGGCTGGGCGCCCTGCGCCGGCGCCCGGAGGCCCGCTGGCGGCGCCGCCCGGAGGACCTGGACGGCTTCGCCCCGCTCCAGCGCGGCCTGCTGCGCGAGGCCCTGGCGGCCGTCCGGGTCGGCGGCGTGGTCGGCTACGCGACCTGCTCCCCGCACCTGGCCGAGACCCGGGTCGTGGTGGACGACGTCCTGCGCGGCCGGGGCGGCGCGGCCCCGGCGCGGGCCGAGCTGATCGACGCCCGGCCGCTGCTGCCGGGGGTCACGGCCCTCGGCGACGGCCCGGACATCCAGCTCTGGCCCCATCTGCACGGCACGGACGCGATGTACCTGGCCCTGCTCCGCCGCACCGCCTGACGCCCGCCCGGCGGCGGCGCCCGACCCCCACCGGCCCGGCCCGGCGGCGGCGCACGACCCCCACCGGCCCGGCCCGGGGCCGCCGGGCGGCCGGTGCGGTGGGGACGCCGGTGGCGGCAGTGGCGCATGTCACGGTCGAGGGGCCGGTTCCGGCCCGTTCCGCCTTCGGCCGGGGGCGGAAACCGGCCCCCGGCATGGCAGGCTTGGGGCATGGCCGTTCAGATCAATCCCAGCATCCTGTCCGCGGACTTCGCCCGGCTCGCCGACGAGGCGAAGGCCGTCGGGGGCGCCGACTGGCTGCACGTCGACGTCATGGACAACCACTTCGTCCCGAACCTGACCCTCGGGCTGCCCGTCGTGGAGTCGCTCGGCCGGGCCACGGACATCCCGCTGGACCTGCATCTGATGATCGAGGACCCGGACCGCTGGGCCCCGCAGTACGTCGAGGCGGGGGCCGGTTCGGTCACCTTCCACGCCGAGGCCGCGGGGGCGCCCGTACGGCTGGCGCGCGAGATCCGCGCCAAGGGGGCCCGTGCCTCCATGGCGCTCAAGCCCGCGACGCCGATCGAGCAGTACGAGGACATCCTCCCCGAGCTCGACATGGTGCTGATCATGACGGTCGAGCCGGGCTTCGGCGGGCAGCCGTTCCTGGACGTGATGCTGCCCAAGATCCGCCGCACCCGCGAGCTGATCGCCAAGCACGGACTGGAGGTCTGGCTCCAGGTCGACGGTGGGGTCTCGGCCTCCACCATCGAACGCTGTGCCGAGGCCGGCGCCGACGTGTTCGTCGCCGGCAGCGCCGTCTACGGGGCCGTCGATCCGGCCGCGGCGGTGCGCACGCTGCGTGAGCAGGCGGGTGCGGCGATCGCCGCGGCACCCTGGGCCTGCGACCACTGAGGCGCACGGGACGCGCAACGCGAAGCCTCGGTGAACAGCTCGCCAGAAGGCGGCTGTCCGGGCTGATCAACGGCCGCCGGATCTGACAGGATGAACGGCGAGTCGAGAGTGTGAACAGCAGTGAGGAGAGCGCGGTGTCTGCAATGTCGGCGGGACGGTCAGCCCTGCGGATGGGACCCGCGGAGCTGGTGCAGGCGGCGGCCATGGCCCGCCGCTTCTACCTCGAAGGCAAGTCCAAGATCCAGATCGCCGAGGAGTTCGGCGTGAGCCGCTTCAAGGTGGCGCGGGTCCTGGAGACCGCTCTGGAACGCGATCTGGTCCGCATCGAGATCAGGGTGCCGGCCGAGCTGGACGCGGAGCGCTCCGACGCCCTGCGTGCCCGCTACGGACTGCGGCACGCGGTGGTCGTGGAGTCCCCGGCCGACGCGGCGGAGGACGCCCCCGACCCGGAGAACCTCGGCGCGGTCGCCGCCGACCTGCTGGGCGAGCTCGTCAACGAGGGCGACGTCCTGGGCCTGGCCTGGGGGCGCTCGACCATCCACATGGCCGCCGCGCTGCACCGGCTGCCGCCGTGCACCGTCGTCCAGCTGACCGGGGTGTACGACGCGGGGACCGCCGAGCGCGGGTCCGTGGAGGCCGTCCGCCGGGCGGCCCAGGTCTCGGGCGGGGACGCGCACCCGATCTACGCGCCGATGCTGCTGCCCGACCCGGCCACGGCGGCGGCGCTGCGCAGCCAGACCGGCATCGCGCGGGCGTTCGAGTACTTCGACAAGGTCACGGTCGCGGCCGTGTCGATCGGCTCGTGGGAGCCGGGCATCTCCACGGTGCACGACATGCTCAGCGACGAGGAGCGGGCGCACTACGCCTCGCTGGGCGTCGCCGCGGAGATGTCGGCGCACCTGTTCGACGCGGAGGGCCGCCGGGTGGGCCGGGACCTCGGCGAGCGCTGCATCACGGTCGAGGCCGACCGGCTGCGGCGGATCCCGGAGGTCGTGGCGATCGCGGGCGGCCTGCGCAAGGCCGCGGCGATCGGCGCGGTGCTGCGGTCGGGCCTGGTGACCAGCCTGGTCACCGACACGGCGGCGGCGGACTACCTGCTGACCGAGTCGGCGCCCCCGCTGCGGCCGGCGCTGGAGCGGGCCGACCCCGACGACTGAGACCGGCGACCGGGGCCGGGCGCCGGTTCGCCCCGCAACGGTTGGTTTGGCACTATCGGCGCATGATCTACCGGAGTGTGCCGCGCGCTCTGCTGCGGGCGCTGGGGGCCGTGTTCCTCTGCGCCGTGTTCCTGGCCACGGCGGCGTGCGGGAGCGGAGCCGGCGGCGGGCGCCAGGCCGTGGTGCCCTCGGCGCCGGCCGGTACCGCGCCCGACTGGGCCAGGGGGATGGTGACGGTCCGGGCCGCGGACCTGCCGCCGCAGGCGCGGGACACCCTCGCGCTCATCGACCGGGGCGGGCCCTATCCCTACCGGCAGGACGGCACGGTCTTCGGGAACTTCGAGAAGGCGCTGCCCCGTCAGAAACGCGGCTACTACCGCGAGTTCACGGTGCCCACCCCCGGGTCGCGCGACCGCGGGGCGCGCCGGATCGTCACGGGTGAGGGCGGGGAGTCCTACTACACCGACGACCACTACAAGAGCTTCAAGGCGGTGGTGAGATGACCCTGGACCCGCAGCCGATCGCCCCGGCGCTGGCCGCCGCCGAGGAGGCCGGGTGGACCACCGTACGGCTGGACCTGGACGGCGTACGGAGCAAGGCCGAGCTGATGGACCGGTGCGCCCGGGCCCTGCGGCTGCCGCAGTGGTTCGGGCGGAACTGGGACGCGCTGGCGGACTGCCTGGTCGACCTGTCCTGGCTGGGCCCCGCGCCCGGCCGGCTGCTCGCGGTGACCTCGTGGCGCGGCTACGCGCGGGCGCGGCCGGCCGACTGGGAGACCTTCGAGGACATCCTCGGGGAGGCCGAGGAGTTCTGGCGGGAGCAGGGGACCGGGCCGGAACTCCAGGTGCTCCTGGCGGACCGGCCCGGCCGTGGATAGGACGCCGGCGCCGCCCGGCGGCTCCGGCGCCCGGCCCTCGGCTCCTGGGCGTCAGCTCCCGGGGATCCACGGCGGGGTCCGGCCCCAGGACCAGACCGGCACCTCGGCGGCGTCCACCGGCGGAGGGTCCTCCCCCGAGTAGATCAACGCCATCCTGGTGCCCCATTCGATGTAGTACACGAACACGGCACGGAACTCCGGGTCCGTGGGCAGGCCCACCTCGTCGGCCGTGTCGAGCAGCAGGTCCACCCAGCGGCGGCGCTGCTGCTCGGTGATGCCGCGGCCCAGGTGCTGGGTGGCCATGTGCTGGTGGCCGCCGTGGTGGGCCGAGTAGTCGGCGGGGCCGCCGAACACCTCGGACAGCCAGACGGCCACGTGCTGGGGGTGCTCGGCGTCCATGCCCCGGAAGACCGGTTCGAGGACCGGGTCCTGCAGGGCGTGGGCGTAGAAGGCGGCGGTGAGGCGCTTCATCGCCTCTGCGCCACCCATCCACTCGTAGATCGTGGGCGTGGTGCTCATTGCTCCGCTGCGGCCTTTCCCGTGCCGACGACGTCCGTGGGGAGGTAGTGCTGCATCTCTTCGATGGCCGAGACGTACGGCCGGATCGCCTGGAAGAACGCCGGGAAGTGCTCGCCCTTGCGGAACCCCTGGAGGTGGTCCTCGATCGAGGTCCAGCGGATGCGCAGGATGTAGCGCTCGCGCTCCTCCTGGCAGCGGGTCAGCTCGTAGTCGACGCATTGGGGCGAGGCGGCCAGTGACTCCGCGGCGCGACGGTAGGCGTCCTCGAAGGCCTGTTGGTCGTCCAGTGCGATCCGGTAGCGGATGTACTCGACGGTCTGGGTCATGGTCTGTCTCCCTCGGTCAGGTGCTCCGGAGTCACCTTCGCGGCCCGGGAGGCCGCCCGTCAGCCGAATGCGTCATTCGTCCCCGGACTCCTGGGAGTCGGCGGGTTCCGCGTCCGCCCGGGCGGCCGCCGGGCCCTGCGCGGTGACGTCCGGGCCCTGGGCGCGGACCCGCTGGACCTGGTCGAGGGAGTCGCGCAGGTCGGCCAGCCAGGTGTCGGTGTGCTGCGACACCAGGCGGACGCACCAGGCGAGGGCGTCGGCCCGGCTGCGGGCCACCCCGCCGGCGACCAGGGTGTCGAGGACCTGGCGCTCGGACTGGCGCAGCCGGGTCATGACGGGGACGGCCAGATGGGTGAACAGGACCCGGCCCTGGTCGGTCTCGACGCCCCAGGCGACCTTGCGGCGGTAGAGGCCCTCGGCCTCGCGCGCCACCTCCATGCGCTGCTCCCGGGTGCGCTCCCGGAACTCCTTCACCGACTCGGCCGCGGGGACGCGGCCGACGACGGTGATCTCCTCGCGGTCGACCACGACGTCCACGAGGCTCTCGTAGACGTCCACCGGCAGGCGCTCGGCGAACCAGGCCCGCAGCTGCTCACGCTGTTCGGCTGTAATCATGTAATCAACGTTGCATCCGTTCTGCCGGTGATCGCAAGGTCCCGCGGCCGGTTACGCCGACGGGGGAACGCCTCAGCCCATCGACCGGTAGCGGTGGATCAGCGAGACGGCCATCGCGCCCTCGCCCACGCCCGACGCCACCCGCTTGACCGAGTGCGCCCGGACGTCACCGGCCGCGAACACGCCCGGCACGCTGGTCTCCAGCGGGTACGGGGCCCGCTCCAGGCTCCACTCCGAGGGCAGCTCGCCCCCGTTGGAGATCAGGTCCGAGCCGGTCAGCACGAACCCGTACTCGTCCCGCTCCACCACGCCCTGGAGCCACCCCGTGTGCGGCCGGGCGCCGATGAAGGTGAACATGAAGCGGGCCGGGACCTCGGTGTCCTCGCCGGTGTCGGCGTCGTGCAGGGTGATCCGCTCCAGGTGGTCGCCGCCGTCCAGGCGCACCACCGTGGTGCGCACCCTGACCTCGATGTTCGGGGTGCGGTCGATCTCGTCGATCAGGTAGCGGGACATGCTCTCGTCCAGCGACGCCGCCCTGACCAGCACCGTCACCCGGGCGGCGTACTTGGCGAAGTGCACCGCGGCCTGCCCGGCCGAGTTCGCCCCGCCCACGATGAACACGTGCTGCGAGATGCAGGCCGAGCTCTCGGTGGTGGCCGCGCCGTAGTACAGCCCGGCGCCCTCGAACCGCTCCGCGCCCTCGGCGGGCAGCTTGTTGTACGCCACCCCGGTGGCCAGCAGGACGGTCTCGGCGGAGATCTCCGTGCCGTCCGACAGGGTGAGGATCTTCGCCGGGTCGTCCCGGGTGAGCGAGACCACCTCCACCGGGTGCAGGATCTCCGCGCCGAACCGGGACGCCTGGATGGTGGCGCGCCGGGTCAGGTCGCCGCCGGACAGGCCCGACGGGAAGCCCAGGTAGTTCTCGATCAGGCTCGACGTGCCCGCCTGGCCACCGGGCGCCCGGGAGTCCAGCATCAGGGTGGACAGGCCCTCGGAGGCGGCGTACACGCCCGCGGCGAGCCCCGCCGGGCCGGCCCCGACGATCACGCACTCGTAGTGCGGCCGGGAGGCGGTGGTGGCCAGGCCCAGGGCCGCGGCGAGCTCGGCGTCGGTGGGCGCGGCCAGCAGCCGGCCGTCGGGGAACCGGACCAGCGGCAAGGTGGCGTCGGGCCGGTCGGCGAGCAGGGTCAGGGCCTCGGGGTCGCGCTCGACGTTGAGGAAGCGGAACGGCTGGCCGTTGCGGGTGAAGAAGTCCCGTACGGCGTGGGTGCCGGGGGAGACCAGGTGCCCGGCCACGATGATGCCGTCGTACGCCGGCCGGTAGGTGGCCAGCCAGTCCGACAGCAGGTCGTCCAGGACCGGGAAGAGCCGCTCGTGCGGCGGGTCCCACGGCTTGAGCAGGTAGTAGTCCAGCCGCACCCGGTTGATCGCGGTGATCGCCGCGTCCGTCTCGGCGTAGGCCGTCAGCAGCACCCGGCGGGCGTCGGGGAACCTGCTGACGGCCTCCAGCAGGAACTCCACGCCCGTCACGTCCGGCATCCGCTGGTCCACCAGGAACAGCGCCGGGTCGTGGCCGCGCTCGTCGAGGGAGTCCAGGATCTTCAGCGCGTCGGCGGCCGACGAGGCGCCCAGCACGCGGTAGCGGTCGCCGTAGGCGCTGCGCAGGTCGCGGCGGACGGCCCGGAGCACCTGCGGGTCGTCGTCCACGGCCAGGATGACGGGCTTGCGGTTCTCCGCGTGGGCGGTCGCGGTGGCGGGGGCCTGCGCGGGGGCGTTCTGCGGCGCCGGGGAGGGGGTCTCCACCCGGCCGGTGTCCGGTGCCGCGCTCATGCGACGTCCAGCATGATCTTGTCGGCGTAGCACCAGGCCCACGTCTCGCCCGGCTCGTGGGAGGCGGCGACCGGGTGCTCGGTGTGGTGGAAGTGCCCGGTGGCGTGCCGGTTCTTCGAGGAGTCGCAGCAGCCGACGTGCCCGCAGCTCAGGCACATCCGCAGGTGCACCCAGCTGTCGCCGAGGGCGAGGCACTCCTCGCAGCCCTCGGTGCCCGGCTCCACCGGGCGCACCTCATCGAGGTGTGTGCAGATCCTGTCCACCCGCGCGTCCCTTCCCGTGTGTCCGAGATTCCGCCCGACCATAGGGCGGGCACCCCCGGGACGGTTCACCGATTCGGCCGACGTCAGGAAGTCCGGCGGCTACTTCCTGAACTCGGCGGCGACTTCGTCAGGTGCCCCGACGACCTGGCCGACTACCTCACGAAGTCGCACACGGGCGCTTTGACGCGGGCTCCCGGCGGCACCACTGTGGACCACGCCAACGACAACAGGCGGCGCCTGGAGGAATCCGTGAGCAGAAAGATTCTGGTCATTGTCTCCGAACACGGTTACTGGTCCGAGGAACTGATAGGACCTGTCTCGAAGTTCGACGAGCGGGGATACGAAGTCGTCTTCGCGACCCCGACCGGAAAGCGCGCGCACGCACTGCCGCCGAGCCTCGACGCGAACTACGTCGACCCTCCCCTGGGGCGTTCGGTCACCACCGAGGAGAACGCCCGGCTGGGGCGGGAGTTCGAGCGGTCGAGCCGGCTGGACTCGCCCCTCGACATCGAGGCCTGGGTGCCCGAGCGCCCGTACACGAGCGACGAGGGCTACCTGCGCAAGCTGGAGCAGTACCACCGCGACCTGGACCGGCTCGACCAGGACATCGCCGGCTACGACGCGATCCTGATCGTCGGCGGCAGCGGCCCCATCGCCGACCTCGCCAACAACGAGCGGGTGCACGCGCTGATCCTGGCCTTCAAGAAGGCCGGCAAGGTCGTGGCCGCCGAGTGCTACGGCGTCGCCTGCCTGGCCTTCGCCCGGGACTGGGACGACCGCCGCAGCATCATCTGGGGCAAGCACGTCACCGGTCACTGCAAGGAGTACGACTACAAGGACGGCACCGGATTCCTCGGCACCGACTTCAACATGGGCCCGCCGCCGTACCCGCTGGAGTACATCCTGCGCGACGCGACCGGTCCGCGCGGGCAGTACCACGGCAATTTCGGAAAGCCGCTGTCGGTGATCGTCGACTTCCCGTTCGTCACCGGCCGTTCGACCCCCGACTCGTATCTGACGGGGCAGAAGATCGTGGAAGTGCTGGAGGACGGGCTCACCCGGTACGGATGGTGAGCGGGGGAATTCTCGGGGGAATGGAGGGGGAATGGAGGGGGAATTCATGGAAGCCACTCCCGGCCGGGAAAGGCTGATCGAGCAGTTCAAGGCCGACGGCCTGACGGTGATGTTCGGAAATCCGGGCACGGTGGAACAGGGATTCCTCGACGCCGCCGACGCGGCGGAGGACTTCACCTACGTCCTCGCCCTCCAGGAGACGGTGGCCGCGGGCATCGCCGACGGCTATGCCCGGGCCACCGGCGGCGCGGCCCTGCTCCAGCTGCACTCCGGCGTGGGTCTGGGCAACGGCATCGGCATGCTCTACCAGTCGCTGCGCGGCCACACGCCGCTCGTCGTGGTCGCCGGTGACGCCGGGGTCCGCTACGACGCCATGGACGCGCAGATGGCCGCCGACCTGGTGGCCATGGCCCGGCCGGTCACCAAGTACGCGACCCGGGTCACCGACCCGAACTCGCTGCTGCGCACGATCCGGCGCGCCGTGAAGATCGCCCTGACCCCGCCGCGCGGCCCGGTCTTCGTCGCCCTGCCCATGGACGTGCTCGACGAGCTCAACTCCGAGCCGGTGCTGCCCACCACGGTCCCCCTGACCGACGTGGCGCCGTCGCCGGCCTCGGTGGGCCGGGCCGCCGCGTTGCTGGCCGGCGCCGAGCGGCCGGTGATCCTGGTCGGCGACGGGGTGTCGCTGGCCGGGGCCCAGAACGAGCTCGCCGCGGTCGCCGAACTGCTCGGCGCCGACGTGTACGAGGTCGACTCCAGCGAGGTCAACATCGCCGCCTCGCACCCGCTGCGGCGCGGCCAGACCGGGCACATGTTCGGCCCGCACAGCAAGGAACTGGTCCAGGACGCGGACGGGGTGCTGATCGTGGGCACCTACGTCTTCCCCGAGGTCTTCCCGGAGCTGGCCAGCCCCTTCCGGGCGGACGCGAAGGTCGTGCACATCGACCTGAACGCCTACGAGATCGCCAAGAACCACCCGGTCGACCTGGGCCTGGCCGCCGACCCCCGGCAGGCGCTGCGCGCCCTGGCCGGCGTACTGGACCGGGAGCTGAGCCCGCAGCGGCGGGCCGCCGCGGCGGCCCGGCTGGACCGGCGCGCCCGGGAGCGGGCGCTCGCCGGGCGGCCGGCCGGGGCCGGGGCGCAGGACGAGTCGCCGATGGCGGTGTTCCTGCGGACGCTGGCGGAGCGGACCGGGGGTGACCTGATCGTCTTCGACGAGGCGCTGACCACCTCCCCGCTGGTCACCCGGTACCTGCCGGCCGAGCGGCCGGGCGACTACCACCTCACCCGGGGCGGCTCGCTCGGCGTGGGCTTCCCCGGCGCGGTCGGGGCCAAGCTCGCCCACCCCGGCCGGCTCGTCGTCGGCTTCTCCGGCGACGGCGGCTCGATGTACACCTACCAGGCGCTGTGGACGGCGGCCCGGCACGGCGTCCACGCCAAGTTCGTGGTCTGCAACAACCGCAAGTACCGGCTGCTGGACGACAACATCGCCGAGTACTGGCGGGAGCGCTCCATCCCCGAGCACGACTTCCCGGGGTCCTTCGACCTCTCCCGCCCCGAGATCGACTTCGCCGGGCTGGCGCGGTCGCTGGGGGTGGCCGGGACGCGGGTGGAGAAGCCCGAGGAGGCGGTGGCCGCCGTCGGCCGGATGCTCTCGCACGCCGGGCCGTTCCTCGTCGACATCCAGATCTGAAGTCCGAAGACCGAGCAAGGGAGGACGCATGGCCGCCCAGGGGTTGACCGAGGACGCGATCCGCGGCTTCGCCGAGAAGTGGTACGTGGCCCTGGACCAGCACGTGCGGCTGGCGCAGGTGCTGGAGTTCGTCACCGAGGACCTGGAGTTCGAGGTCCCCGAGGACACCTTCGTCGGCCACGAGGGCTTCAGCCGCTGGTACGAGGCGGTCACGCACCGCTTCTTCGACGAGGTGCACACCGTCACCAAGGTGGAACCGGTGATCGAGGGCGACCGGGCCGTGGTCCGGGTCCTCGTCAACTGGCAGGCCAGGATCTGGGACGCGCCGGCCGCCCGCAGCGTCTGGCTCGGCTTCGACGCCGACCAGACCTGGGTCGTCGTCCCCGGCCCGAAGGGGCCGCGGATCAGCCGGTACACGGTGAACGAGCTGGCGCCGATGCCCGGTTCGGCGTCGCTGTGAGCGGCGGGGAGCGGACGATGACCGAGGTGACGCCCGAGCGGGTGCGGGCCGCGTACGCGGCCCTGGGCTCCGGGGACCGGGAACGGATCCTGGAGTACTACGCCGAGGACCTGCGCTGGCTGGTCCCCGGAAACCACCCGCTGGCCGGCTGGTACGAGAGCCTGGACGCCTTCCTGGAGCTGATGGGGCAGACCCACAAGCTGACCGGGGGCACCTTCCGGATGGACCTGGAGGCGGTCCTCGTCGGCGAGGACTGCTCCGCGGACGTGTGCCGCAACACCGCCGCGCGGGCGGGAGCGCCCGAGGGCAGCGACTCCCCGTACGAGCGGATGGACTACCAGGTCTTCCACTTCATGCGCTGGCAGGACGGCCGGATCGTCGAGGGCCGCGACGGCCTGTTCGGCGACACGGCCACCGCCTTCAGCCAGTTCTGGGCGCACGTCGGCCCGGACGGAATCCGCAGGGACCGATGAGTCCCCAGGGACCGATGAGACCGCAGGGACCGATGAGGGGGAGGAAGCAGCGGAGATGGATGCGCGGCAGATCCTGACCAAGTACTACGAGTACGCCAACGCCGGCGACTGGGACCGCTGGTGCGACCTGTTCGCCGAGGACCAGGTCATGGACGAACAGCTCGCCGGCCACATCGAGGGCCTGGAGACCCTGCGCTCGATGATGAAGGGCATGGGGACCATGTACCGGGTCTTCCGCAACGAGCCCGTGCACTTCCTGGTCGACGGGGAGAAGGCCGCGGCCGTCTCGCACCTGAGCGCCGTCAGCGCCTCGGGCGAGAGCGTCGAGGCCGAGGTGATGAACTTCTTCCGGATCGTGGACGGGAAGATCGCCTACATGGCGAACTACCACGACACCGTCCCGTTCCAGGTCCTGAGCCAGGACTGAGGGGCGGCCACCCGTGACCGATCGCGAGAACGCCACCTACGACTACGTCGTCATCGGCTCCGGCACCGCCGGCAGCGTCCTGGCCCACCGGCTCAGCGAGGACCCCGACGTCTCGGTCCTGGTCCTGGAGGCCGGCGGCTCCCGGATCCCGCCCGAGGTCGACGACCCGTCCTCCTGGTACAAGCTGCTCGGCGGGCCCGTCGACTGGGGCTACACCAGCGTCCCGCAGCCCGGCCTCGACGGACGCCGGACGTACGAGCCGCGCGGCAAGGCACCCGGCGGCAGCAGCAACCTGTACATCATGATGCACGTCCGGGGCCACGCCTCGGACTTCGACAACTGGGCCTACCAGGGCGCCGCGGGCTGGTCGTACCAGGACGTGCTGCCGTACTTCGCCCTGCTGGAGGCCCAGGAGGACGCCACCGCGCCGACCACCGGCACCCGGGGACCGCAGCGGGTCACCCACGCCGGTCGGCACCGCCCCAACCCGGTCTCCCGGGCCTTCATCGACGCCGCCGTCGAGCTCGGCCACCAGGAGATCGCCGACTTCAACACCGACGGCCCCCGGGGCGGCCTGTTCGGCACCGGCTGGCACCACATCGACGTGGCCGACGGCCGCCGCCAGGGCGCCCTGGCCGCGTACCTGGAGCCGGCCCTCACCCGCCCGAACCTCACCCTGCGCACCGGCGCCCGCACCACCCGGCTGCTGTTCGACGGGGACACCTGCACCGGCGCCGAGTACGTCCAGCTCAGCCCGCCCGCCGACTTCCCGGGCCGGGACGTGCGCGACGCGCACGGCACCGCCGGGGAACCCGGCCTGCACACCGTGCGGGCCCGCCGCGAGGTGATCGTGGCGGCCGGCGCCATCGAGTCGCCCAAGCTGCTGCTGCTCTCCGGCATCGGCCACCCGCAGCAGCTCGCCGAGCACGGCATCGCGGTCACAGCCGCCGTGCCGGGCGTCGGCGAGAACTTCCACAACCACGTCCTGACCGGGCTGATGGCCGAGGTCACCCAGGAACTGCCCGCACCGGCGCAGAACCTCTCCGAGAGCGCGCTGTTCCTGTCCTCGCGGCCGGGTCTGCCCGCCCCCGACCTCCAGATCGCCTTCGTGCACGTCCCGTTCGACGTGATCGTCGGCCGGTCCCACCCGAACACCGTGAGCATCCTGCCCGGTGTGGTCCGCCCGGTCTCTCGCGGCTGGATCCGGCTCGCCGGCGCCGACCCGCTGGCCGACCCGCTGATCCACCCCAACTACCTGGGCGACCGCTGGGACCTGGAGCGGATGGTGCAGGGCGTCAAGCTGGCCCGGGAGCTCTTCGCGACCTCGGCCTTCTCGCCCTGGTACAAGCAGGAGCTCCAGCCCGGTCCGGGCGTCGTCTCCGACGACGAGCTGCGCGCCTTCGTCAGGCAGAAGTCGGAGAGCTACCACCACCAGTCCGGCTCCTGCCGGATGGGCGTCGACGACCTGTCGGTGGTCGACCCAGAGCTGCGGGTGCACGGGGTGCGCAACCTGCGCGTCGTGGACGCCAGCGTGATGCCCGCCGTGCCGTCCGGCAACTGCCACACCGCCATCGCGATGATCGCCGAGCGCGCGGCGGACTTCCTGAAGGGGGTGTCCCGTGTCTGAGGTGGTCCTGCGCGAGGGCGCGCTGACCGGGACGCGGATCGCGGTCCTGGTCGAGAGCGACTTCTACGAGCCGGAGATCTTCTACTACCAGCGCCGGTTCGCCGAGGAGGGCGCCGAGGTCGACTTCCTGACCCGGCTGTGGGGCAACGCATCCCTCACCTTCAGCGGCCACGAGTACCGGGCGCCCTTCACGGCGAACCGGTCCCTGGAGGGGCTGAGCGACGAGGAGCTGCGCCGCTACGCCGCGCTGATCGTGCCCTCGGGCATGGTCGCCGACCGGCTGCGCTACACCGAGGACGTGGACGCGCCGGCGCCCGCGACCGAGCTGCTGCGGCGGGCCTTCGAGGAGCCGACGGTCCTCAAGGGGATCATCTGCCACGGCATGTGGTTGGCCTCCTCGATCCCCGGCACGGTGCGCGGGCGCAAGGTGGTCTGCCACAACAACCTCGTCGGCGACGTGCGCAACATGGGCGCGCAGTACGTGGACGAGGACGTGGTGGTCGACGGCGACCTGGTCACCGGCCGCACCGGCGCCCACCACCACCTGTTCGCCCGCCGGATCATCGACCTGATCGCCGCCCGGCGGGGCCAGGGGGCCGGCTGATGCGCTGGTCGCACGTCGGCCTCAACTGCGCCGACCAGAAGACCACCGAGGACTTCTACACCCGGTACTTCGGCTTCGCCCGGGCCCGGGTGGTGGACCTCGGTGACACGCAGATCGTCTTCCTGCGCAGGGGGGACGCGTACCTGGAGCTCTTCCCGGCCGGTGCCGAGCCGGCCCGGCGGGCGGACGTGGGGGTCCCCCCGGCGGTGGCCGGGGGAGACGGACCCCAGGCCCCCGGCCGGATCCGGCACCTCGCCTTCCAGACCGACAGCGTCGACGCCTTCCTCGCGCGCATGGGGGACGCCGCCGACGTGACGCTCGGCCCGCTCGACTTCGACGACTTCATCTGCGGCTGGCGGACCGTCTGGCTGCGCGACCCCGACGGAGTGATCGTCGAGGTCAGCCAGGGCTACCAGGACGACGCCGACACGACAAAGGACGGTGCGTGACCCATGGCAGACGCCGTGAGCTTCTCCTTCTCCGACACCATCGCCGGCTACATCGACCACTTCGACTCGGAGACCCGGCAGCTGAAGCTGCACACCGCCGACGGCCGTCCGTTCGACGTCTCGCTCGCCTCCGGCCCCAGCGCCGAACTGGTCCGCAACCTCGACGAGCCCTACATCGACGCCTCCGGCCACCTCGACGAGATGCTCTCGCCCGGCCGCTTCGTCTTCGCCTACGGGATCCACTACCCCGAGCACGGCGGCCGGTTCGACGCCAAGCGCCTGGTCTTCCTCGGGCGCGGCGCGGAGGACTACCGGTTCGAGGAGGCCGGCTGGTGGGTCAAGCAGATCGAGTCGCTGGCCTCCTTCTACCGGCGCGCCCAGTTCGGCGACGGCCCGGTCGACTTCGCCGAGTACCGCACCGAGATCCGGCTCGGCGGCGACAAGACCGCCAGCCACGTCCAGGAGACCGACACCATCTCCCGGCTGGTCTACGGGATGGCCTCGGCCTACCTGCTGACCGGCAAGGACGAGTACCTGGAGGTCGCCGAGCGCGGCACCGAGTACCTGCGCAAGCACATGCGGGTCGTGGACACCGAGGAGGACGTGACCTTCTGGTACCACGGCATCAGCGTCGACGGGGACAGCGAGCGCAAGCTCTTCACCTCGGAGTTCTCCGACGACTACGACGCGATCCCGATGTACGAGCAGATCTACGCGCTCGCCGGCCCCGTCCAGACCTACCGCGTCACCGGTGACACCCGGATCAAGGAGGACGCGGACGCCACCATCCGGCTCTTCGACAAGTTCTTCAAGGACGAGGAGCAGGGCGGCTACTACTCGCACATCGACCCGATCCTCTTCAGCCCCGACCACGAGTCCCTCGGCGAGAACGCCGAGCGCAAGAACTGGAACTCCGTCGGCGACCACGCGCCCGCGTACCTGATCAACCTGTACCTGGCGACGGGCGACCGGAAGTACGCCGACTTCCTGGAGTACACCTTCGACACCATCGCCGAGCGCTTCCCGGACTACGCGCACAGCCCGTTCGTCCAGGAACGCTTCTTCCGCGACTGGTCGCACGACACCGCGCACAGCTGGCAGCAGAACCGCGCGGTCGTCGGCCACAACCTCAAGATCGCCTGGAACCTGATGCGCATGAACTCCCTGAAGGCCAAGCCGGCCTACCAGGAACTCGCGCGGAAGATCGGCGAGATCATGCCGGCGGTCGGCAGCGACCTCCAGCGCGGCGGCTGGTACGACGTGGTGGAGCGGATCAAGGAGGGCGACCAGGAGGCGTACCGCTTCGCCTGGCACGACCGCAAGGCGTGGTGGCAGCAGGAGCAGGCGATCCTCGCCTACCTCATCCTGCACGGCACCCTCGGCGGGGAGGACTTCCGCAAGGAGGCCCGCCAGGCGCAGGCGTTCTACAACACCTTCTTCCTCGACCACGACGAGGGAGCCGTCTACTTCAACGTGCTCGCCAGCGGCACGCCGTACCTGCTCGGCACCGAGCGGCTCAAGGGCAGCCACTCGATGTCCATGTACCACTCGGCGGAGCTGTGCTATCTCGCCGCCGTCTACAACAACCTGCTCGTCAACGGCCGGGAGATGGACTTCCACTTCAAACCGGCCCCGACCGACCTGCCCGGCCGCGTGCTGCGCGTCGCGCCCGACCTGCTGCCCGCGGGTTCGGTGCGGATCGCCTCCGTGGAGATCGACGAGAAGCCGTACGAGGAGTTCGACGCGGACGAGCTGACCGTCCACCTCCCGGACGTCCAGGGGCGGGTCAAGGTCAAGGTCCGGCTGCGGCCGGTGACCAAGTAGCGCCAACGGGGGCGCCCCGAAACGAGGGGAACGAACAACCATGACTCTGAACGTCAAGGAACGCCGGACCAAGGCGGGCACCGTGCTCGTCGCCACCGGCGAGATCAACAGCGAGACCTCGGGCCGACTGCTCCAGGCCCTGCTGCCGCTGGTCCGCGAGGGCAAGCCGCTGCGCATCGACCTCACGGCCGTCACCTACGTCTCCAGCGCGGGCCTGCGCACCCTGCTCGTGGTCTACCGCGAGGCCCAGCACGCGGACGTGGCGGTCACCCTCTACGGGGTGAGCGAGGAAGTCCGGTTCGTCATGTCGGCCACCGGCTTCCTGGACTTCTTCGAGACCGGCGAGGCCACCGCCGCGCAGGCCAAGGCCAGGGCGAAGGCGAAGGCGGCCGCGCGATGACCGAGACCGCCGGGTCCGAGCAGGTCCTGCGCATCGACGCGTACCCGACCCACGAAGTGGGCGGGTACCGCGTCCGCGCCGGCAAGCCGTACCCCTTCGGGGCCAACGTGGTCCCCGGCGGGGTCAGTTTCTCCGTCTTCTCCGACCAGGCCACCTCCATGACCCTGGTCCTGTACAAGCGCGGGGAGCCCGAGCCCATGGCCGAGCTGGAGTTCCCCGAGGAATTCCGCACGGGCTCCGTCTTCGCCATGACGGTCTTCGGCCTCGACCACGAGAACATCGAGTACGGCTACCGGGCCGACGGACCCTTCGACCCGGTCGGCGGTCACCGCTTCGACGCCCGCCAGGTCCTCTCCGACCCCTACGCCCGGCTGATCTCCGGCCGCGACGTCTGGGGTGTGGAACCCGACCGCTCGCGCGGCTACCAGTACCGCTCCCGGGTGTGCCTGCAGGACTTCGACTGGGGCGACGACACGCCCCTGCGGATCCCGGCCGAGGACCTCGTCATCTACGAGGCCCACGTCCGCGGCTTCACCCGGCACCCCTCCTCGGGGGTCACCGCCCCCGGCACCTTCGCGGGGCTGCGGGAGAAGATCCCGTACCTCAAGGAGCTGGGCGTCAACTGCATCGAACTGCTGCCCGTGTTCGAGTTCGACGAGAGCGACAACCCGCGCAGCAACCCCGAGACCGGTGAGAAGCTCTACGACTACTGGGGCTACAACACCGTCGCGTTCTTCGCGCCCAAGGCCGGCTACGCGGCCACCGGACGCTACGGCATGCAAGGGGACGAGTTCCGCACCCTGATCAAGGACCTGCACGCCGCCGGCATCGAGGTCATCCTCGACGTCGTCTTCAACCACACCGCCGAGGGCAACGAGCAGGGCCCCACCATCTCGTTCAAGGGCCTGGACAACTCCACGTACTACATGCTCACGCCCGAGGGGTACTACTTCAACTTCAGCGGCACCGGCAACACGGTCAACTGCAACCACCCCGTGGTCCGCAACTACGTCCTGGACTGCCTGCGCCACTGGGTCGCCGACTACCACGTCGACGGCTTCCGCTTCGACCTCGCCGCCATCCTCGGCCGGGCCCTGGACGGCACCCCGCTGCCCAACCCGCCGCTGCTGGAACTGCTCGCCTTCGACCCCGTCCTGCGGCACACCAAGCTGATCGCCGAGGCCTGGGACGCGGCCGGGCTCTACGAGGTCGGCAACTTCCCGGCGTACGGGCGCTGGGCCGAGTGGAACGGCAAGTACCGCGACACGGTACGCCGCTTCGTCAAGGGCGACACGGGGGTGGTCGGCGAGCTCGCCACCCGCATCGCCGGCTCGCCCGACCTGTACGCCGGCCGCGGACCCGCCGCCTCGGTCAACTTCCTGACGGCGCACGACGGGTTCACCCTCGCCGACCTGGTGTCGTACAACGACAAGCACAACGAGGCCAACGGCGAGGACAACCAGGACGGCGCCAACGACAACAACAGCTGGAACTGCGGCGTCGAAGGCCCCACCGACGACCCCGGGATCCGCGCCCTGCGGATGCGCCAGATGAAGAACGCCCTGGCCATCCTCCTCACCAGCCAGGGCATCCCGATGCTGCTGTCCGGCGACGAGGTGGGCCGCACCCAGCAGGGCAACAACAACACCTACTGCCAGGACAACGAACTCTCCTGGTTCGACTGGCAGCAGGTGCAGGACAACGCCGAACTGCTGCGCTTCACCCAGCAGATGATCGCCTTCCGCGGGCGCCACCGCGAACTGCGCTCCACGGTCCACCCCACCGGGCAGATGCGCGAGCAGCTCGGCCTGCCGGACATCAGCTGGCACGGCGAACGGGCCTGGCAGCCCGACTGGTCCCCGGAGTCCCGGCTGCTGGCCGTGGCCCGCTGCGGACACGGCGACGACGACGTCGTGTACGTCGCGATGAACTCCCACTGGGAGTCGCACGACCTGGAACTGCCCGCGCTGCCCGGGGGCCGGACCTGGCACCTGTTCGCCGACACCGGCGCCGAGTCGCCGTACGACATCCGCACGCCCGGCACGGAGCAGGAGCTGGACAACGCCGGCAAGTACCTCATCGGCCCGCGCTCGGTCGTGATCCTGGTGGGCCGTACACCTCAAGGAGACTGACATGCCGCTTTCCGTGTCCCTGAGCATCGAGGGCGACACCACCGTCATCGAGCTGGCGGGCGAGCTGGACGCCGACACGGCGCCCGACTTCCACCAGACCATCGAGAAGGCCGCCGGGCACGGCACCCGCACGATCGAGATCAGGATGGCCGGGGTCGCCTACATGGCCAGCGCCGGGCTGCGGTCCCTGGTCTTCGCCCAGCAGAAGGTGGCCGACCACGTCACCATCAAGGTCGTCGGGGCGATCGAGCCGGTCTCCCGGACCATCCGCACGGCCGGCCTGGACCGCAGCATCGTCCTCGATGGGTGACGTACGCCGCCGCCGCGGGACCGGGACCACGGAGCCCGCCGCGGGCGAACTCCAGGTCCCGGCCTCGCTCGGTTCGCTCGCCGCCATCGCCTCCTTCGTACAGGCGGTGGCGGGGCGCGCCGGGCTGGACCGGCACGCCACGTACCGGCTGCGGCTGGCCGTGGACGAGCTGGCGACGAACATCGTGACGCACGGCTACCGGGGCGGCACCGGACGGATCACCGTCCGGGGCCGTGCCGGGGCCGGGCGGGCGAGGATCGTCGTCGAGGACAGCGCGCCCGCGTTCGACCCGGTGGCCGGGTGCCTGCGGCCGCCCGCCGACGTGCCGCCCGAACGGCGGCGCATCGGCGGCCTCGGGATCCACCTGGCCCTGACGAGCGTGGACGAGTTCAGCTACGTACGCCGCGACGGCCTGAACATCAGCACGCTGACCGTGAAGGCTGAGGGGACGGACCCATGCCCTCCACGACCGTGATGGTCCTCGGCGACCACCCGCCGCCCCCCGGGGCCCTGCTGGACGCCCTGCGTTCCATGGACGCGGAAGTGGTCGGCGCCACCCTCGCCGAACTGCTCTCCTGCCCCGTCGAGCTGCTGCCGGCGGCGGACGTGCTGCTCGCACCGGCCGAGGTGCCGGGCGCGTCGGTACGGGAGGCGGTACGCCGGCTGCGCCGCTGGGCCGGGGCACCCATCGTGGTGGTGTGGACCGTGGCCGACTTCGCCGCCCTGGAGGACCACGTCCGGCTCGGCCACGACTACCTCGTCCCGCCGTTCCTGCCCGCGCTGGTCTCGGCCCGGCTGCTCAGCTGCTCCGAGCGCGCGGAACTCGGCCGCACCCTGCGCGAGGCCGACGCGCGGGCCGCGCTCATGAGCTACGAGAAGGAGCTGGAGATCGGCCGGGAGATCCAGGCCGGGTTCCTGCCCGAGGCCCTGCCGGTGCCCGACGGCTGGGAGATCGACGTCCTGTTCCGGCCCGCCCGGCAGGTCGCCGGCGACTTCTACGACGTCTTCGAACTGGTCCACCGGCGCCGGCTGGCCCTGGTCGTCGCCGACGTCTGCGACAAGGGGGTGGGGTCGGCCCTGTTCATGGCGCTGATCCGGTCCCTGCTGCGGCACACGGCCGAACAGAGCGGCCTGCAGCACCTGGTGGCGGCCGGCCGGGCCGGCAGCAGCCGGCGCATCCCGGTCGTCGGCGCCACCCCGCTGCTCAACGCGGTCACCGCCACCAACGGCTACCTCACCCGCAACCACCTGCGGCAGGGCTACTTCGCCACCTTGTTCTTCGGGGTGCTCGACCCGGCCACCGGAAGCCTCGTCTACATCAACGGCGGCCACAACCCGCCGCTGCTGCTGGACGCCGACGGCGGACTGCCGGTGGCCCTGGACGTCACCGGGCCGGCCGTGGGGGTGCTGCCGGACTGCGTCTACACCCTCGGCTACGCCCAGCTGAACCCGGGCGACACCCTGTTCGTGTTCACCGACGGAGTGCCCGAGGCCCGCTGCCCCGACGGCAGCTTCCTCGGTGACGCCCGCATGCTCGACCTGCTCGCCCTGCCGCCGTCCGCACCCCCGCGGACCGGCAGGGACGTGCTCGACGTGGTGGACACGGCGGTGCGCCGGCACACCGGCAAGGCCGAACAGCACGACGACGTCACCATGCTGGCCCTGCACCGGCCACGTGCGGCGCGGGGGCCGCACGCCGGCCGGCGGGCGGTGGCCTGATGGCCCGGACCGTCGTGGTGCACTCGCACCGGGGCGGCACCGGCAAGTCGACGGTGCTGGCGAACCTGGCGCTGCTGCTCGCGGCCCAGGGGCGCCGGGTGGGCGTCGTCGACACCGACATCCAGTCGCCCACCCAGGACCTGCTGTTCCGGCTCCCGCCCGGGGACGGGTCGCTCACCGACTACCTGCTCGGCCGCTGCGAGATCGAGGCGGCCGCCCAGCGGGCCGCGCCGGGGCTGTACGTGGTCCCGGCCCGGACCGGCACCAAGGCGCTGCGGGAGATCATGGCGGTCGGGTACGACGTGGGGCTGCTGCCGGAGGGCTTCGACCGGCTGGCGCGGACCCACGCCCTGGACGACCTGCTGCTCGACACCCACGCGGGGCTCAACAACGAGACCGTGGCCGCCATGGCGAGCGCCGACACCCTGGTGATCATGGCCCGCGCCGACCGGATCGACCTGTCGGGTGTGGAGGAGAGCATCGCGCTGGCCGGGCGGCTGCCCTGCCGCCGGACCCTGGTGATGTGCATGGCACCGGTCGGGATCGACCGCGAACGGGCCCGCCGGATCGCCGACGAGGTCTACGGCACACCCCTGGCCGGAATCCTTCCCTACGCCCCTGAAATGGCCGCCCTGTACGGCGAACGCATATTCGCGGAAGCCCATCCCGAACACCCCCTGATCGATGAATTCCGCCACATCATCACGGCACTGGACGCACGTGACGAAGTATCGCGTGCCTGATGTCACCCCCCTTACACGCCCCGCGTCGGGCGTGTTGAATCGGCAGCGAATCCACGCAAGGAGAACGGTCATGAAGATTCTCGTCGTCATGACGGCGAAGGCCACCCTCCACCTCCTGGACGGCGAACTGCACCCCTCGGGTTTCTGGGCCGAGGAATTCGTCGTCCCCTACACCCTCTTCAAGGCCGCCGGCCACGCGGTGGACGTGGCGACGATCGGGGGCCAGGTCCCCACCGTCGACCGTACGAGCGTCGACCCCCAGTTCCTGCGGTACGTCCGCCCCGACGGCTCCGAGGACACCGACGCCGTCAGCGCGGCCGACTACGTCCGCGTCATCGAGGAGACGCCCCAGCTCCAGCGCCCCCTCGCCGTGGAGTCCCTGGGCGAGAAGGACGTCGCCGGCTACGACGGCATCTACATCAGCGGCGGTCACGGCGCGATCGGTGACCTGCCCAAGTCCGACGAGCTCGCCCAGGTCCTGCGCTGGGCCCTCGCCCAGGACAAGCCGCTGGCCACCGTCTGCCACGGCCACACCGCGCTGCTGGGCCTGCGCGACGGCGAGGGCAGATGGCCCTTCGAGGGCTACCGGATGACGGCGTTCTCGCACGCCGAGGAACTGGTCACCGACATGGCCGGCCGGCTCCCGTTCGTCCTGGAGGTCGAACTGACCCGCCTCGGCGCCCGCTACGAGAAGGCCGAGGCCATCTGGGACTCGCACGTGGTCGTGGACCGCAAGCTGACCACCGGCCAGAACCCCTATTCCTCCAAGGCCCTCGCCGAGACCTTCTTACGGCAGCTCGCGACGGGCTGAAACCCCCCGCACCCCCGACTCGGAAGGCAGCCATGACCAAGCTCGCGCTCCAGGGCTCGCCCCTGGCCAACCCCGGGAAGCTGTTCATCGACGGTGCGTGGGTCGACGCCCGCGACGGCCGGACCGACCCCGACATCAGCCCGGTGGACGGACAGGAGATCGTCCCCGTGGCCCAGGCCGCCGCGGCCGACGCCGACGCCGCGGTCGCCGCGGCCCGGCGGGCGTACGAGGAAGGCCCCTGGAGCAGACTGTCGGCGCAGGAGCGGGCCCTGCGGCTGAACCGGGTCGGGGAGCTGATCGAGCGCGACCTGGAGGAGATCGCCCTGCTGGAAACGGTGGACATGGGCAAGCCGTTCGCCTTCTCCAGCACGGTCGACGCTCCCATGGCCGCCCAGCTCATGCACTACTACGCCGGCGCGGTGACCCGGGTCGACGGCTCCTCGCGGGCGCCGGCCGGCGGACAGCTGGCGTACACGCTGCGCGAACCCCTGGGCGTGGTGTGCGCGATCACCCCGTTCAACTTCCCGCTGCTGCTGTCGATGACCAAGATCGCGCCGGCGCTGGCCGCGGGCAACACCGTCGTCCACAAGCCCTCCCCGGCCACCCCGCTCACCGCCCTGAAGATCGCCGAGCTGTTCCAGGAGGCGGAGATCCCGGACGGCGTGCTGAACGTGCTGACCGGGCCGGGCGTGGAACTGGGCGAGACCCTCACCGGCCACCCCGGCATCGACAAGATCGCCTTCACCGGCTCCACGGCCGTCGGCCAGTCCATCATCCGCCGGACCGCCGACACCCTGAAGAAGGTCACGATGGAACTCGGCGGCAAGTCCGCCAACATCGTCTTCGCCGACGCCGACCTCGACGCGGCCGAGGAACTGGCCTTCTTCGGCATCTACTACAACAAGGGCGAGATCTGCACGGCCGGCTCCCGGCTGCTGCTGCAGCGGCCGGTCCACGACGAGATGGTCGAACGCCTGGTGGCCCGGGCCGCCGCCCTCAGGCCCGGCGACCCGCGCGACCCGCAGACCCTGTTCGGGCCGCTCGCCCACCGCGGGCAGTTCGAGAAGGTCAGCTCCTACATCGAGATCGGCCAGAAGGAGGGCGCCACCCTCCGGGTCGGCGGCAGCGGCTGGACCCCGGAGGGGGCCTCCGCGGAGGGCCTGTACTTCCTGCCGACGATCTTCACCGGGGTCGACAACGGCATGCGGATCGCCCAGGAGGAGATCTTCGGGCCGGTCCTGTCGATCATCCCCTTCGACACCGAGGAGGACGCCGTACGCATCGCCAACGACAGCGCGTACGGCCTCGCCGCGGGCGTGCACACCAAGGACCTGCGCCGCGCCCACCGGGTCGCGTCGCAGATCAAGGCCGGCACGGTCTGGGTCAACTGCTACAACCAGTACGACCCGGCCGTGCCCTACGGCGGCTACAAGGCCTCCGGCTTCGGCCGCGAGTGCGGTCCCGAATCCCTGGAGAGCTACACCCAGACCAAGTCGGTCTGGATCGGCATGGACTAGGCGCGCCGCCCGCGCGCCGCACCGTCTTCCAAGGAGAGCCATGACGTGGGGCATCATCGGCACCGGACGCATCGGATCGACCCTGGCCAGGATCCTGGTGGCCGCGGGCCGTCCGGTGGTCCTGGCCAACGCGCGCGGCCCGCACACCCTCGGGCCCCTGGTGGCCGAGTTGGGGCCGGCAGCCCGGGCGGTGACGGTCGACGAGGCCGCGCACCGGGCGGACGCCCTGGTGCTGATGGTGCCCTTCGACAGCGCCGAGGGGCTGCTGCCGCGGGACGCCGTGCGCGACAAGGTCGTGGTGGACGCCATGAACGCCTTCGGCGCCGCCGGGGTGCCCCGTGACTTCGGCGGCCGGGCCTCCAGCGAGATCGTCGCCGGATGGTACCCGCAGGCCCGGCTGGTGAAATCCCTGAACACCATGCATTTCCACACGCTCGCCGTCGCCGGAACGGCACCCGGGGACCGGCTCGCCCATTACGTGGCCGGTGACGACACCAAGGCGAAGGAAATCGTCGTGGAAATCCTCACCGCCTTGGGATTCGCCGCGGTGGACACCGGATCCCTTCATTCCGGAGGAATTCTCCAGCAGCCCGGCGGGCCGCTCTTCAACCGTCCGCTCACGGAAGCGCAGGCACTGGCATGGATATCTCGCTGAACGTCAACGGTTCCGATCGGCAGTTCTCCGCCGAGCCGGGCGAACTCCTGGTCGAGCGGCTGCGCGACGGACTGGGACTGACCGG
Organism: Streptomyces antimicrobicus; assembly: GCF_020532625.1. GTDB lineage: Bacteria > Actinomycetota > Actinomycetes > Streptomycetales > Streptomycetaceae > Streptomyces > Streptomyces antimicrobicus. Next base: position 21,023 of record NZ_JAJAUY010000034.1, on the reverse strand, counting down.
CACCAAGGTCGGCTGCGACACCGGCCAGTGCGGCACCTGCGTGGTCCGCCTCGACGGCCGGTCGGTCAAGAGCTGCCTGGTCCTGACCGCCTCGGCGGCCGGCTCCGAGGTCACCACCGTCGAGGGGCTCACCCCGCCCGGCGGCGAGCTGACCGGCCTGCAGGAGGCCCTGCGCCAGGAGCACGGCACCCAGTGCGGCTTCTGCACCCCCGGCATGGTGATGGCGCTCGGCGAACTCGTCGACAAGGCCGCCCAGGAGGGCACCGCCCCCACCGAGCCCGAGATCCGCGAGTGGCTCACGGGCAACCTGTGCCGCTGCACCGGCTACCACAGCGTCGTCCGCGGGGTGCAGCGCGCCTGCGCCGCGTCCGCCGCCGGCAGACAGGACGGGTGAGCGCCATGACCGCACCGACGGGGGAGCACCGCGTCCTCGGGCAGCCGCTGGACAGCCGTGAGGACCCGCAGCTGCTGCGCGGCGAGGCGACGTACGTGGCGGACATCGACCTGCCCGGCACCGCCCACATGGCCATCCTCGGCAGCACCCACGCCCACGCCCGCATCCTGGACATCGGGACCAAGGCCGCCGAGGCGATGCCCGGCGTCCTGAAGGTGGCCACCGCCCAGGACTTCGCCGACGTGATGCCGCTGCCGTGCATCTGGATCCCCGGCGGCGTCGAGAGCCACTTCCCGCCCCACCCCTACGGACTGCCCGGGGCCCGCCCCGTGCTCACCGGCGACACCGTCCGCCATGTCGGCGACCCCATCGCCGTGGTCGTCGCCGAGACCCCGCGCGAGGCGGCGGCCGCCCTCGCCGCCCTGCACGTGGAGTACGAGCCGCTGCCCGTGGTCACCCGCGCCGACGAGGCCCTCGCCCCCGGCGCGCCCCAGCTGCACGAGGCCGTGCCCGGCAACCTCAACGCGTACTGGACCTGCGGCGACAAGGACCGCACGGACGCGGCGATCGCCGCCGCCGAGGTCACCGTCGAGCTGGACCTCGTCAACCAGCGGACCGTCAACAGCCCCATCGAGCCGCGCGGCGCCGTCGGCCACTACGACCCGGCCACCGGCGACTACACCCTCTACGCCTCCACCCAGGGGCCCCACAACCACCGCTTCCTGCTCTCCGCGCTGGTCCTCGGCATCCCCTTCAACAAGCTCCGGGTGATCGCCCCGACCGTCGGCGGCAGCTTCGGGACCAAGGGCTACCTGTACCCCGACATGGCGCTGGTCCTGCTGCTGTCCAAGGAGCTGGGCCGGCCGGTGAAGTGGGTCGACACCCGCACCGGCCTGATGAACTCCACCGTCCAGGGCCGCGACCACCGCCAGCACGTCACCCTGGCCGGCACCCGCGACGGCCGGATCACCGCCGTCCGCTGCACCAGCTGGGCCAACCTCGGCGCCTACCCCTCCACCATCGGCCCCGGTGTCGCCACCGCCCTCATGGGCCGCTCCATCACCGGCATGTACCAGATCGACGCCGCCTTCTGCGAGGTCCACGCGGCCTTCACCAACACCGTCCCGCTCGGCGCCCAGCGCGGCAGCGGCCGGGCCGAGGCCGCGTTCCTCATGGAACGGCTGGTCGACCGGTACGCCGCCGAGATCGGGATGGACCCGGCCGAGGTCCGCCGGCGCAACCTGGTGCCCGCCGAGAAGTTCCCGTACGCCAACGGACTCGGCTGGACCTACGACTCCGGCAACTACCGGGAGAACTTCGACAAGGCCCTGGAGCTCGCCGGCTACGCCGACATGCCCGCCCGCAAGGCCGAGGCCCGCACCCGCGGCAAACGGCTCGGCGTGGGCCTGGCCACCTACGTCGCCGTCTGCGGGGTCGGGCCCTCCACCCGGATGTCGCAGGAGGGCATGCTCGGCGGCACCTGGGAGAGCGCCAACATCCGCGTCCACCCCACCGGCGAGGTCGCCGTCACCGTCGGCTCCGCCTCCACCGGTCAGAGCCACCACACCGTCTTCGCCCAGGTCGCCGCCGACGAGTTCGGCATCGACCCGGCCCAGGTCCGGGTGTACCAGGGCGACACCCTCAAGGCCCCGTACGGGCAGGGCACCTACGGCTCCCGCTCGTACAGCATGGCCGCCCCCGCCGTGGCGCTGACCGCCCGCAAGATCAAGGCCAAGATGGTACGGGCCGGCGCGGTGTTCCTCGGCGTCCCCGAGGACCGGGTCGTCTACGCCGACGGCCGGATCCACGAGGCGGGCAACCCCGCCAACGCCAAGACCTTCGCCGAACTGGCCATGGCGATGTGGTACGGCTGGGGCCTGCCCCCGCAGATCGAGCCGGCCCTGGACGAGACCACCCACTTCGACCCGCCGGACTTCAACTACCCCTTCGGTACACATGTCGCCGTGGTCGAGGTCGACGAACTCACCGGCGAGACCGAGGTGGTGGCGTACACGGCGGTGGACGACGCGGGGAACATCGGCAACCCCGCCATCGTGCGGGGCCAGATCGAGGGCAGCATCCTGCACGGCCTGGGCCAGGCCCTGATGGAGGCCGCCGTCTACGACGCCGAGGGACGCCTGCTGACCTCGGACCTCACCCGCTACGCCCTGCCGCGCGCCACCGACGCCCCCTTCTTCCTCCTCGACAAGACCGTCACGCCCAGCCCGCACAACCCGCTGGGTGCCAAGGGCGCCGGCGAGATCGCCACCGTGCCGCCCGCCGCCGCCGTGACCAACGCGGTCGTGGACGCCCTGTCCGACCTCGGCGTCCAGCACATCGACATGCCCCTGACCCCGGAGAAGGTCTGGCGCCGCCTGCGAGGAGAAGACGACCAGTGATCCTCACCGAACTCGACTACGTCCGGCCCGCCGGCCTCGACGAGGCCCTCGCCCTCCTCGCCGGCACCCGCGGCGCCCGGGTGCTGGCCGGCGGCCAGAGCCTGCTGCCGGACCTGCGCTCGGGGGCCGACACAGCCCGGCTGCTGATCGACGTACGCCGGCTGGCGGAGCTGCGCGGCATCACCCGCACCGGCACCGGCGAGCTGCGGATCGGCGCGGCCACCCCGCTCGCCGACCTCGCCGCCGACCCGGAGGTCCTGGCGCGCGCACCCGAACTCGCCGCCGCCGCCCGGGCCAACGGCGACCCGCAGGTGCGCAACCTGGGCACCGCGGGCGGCAACCTGCTCGCCGCCGGCCGGCCCACCGACCTGCCCGTCGCCGCGATCGCCGCCGGCGCCCGGGTGGAACTGGCCGGCCCCGGCGGACGGCGTACCGCCACCGCCGAGGAGCTGGCGGCGGCCGGAGCGCCGCCCGGCAGCATCCTCACCGCGCTGCTGGTGCCGGCCACCGGCCCGGCCGCGGCCTTCGAGAAGACCGCCGACCGCGCCACCCGGTACCCGGTCTGCGCCGCCGCCGTGCGGATCACCGCCGACGGCGTCCGCGTCGCCGTCACCGGCGCCACCGCCCGCGCCCTGCGCCTGCGGGACGTCGAGCGGCGGCTCGCCGCCGGCGGGGACCACAGCACCGAGGCCGTGCTCGCGGCCTTCCGCGCCGAGCCCCGGTCGCTGTTCGTCCCGGGCCCCGGCACCTCGGCCGAATACCTGGGGCATCTGGCGGGCGTGCTGACGGCCCGCGCGCTGGCCCGGGCGGCGGCCTCCGCCTGACACCTTCCACGGGAGTGAACGCAGTGGCATCCAGGACGACCGCTCCAGTCACGGCGCACCCGGCCGGCACCCGCGCGGGCGCGACCAGAGGCTCCGGCTTCCGGGTGGTCGCCGCCGTCCTGGTGCTGCTGATGCTCTCCTCCTCCGTACCGTCCGCCCTCTACGTGCTCTACCAGCAGCGCTGGGACCTGTCCTCCGGTCTGGTCACGGTGGTGTTCGCCGTCTACGCGGTGACCGTGCTGGCCGGGCTGCTGCTGTTCGGCTCGCTGTCCGACACCCTCGGCCGGCGGCCGGTGCTCGGCGCGTCCCTGGTCCTCGCGATCGTCTCCATGGCCCTGTTCGCCGGGGCCCAGGGACCGGCGCTGCTGCTGACCGCGCGCGTCGTGCAGGGACTCGCGGTGGGGCTGGCCACCGGCGCGATGGGCGCCGCCCTGCTGGAGCTCGCCCCACCGTCCCGGCCCGCGCTGGGCGCCCAGGTCAACAGCGCGGGCCCGACGGTGGGCATCGGGCTCGGCGGGCTCGGCGCCGGACTGCTGGTGCAGTACGCGCCCGCCCCGACCGCGCTGAGCTATCTGCTGCTGGTGGGGGCGTTCGCCCTCGCCCTGGTCGGGGTGGCGCGGATGCCCGAGAGCGCCCCCGGCGCCGGCGGCCGCCCGAAGGTGGTCCCGCACCGGATCCGGGTCCCCGCCCCGGTGCGCCGCCGGTTCGCCGTGCTGGTCCTGACCGTCGTCGCCGTCTGGTCGGTCGGAGGCTTCTACCTCTCGCTGGGCCCCCACCTGGCCCTCTCGCTGCTCGACAGCACCAACTACCTGGTGGGCGGCGCCACCGTCGCCCTGCTCGCCGGCGCCGCCACCACCGCCCAGCTGCTGCTGGGCCGCACCCCGGCGCTGCGGACGGCGCTGCTGGGGCTGGGCGGGCTGATCGCCGGGCTGGGCCTGGTGCTCGTCTCCCTCGGGATCGGCTCGGCCTGGGTGTTCCTCGCGGCCACCGCCGTGCTCGGGGCCGGCTGGGGCGCGGCGTTCCTCGGGGCCTTCCGGGCCCTGAGCGCGCTCGCCGAACCGGCGCACCGCGGTGAACTGACCGCCGCCGTCTACGTGTTCGCCTACCTCGCGATGAGTGTGCCCGCCGTGCTCGCCGGGGTGCTCACCAACGTCCACGGACTGCACCGGACCTCGGTCGGCTTCATGGCCGCCGTCGCCGCGGTGTGCGTCGTGGCCCTGCTGGTGACCCTCCGGCTGGCCCGGCGGACCCCGGCCGAAGGGAGCCCGGCATGACCGCGTCCGACACCACCGGGGCCGCGACCGGCGGCCCCGGGCTGCGCGAGGCCCTGCACGGGCTGGAGATCTTCGCCGGGCTCACCGAGGACCAGCTCGACTGGCTGGTCTCGGTCTCGCGGCCGCGGGTGCTGTCCGACGGCGACGTGCTGTTCCGGGACGGCGAGGAGGCGACCGGCTTCCACGTGCTCCTCGACGGCGGGCTCGTGGTCACCAAGGTGGTCGACGGCCGCGAGGAGGTGCTCACCCGGCACGCCACCGGCAGCGGCGCCGACGAGGACCACGACGGCAAGCCGTCGGCCGCCCACCGGTTCACCGGGGAACTGCCCCTGCTCACCGACGGCGCCTACGTCGCCACGGCCGCGGCCAGCGGACCGGCGACCACGGTGGTCACCTATCCCCGCCCGGTCTTCTTCGAGATGCTCACCCGCTGCCACGGGGTGGCGGCCGTGCTGCTGCCCGTACTGGCCTGGCGGATCAAGTCCTCCGAGGTGCAGGCCCGCAAGCGGGCCACCGTCGAGGCGCTCGGCACCCTGGCCGCGGGGCTCGCCCACGAGCTGAACAACCCGGCGGCGGCGGTCGCCCGGGCCGCCCAGGAGCTCGGGCCCGCCCTGGACGCCCTGACCCGCGGCGCGCAGTCCTGGGGCGCGGCCGCCGGTGCCGCGCAGCGCGCCGTACTGGACCGGATCGCCGAGGAGCTCCACAAGGTGCCGCCGCCGGCCACCACCGACCCGCTGGCCCAGGCCGACGCCGAGGAGGAGATCACCGACTGGGCCGAGGAGGCGGGCGCCGAGCGGCCCGGCCGGCTCGGCGCCGCCCTCGCCGACCTCGGGCTGGACCTGGGCTGGCTGCGGGAGCGGCTCGAAGGCGTCACCGAGCCGGTCCTGCCGGCCGCCCTGGACCATCTGGCCGCCCTGCTGGAGGCCCGGTCGCTGGCGGCCGAGCTCCGGGCGGCCGGCCCGCGGATCTCCCAACTCGTCGCCGCCACACGCGATTACGCCAATCTCGACCGGGCCCCCGAGCAGCGCTTCGCAGTCACCGACGGCCTGGAGAACACCCTGGTCGTGCTCCGCGCCAAGCTGACGGGAATCGGCGTCGTCCGCGACTACGCCCCTGACCTGCCCGAACTGACAGGCTACCCCAGCGAGTTGAACCAGGTGTGGACCAACCTGGTCGACAACGCCGCCGAGGCGATGGAAGGTTCGGGCACCCTCACCCTGCGCGTCCACGTCGAGGGCACCTGCATGGTCGTGGAGATCGCCGACACCGGCCGGGGCATCCCCGAGGACGTGCTGCCGCGCATCTTCGAGCCCTTCTACACGACCAAGGACGTCGGCAAGGGCACCGGCCTCGGACTGCACCTCAGCTACCGGATCGTGACCCAGCGGCACCGGGGCTCGATCACCGCCCGGTCCGCGCCCGGCGCCACCCGGATGACCGTCCGCCTGCCCCTGACCTCCCGCCCGTCCGCGACCACCAGCTGATCGTCCACCCATCGAGGAGAAGGAGCCGTCATGGCCACGTACGACATCGCGAAACTGCACCCCGTGTTCGTCCGCCAGATGGAGGCCCTCGCGGCCCTCGACATCGACGCGGTGATGAAGAACTACACCGACGACGCGGTACTGCTGCGGTACGAGGGCGTCTCCGTCGGGATCGACGCCGTCCGTGAGACGTTCACCGGATATCTCACCCTGAAGCCCGAGCTCGTCGAACTCCAGCAGTACGTCGAGACGGAGGACACGATCTTCTACCGGGCGATCATGAACCTGGGCGGCGAGCCGGAGCACGCATTCGGGACACTCGTCGTCCGCGATGGCCGGATCTGGCGGCAGACGGCCGGCTTCGGCAGCTGACGGCCGATATCCGGGTAGCGTTGGCGGGGAGGGTGGGGAAGCGCCCTCCCCGCTGGCGTCCGAGACGAAGGGGGAGGTCATGGAATCGGAGACCGGCCGGATCGAGGCCTTCAGTGATGGCGTATTCGCCATCGTCATCACGATTCTGGTGCTGGAGATCAAGGTGCCGCACGAGAAGGGCACCGAACTCTGGCACGGATTGTGGGAACAATGGCCGCACTACGCGGCGTACGTGGTGAGTTTCCTCATCATCGGTGTGATGTGGGTCAACCACCACACCATCTTCGTCCATCTGTCCCGGGTGGACCGGCCGCTGCTGTTCCTGAATCTGCTGGTCCTCATGGTGGTGTCGGTGATTCCGTGGACCACTTCCGTACTCGCGGAGAATCTCACGGACCCGGATTCGGCCAACATCGCGGCCATTCTCTACAGCTCCTGGACCGTGGTCTACGCGCTGGCCTTCCTCAGCCTGTGGTGGCACGTGACAAGGGTCGGGCACCTGTTCCACGACAAGGTCGACAAGGACGGCGCACGCGCCACACGGCTGCGATTCGGTCTCGGCGCCATCGCGTATCCCTGTACCGTCGTCCTGTCTCTTTTCTCCGCGCCCCTCACGCTCGTGGCGCACTTCCTGATCGCCATCTACTACGCGGCGAACCAGATCCCGATCCCTCTCGTGATAGAGGAAGAGCGGCTCGCATCCGAAAGCGACCTCAGGAAGTAGCCGCCAGGCCCTACGGCCGTTCCTGCCGGTCAAGTAGGGTGTCGGATCCAGCTGGTCGCGGGGGAGGCAGCAGATGGTTCGCGCAGCCATGCCGGAGGAATCCAGCAAGGAAATCTCCGCATCGATCGACGCACTGATTTCTCTGTTCTTCGAATCATTACCCCGGCGGGACCAGCGAAACTGGGCCCGCGTATATCTCAACGGCCTCGTGCACACCTCGGGGAAGAAGACGATCCGCAACATCGCCGGCACCGGCGCCAGTTCCGTCGAGCAGAGTCTGCAGCAGTTCATCAGCAAGTCCCCCTGGGACTGGACCCCGGTCCGCCGCTCCCTCGCCCAGCACATCGAACGCACCGCCCAGCGCCCGCTGGCCTGGGTGGTGCAGCCGATGGTCATCGAGAAGGCCGGCGACCGCTCGGTCGGCGTCGGCCGCCAGTTCGTCCCCCAGCTCGGCCGCACCGCCAACTGCCAGCAGGCCAGCGGCATCTGGCTCGCCTCCAGCGAGGCGAGCTTTCCCGTCGAGTGGACGCTCACCCTCCCCGCCCCCTGGACCGGGGAGCTCCTGCGCCGCCGCCGCGCCGGCATCCCCGACACCGCCCGCTCCCAGACGCCCGCCCAGGACGCGGTGCACGCCGTCCAGCGGATGGCCGCGACCTGGCAGCTGCAGCGCCGGCCCGTGGTGATGGAGGCGGGCAACGCCGACATCCCGCAGTGCGTGGAGTCCCTCGCCCTGCACGACGTCCCGTTCGTCCTGCGGGTCGACGGCTCGCTGCCGGTCTCCTTCGGCGGCGGCCGGCACAAGCCCGGCCCGCACACCGCCCCCGCCCGCGAACTGATCGACTCCCTGCGCTCCCAGCGCCGGGTGGTGGAGTGGACCCGGCACGGCCGCTCCGAGGGCGCCGTCACCCTGCTCACCGCCGCACCCGTGCTGACCACGGGCGGCGAGGACCGGCCCGCGTCGGCGCCGCCCGGCCCGCTGCTGCTGGTCGGCGCCTGGACCGAGACCGCCCTGATGCCGTCCGAGTTCTGGCTCACCAACATCACCGACCGGCCGCTCGCCCAGCTCTTCCTGCTCGCCAAGCTCACCGACCGGGTGGCCCTGGACTTCACCGAGGTCTGCGAACCCGCCGGCATCCGCGACTTCGAGGGCCGCTCCTTCCGCGGCTGGCACCACCACGTCACCCTCGCCAGCGTCGCCCACGCCGCGACCCTGCTGGGCTCGCGCGGCCGGGCCACCCCCGCCGCCGCGCCGTACACCGCCCCGCGTCCCGCCCCCGTCCTGCCGCCGCGGCCGCTCATCCCCGGCCAGAGCGCCCGCCGGGCGTACATCCGCTGATGTTCGACATCGCCGAGGAGCTACGCGCGTGGTGCGCCGACGGGCGCGCGTTCGCGCTGGCCACCGTGGCGGCCGTGAGCGGCAGCGCGCCCCGCCGGCCCGGCGCCTCGCTCGCCGTGGACGAGCACGGCACCGCCGTGGGCTCCGTCTCCGGCGGCTGCGTGGAGTCCGCCGTGCACGCGCTGTGCCTGGAGGCCCTGGCCTGCGGCGAGGGCGGTCTGCACCGCTTCGGCCACAGCGACGACGACGCCTTCGCCATCGGCCTGACCTGCGGGGGAGTGGTCGACGTCCTGGTCACCCCGGTCCGCCCCCACGACCCGGTCCGGCCCGTGCTCGCCGCGGCCTTGGCCCACGCCGCCGGCGGCCGCCGGGCGGCCCTGGCCCGGGTGGTGACCGGCCCGCCGCAGCAGCTCGGCCGGGCCCTCGCCGTCCGGCCCGACGGCTCGTACGACGGCGGGCTCGGCGGCGGCCCCGCCCTGGACCGGGCCGCCGCCGAACGGGTGCGGGCCCTGCTGCTGGCCGGGCGCACCGGCACCGCCGGGCTCGGCACGGCCGGCGGGCTGTGCGGGCAGCCGCTGACCCTGCTGGTGGAGTCGGCGGCCGAACCGCCCCGGCTGCTGGTCTACGGGGCCGTCGACTTCGCCGCCGCCCTCGCCCGGATCGGGGCCTTCCTCGGTCACCGGGTCACCGTGTGCGACGCCCGGCCCGCCTTCACCACCCGCGCCCGCTTCCCGGACGCGCACGAGGTCGTCGTCGACTGGCCGCACCGCCACCTGGCCGCCGAGCACGACGCCGGCCGGCTGGACGCCCGTACGGCCGTGTGCGTGCTGACCCACGACGCCAAGTTCGACGTCCCGCTGCTGGCCCTGGCCCTGCGGCTGCCCGTCGGCTACGTCGGCGCCATGGGATCGCGGCGCACGCACGCGCAGCGGCTCGACCGGCTGCGCGCCGAGGGGGTGCCCCCGGACCGGCTCGCCCGGCTGCGTTCGCCCATCGGGCTGGATCTCGGCGGGGCCACCCCGGAGGAGACGGCCCTGTCCATCGCCGCCGAACTCACCGCCGTCCGGCACGCCCGCCCCGCGACACCGCTGACCGGCGGCACCGCACCCCTGCACGGGCCCCCCGCCCCGGCACCCGGGACCTGGGTCCCGTAGGAAAAAACCAGGTGGTCCTTTATGTCTTGGAGGAAAGTCCTGGGATTGCCGAACCCCCGGACATGGGAGAATGAAGTACGTGCTTTTTCCTCGGCTGCCGGCCGGGGATGTTCACCATCGACTCGACTGGGATGTTCTGCACGTGCGTTTCCTCAATGACCAGAAGCCGCCGTACGACCTGACGTACGACGATGTGTTCATGGTGCCGAGCCGCTCCGCGGTGGGTTCCCGTCAGGGTGTCGACCTCTCCTCGCCCGACGGCACCGGCACCACCATCCCGCTGGTCGTCGCGAACATGACCGCGATCGCCGGACGCCGGATGGCCGAGACCGTGGCCCGCCGCGGCGGGCTCGTCGTCATCCCCCAGGACATTCCGATCGAGGTCGTCACCGACGTCATCTCCTGGGTCAAGACCCGCCACCACGTGCTCGACACCCCGATCACGCTGGCGCCGACCCAGACCGTCGCCGACGCGCTGGCCCTGCTGCCCAAGCGCGCCCACGGCGCCGGGGTCGTCGTCGACGCGGACAACCGCCCCGTCGGCGTCGTCACCGAGCACGACCTGTCCGGCGTGGACCGCTTCACCCAGCTCTCCGAGGTCATGTCGAAGGAGCTGCTGCTCATCGACGCCGACATCGACCCCCGTGAGGCCTTCAACAAGCTCGACGCCGGGCACCGCAAGGTGGCCCCCGCCGTCGACCGGGACGGCAAGCTCGTCGGCATCCTCACCCGCAAGGGCGCGCTGCGCGCGACCCTGTACACCCCGGCCGTCGACGCCCGGGGCGGGCTGCGGATCGCCGCCGCCGTCGGCATCAACGGCGACTACGTGGGCAAGGCCAAGCAGCTGCTCGACGCGGGCGTGGACACGCTCGTGATCGACACCGCGCACGGCCACCAGGAGTCGATGATCAGCGCGATCAAGGCCGTCCGGGCGCTCGACCCGCAGGTCCCGATCGTCGCGGGCAACATCGTCGCCGCCGAGGGCGTCAAGGACCTCGTCGACGCCGGCGCGGACATCATCAAGGTCGGTGTGGGCCCCGGCGCCATGTGCACCACCCGGATGATGACCGGCGTGGGCCGGCCGCAGTTCTCCGCGGTGCTGGAGTGCGCGGCCGAGGCCAAGAAGTACGGCAAGCACGTCTGGGCCGACGGAGGCGTCCGGCACCCGCGCGACGTGGCGATGGCGCTGGCCGCCGGCGCCTCGAACGTGATGATCGGCTCCTGGTTCGCGGGCACGTACGAGTCCCCGGGCGACCTCCAGCAGAGCGCCGACGGCCGGCTCTACAAGGAGTCCTTCGGCATGGCCTCCGCGCGCGCCGTGCGCAACCGCACCGCGGAGGAGTCGGCGTACGACCGGGCCCGCAAGGCGCTGTTCGAGGAGGGCATCTCCACCTCGCGCATGTTCCTCGACCCGGCCCGCCCGGGCGTGGAGGACCTGATCGACTCGATCATCGCGGGCGTCCGCTCCTCCTGCACCTACGCCGGCGCCGGCTCCCTGGAGGAGTTCGCCGAGCGCGCCGTCGTGGGCGTCCAGTCCGCGGCCGGCTACGCCGAGGGCAAGCCGCTGCACGCCAGCTGGAGCTGATCCGCCCCGCTCGACGCCCAGGCCCCGGCCGCGACCGTCCCCACGGTCCGGCCGGGGCCTTCGGCGTACCGCCCGCCACCCCGTATCACGGTCCGACCGGCGCCGTCGCGGGGTGCACGCCCGGCCGGTACTTGGGGACCCGCACGGTGACCTTCATGCCGGCCCCGACGCCCGTCTCGACCACCAGCCCGTACGCGTCGCCGTAGACCTGGCGCAGCCGCTCGTCCACGTTCGGCAGCCCGATCCCGGACGAGCCGCCCACCCGTTCGCCGGCCAGGATCCGGCGCAGCAGCGCCGGGTCCATCCCGACCCCGTTGTCCTCGATGGTCAGCAGCGCCTCGGAGCCCGCGTCCCGGGCCGCGATCGTGATCCGGCACTCCTTGGTGGAGTCCTCCAGCCCGTGCTTGACCGCGTTCTCCACCAGCGGCTGCAGGCACAGGAACGGAAGCGCCACGGGCAGCACCTCGGGAGCCACCTGCAAGGTGACCTTCAGCCGGTCCCCGAACCGGGCCCCGGCCAGCGCCAGGTACTGCTCGATCGACCGCAGTTCCTCGGCCAGCGTGGTGAAGTCCCCGTGCCGGCGGAAGGAGTAGCGGGTGAAGTCGGCGAACTCCAGCAGCAGGTCCCGGGCCCGCTCCGGATCCGTCCGGACGAACGAGGCGATGGCGGCGAGGGAGTTGAAGATGAAGTGCGGGGAGATCTGCGCCCGCAGCGCCTTGATCTCCGCCTCCATCAACCGGGTCCGCGACCGGTCCAGCTCGGCCAGCTCCAGCTGGACCGACACCCAGCGGGCCACCTCGGTCGCCGCCCGCACCAGCACCGCCGACTCCCGCGACCCGTACGCCACCAGCGCCCCGAGCATGCCGTCCTCGCCGGTCAGCGGAGCGAACACGGCCCACTTCAACGGGCAGTCCGGGCGCTGGCACTCCGTGCGCACGCTCATGCTGCGGCCCGAGCGCAGCACCTCGGCCACCCGCGCGACCGCCCGCCGCTCGTGGTGGTCGGCGCCGGGCCCGTCCCAGGCCAGCACCGCCTCCCGGTCGGTCAGGCACAGGGCCTCCGTGCCCAGCAGCGAACGCAGCCGCTTGGCCGCCTTGCGGGCGGCGTCCTCGGTCAGCCCGGCGCGCAGCGGGGGAGCGGCCAGCGAGGCGGTGTGCAGCGTGTGGAACGTCGCCCGCTCGACGGGGGTGCCCAGGTCCAGGTGCCGGCCGGCCCGCGCGCCGCGCGGCAGCGGCCGGCGGCCCAGCGCGTACCCGGCCGCCAGCGCCAGCACCGCGACGGCCGCCACCAGCAGCGCCGTCCCCGCGCCGGTCACCGGTGCCCCCCGGCCGGGGGGTGGGCCGCGACGTCCTCGGGCAGGTGCAGCCGGGTCAAGGTGGCCGCCGTACCGGGCGGGATCCGCGACCGGGTGGCCAGGGACACCCCCGCCATCGTCAGGAAGCCCAGGGGCACCGACCAGACGGCCGGCCAGGCCAGCAGGGTGTGGACCCAGCCGGCCGGAGCCAGCCCGGCCCGCGTCGCCAGGACCGCGCTCAGCGCCGCCCCGCCCCCGGTCAGCAGCCCCGCGACCGCGCCGGGCGGGGTCAGCCCGCGCCACCAGATGCCCAGCACGAGCAGCGGGCAGAACGACGAGGCCGACACCGCGAAGGCCAGCCCCACCGCGTCCGCGACCGGCACGTCGGTGGCCGCCACGCTCCCCGCCAGCGGCACCGCCATGGCCGCCGGCGCCGCGTACCGGAAGGCGCTCACCGTGCGGGCCCGGCCCGGCAGCACGTCCTGGTGCAGCACCCCGGCCACCGCCACCGTCAGCCCCGAGGCCGTCGACAGGAACGCGGCGAACGCCCCGCCCGCGAGCAGCGCCCCCAGCAGATCGCCCAGGGTCCCGCCCACCATCCGCTCGGGCAGCACCAGCACGGCCGCGTCCGCGTCCCCGGTCAGCGCCAGTTCCGGCGCGTAGAGCCGGCCCAGCGCCCCGTACACCGCGGGCAGCAGGTAGAACGCGCCGACGAGTCCCAGCACCACCAGCGTGGTGCGCCGGGCCGCCCGCCCGTCGGGGCTCGTGTAGAAGCGCACGGCCACGTGCGGCAGGCCCATGGTGCCCAGGAACGTGGCCAGGATCAGGCCGTACGTCGCGTAGAGCCGGTGGCCGTCCTGGGGCCCGGACAGCGGCTGCGACCAGCTGGAGACCCCCATGCCGGCCGCGGGGCGGGTGCGCGGCACCGCACTGCCGGGCAGGAACTCCAGGCGGGTCGCCGCCCGCACCTCGTGCCGGCCGGCGGACAGCGTCACCACCTGCCCGTCGTGCGCCCGGCCGTCGACCGTGCCGGTCACCGTCAGCGTGAGCGGCGCCGCGACGGACAGCCTGACGTCCTCGGCGAGCGTCACCACCGTGTGCTCGCGGAAGGTCGCCGGGGCGTCCAGGGTGGCGCGCGGCGCGCCGTCCCCGGCCCAGGCCGCCAGCAGGAAGAAGGCCGGCACCAGCAGCGCCGTCAGCTTCAGCCAGTACTGGAAGGCCTGCACGAACGTGATGCTGCGCATCCCGCCGGCCGCCACGGCGGCCGTCACCACGCAGGCCACCACCAGCCCGCCCACCCAGTGCGGAGCCCCGGTGAGGATCTCCAGCGTCAGCCCCGCGCCCTGCAGTTGGGGCAGCAGGTACAGCCAGCCCACCCCGACCACGAACAGCACCGAGATCCGGCGCACCGCCCGCGACTGGAGCCGGGCCTCGGCGAAGTCGGGCAGCGTGTACGCGCCGGAGCGCCGCAGCGGGGCCGCCACCAGCACCAGCAGCACCAGGTACCCGGCGGTGTACCCGACCGGGTACCAGAGCATCGCCGGCCCCTGCAGCAGCACCAGCCCCGCGATGCCCAGGAAGGACGCGGCGGAGAGGTACTCGCCGCTGATGGCCGCCGCGTTCAGCCGGGGGCCGACCGTGCGCGAGGCGACGTAGAAGTCGGAGGTCGTCCGGGACATCCGCAGGCCCAGCGCGCCCACCAGCACGGTGGCCAGGACGACGGCGGTGACCGCGGTCAGCGCGTACGTCTGGTTCACCGGGCGAGTCCTTCGGCAGGCGGCGGGGTGACGGGAGTGTACGCAGACGGGGGCGCGGTGCGACAGGCACGTTCGCGGCGGAGCGGGCCGGGCCCGCCCAGGTCACCGGCTCAGCCCGTGGCCCGGCGCATCAGCAGGTCGCGCAGGGCGCGCGCGTGGCGGCGGCTGACCTGGAGTTCGGCCGGGCCGACGCGGACGCTGGTGGTACCCGCCTCCAGCCGGAGCTCGTCGATCCGGCTCAGCGCCACCAGGTGGCGGCGGTGGATCCGGACGAACCCGCGCGCGGCCCAGCGCTCCTCCAGCGTGGACAGCGGGATGCGCACGAGGTGGCTGCCCTCGTCGGTGTGCAGCCGGGCGTAGTCGCCCTGCGCCTCGACGTACGCGATGTCGGCGATGGCCACGAACCGGGTGACCCCGCCCAGCTCGACCGCGATCTGGTCGGCCGCCCGGTCCGCGCCGACCGGCTCCGGCCGGGCCCGGCGCCGCGCCGGCGGCACGGGCGACGGGGGCGCCGCCTCCTCCTCGGCCGGGGCGGCCCGGCCCAGCTGCGCACAGGCCCGCCGCACCGCCTCGGCCAGCCGCTCCGGGCGGACCGGCTTGAGGACGTAGTCCACCGCCTTGAGGTCGAAGGCCTGGACGGCGAACCCCTCGTGGGCGGTGACGAACACGATCAGCGGCGGCCGGGCGAACCCGGCGAGCAGCCGGGCGATGTCGAGCCCGGTCAGCCCCGCCATGTGGATGTCCAGGAAGACCACGTCGATGCCGTCCGGGCCGTCGGGACCGGACTCCAGCGCACGGCTCACCCGGCGCAGCGCCTGCGTGGCGTCCGAGGCGCCCTCGGCGCTCGCCACGCGGGGATCCGAGCGCAGCAGGTAGAGCAACTCCTCCAGGAGGGGCTTCTCGTCGTCCACGGCCAGCACGCGCAGCATGGGCCCAAGCTACACGCGGCGTACGGCGAGCGCGGCCCCCCGGGGGACGGGAGGGGGCCGCGCGGTCCTAGGGCCGTCACTGGGTGGTGATCAGCTTCCCGTCGGGGGCGACGGCGTACCAAGTGCCGCCGACACCCTGGCCGTTGATGTCGCCGGGCTTCTTGTCGCCGGTGAAGGTGTAGACCGGCCAGCAGTCGATGGTCTGCTGCTTCTTGCCGTCGGGGCGGTCCAGGACGAGGTAGTTCCGCTCCGTGACGCCCTTGGTGTCCGCCTTGTCCACCGGTGCGACGACCGGCCACTTGGCCAGGCAGTCGCCGGTGCACTTGGAGACCATCGGCCAGGCGGTGTCGGGCTTGAACCGGTAGACCGTCATGCCGTTCCTGTCCACCACGTGGTCGCCGAGCTTGGGGTCCTTGGCCACGGAGAGGCCGGGCAGGGCGGCCGGGGCAGCGCCGCCGGCGCCGCCGCCGTTGCCGTACCCGTCTCCGTAGGAGCCGGCGCCGTTGCCGCCGCCCCCGTTCCCGGCGCCGTCGCCCGCCGCCTTCGCGGCCTTCTTGCCGTCCGGGGCGAGCGCGAACCAGGTGCCGCCGACGCCCTGCCCCTTGGTCTCGCCGGGGGCGGTGTCCTTGGCGAAGCGGTACGCGGGCCAGCCAGCCACCGTCAGCTGCTTGGAGCCGTCGGGGCGGACCACCTCGCCCAGCAGCGACGGGTCCGTGCCGGCCGCGGCCTTGGCGTCGGCGGCCGGCACCGGCGGCCAGGCCTTGGCGCAGTCCCCGTCGCAGGTGGACGTGGGCGGCTTCGCGGTGTCCTTGTCGAACCGGTAGAGGGTGAAGCCGGCCCCGTCGACCAGTACGGGTCCCAGGGCGGCGTCCTGCCGGACCGCGAGCTGGCCGCCCGGCCCGACCGCGGCGCCGGCCGGCGCCTGGGCGGGCGCGGCGGCGCCGGCTCCGGCGCCCTTCGCCGCGTCCCCGGCCTTGTCCTCGGTCCCGCCGCACGCGGTCGCCGTCAGAGCGACGGCGACGGCGACGGCGACGGCCGCGAGGGACGTTCCGCGCACTGCACCCATGGTGATATCTCCCAGCGTGTGAGCCGTGTCGCCCGCCGCGGTGGGCGGGCACTGTGCCGGAGACACGCGGCCCTGCGGGAGATCCGTTCAACCGATCCGCTGTGGGGTGGTTCACTCACCCCCCGGTGAACCCGGCCCGCCGCAGGGCCGTGGCCACAGACAGGCCGAGGAGCGCGTGCCCGGCGTCGTTGGGGTGCAGGCCGTCCTCCAGGTGCTCGGGGCCGAGCAGGTCGCGGCCCGGCAGCAGGGCCAGCCGGTCGTCCCCGGCGGCGATCCGGTCGCCGACGGCCCGTTCCATCGCGTCGCGCAGCGCGCCGAGGGTGGCACCGAGCCGGTTCGGGGTGCGTTCGGCGTCGGGTCGCAGGACGGGGGAGACCAGCAGCAGCGGGGTGCGCGGGTGGCCCTGGCGGACCAGTTCCAGGAAGGCGCGCGTGGTCTCGTACAGCAGGGGCGCCGAGTGCGGCACCCGGGTCCAGCAGTTGGTGCCGAAGGCGAGGGTGAGCACGTCGGCGGGCAGGCTCGCGAGCTGCTCGGCCACGGCCAGCTCGCCGCGGGCCGCGCCCGCGTAGCCGAGGTTGACGGTGTCCCAGCCCAGCGTGCGGCCGGCGACGGCGGTCCAGCCGTGCGCGGGCCGGGTCGACCACCAGCCCTCGGTGATGGAGTCGCCGTGCACCACCCAGCGCGGCGCCGGCGGCGCCGGGACGAGCGGGCCGCCGATCCCGCGCAGGCCCAGGACCAGCGGGGACTGGGCCTCGGGCGGGTGCACCGTGTACGGGCCGAGGCCGGGCGGGAGCGGGATCCGTACGACCGCCTCGGTGGCGGGTTCGGTGAACACCTCGGTCAGCAGCCCGGCGCGGTTCCACAACGCGAAGCCGTGGGCGAGGTCGCGCAGGGCGTCGGTCGGTCCGGGCACGGTCGCCCGGTAGCCGATCTCCACCGCGGTGACCTGCGGATCCGCGGCGAACTCCAGCCGGACCCCGATGGGCAGCGTGGCCCGCTCCCCGGTGTCCCAGGGCAGCCGCAGCGTGTCCGCCGGGTCGGCACGGACCACCCGGCCCCGGTCCAGCCAGGCGACGCCGCGCAGGAAGGGGCCGGGGTCCAGCCAGGCGCCGTCGGCGGCGGGGCCGGGGCCGGGGTCGGGCCGGGTGCCGTCGGGGTCGGGGTCGGGGTCGGGTCGTGCGCCGTCGGGGTCGGGGTCGGGCCGGGCGCCGTAGGCCGCGGGGCCGCCGGGCGGCGGCTGCGGGTCCGGGGTGTCCCAGGTCCGGTGGTCAGGGCTCACGCGTCGCCTCCGCTCCTCGGGTCCGCACCGCTGCCGGCGGGCCCGCGTCAGTGCCGGGACCGGCGCGTTCACCGATACCCCGGGCGAAGGCCCGTGCCACGCCCGGCGCCGGAGGAACGCTGCGGGAAATCTGACGAAGTGTCAAGAATGGTGGCCCAGGGTGACCGCGCATTGATCGATCATCCCTGCGCAACAAAGGCCCATCCCGGACAGATCCGCGCAACGATCGTTCGCGAATATGCAAGGATGGTGCATTACGGGCGGGAACCCCCAGCCCCTAGGCTCACTCGCTGTACGTGGAGTGGCGCGACCGCCTGCTCGGCGGTCCCCCTGCACAGGCCTGCCCAGGCCCGCTCCTGCCAGGACCGCTGCGGTCGAAGCCGTCCACCCCCCGGACGTCCACCCACCCCAGGACGTCCACGATCCGCAGTGTCAAAGGAGTCCCCCTCGTGCTGGACCACGGCCAGGCGCCGCCGCTCACGCAGCGGCCCGCCAACCCGCTGCTTCGCCGCAAGCCCGTCGACCGACTCGTGAGCGAGGCCGGCCAGGGCGAGGGCGGTGCGCTCAAGCGCTCGCTCACCATGTGGCAGCTGACCATGATCAGCATCGGCGCGACCCTCGGCACCGGCATCTTCGTCGTCCTCGGCGAGGCGGCCCCCCAGGCGGGCCCGGCCGTGACGATCTCCTTCGTCATCGCCGGCCTCACGGCCCTCTTCTCGGCCCTGTCCTACGCCGAGCTGGCGGGCTCCGTGCCGGTCTCCGGCTCCTCGTACTCGTACGCCTACGCCACCATGGGCGAGCTCATCGCCTGGATCTGCGGCTGGTGCCTGGTCCTGGAGTACGCCGTCTCCGTCGCGGCCGTGGCCGTCGGCTGGGGGCAGTACCTCAACGAACTCCTCGAAGGGACCGTCGGGTTCACCATCCCCGAGACCCTCTCGGCGCCGCTCGGCGAGGGCGGCTGGATCAACCTGCCGTCGCTGGTCGTCGTCCTGCTCTCCATGGTCTTCCTGATGCGCGGCGCCAAGGAGAGCGCCACGATCAACTCGATCATGGTCGCGGTGAAGATCGTCACGCTGCTGCTCTTCATCGGCATCGGCGTCATGGGCATCAAGGCCGGCAACTACACCCCGCTCGCCCCGCTCGGCGTCACCGGCATCAGCGCCGCCGCCTCCAGCCTGTTCTTCTCGTACATCGGTTTCGACGCCGCCTCCACCGCCGGTGAGGAGGCCAGGGACCCGAAGAAGGACCTGCCGCGCGCGATCATGCTCTCGCTCGCCATCGTGACCGTCCTGTACGTGCTGGTCGCCTTCGTCGCCGTCGGCGCCATGCCGTGGCAGGACTTCGAGGGCACCGAGGCCGCGCTGGCGCAGGTCATGACCAACGTGACCGGTCACAGCTTCTGGGGCGTCGTGCTCGCGGCCGGCGCCGTGGTCGCCATCGCGTCCGTCGTCTTCGCCGTCCTCTACGGCCAGACCCGCATCCTCTTCGCGATGTCCCGCGACGGCCTCGTGCCCAAGGCCTTCGCCAAGGTCGACGAGAAGACCGGCACCCCGCGCGTCAACGTCCTGATCGTCTCCCTCTTCTGCGGCGCGCTCGCGGCCTTCATCCCGCTCGGCGAGCTGGCCAACGCCACCAGCATCGGCACGCTGTTCGCCTTCGCGCTGGTCAACATCGCGGTCGTGATCCTGCGCTACACCAAGCGGGACCTGCCGCGCACCTTCAAGGTGGCGCTGTTCCCGGTGACGCCGATCCTCGGCTTCCTCGCCTGCGGCTGGCTGATGGTGAGCCTGCCCGGCGCGACCTGGCTCGCGTTCGGTGTCTGGATGGTCGTCGGCCTCGTGATCTACTTCTGCTACGGAATGCGCCGCTCCAGCCTTGCGCCGGAGGCGGCCGAGGTACCGACAGAGAAGTGATCCTGCCCCCGTGCGACTGAACGATCTCGACGAACGCATCGTGCACGCCCTCGCCGAGGACGCCCGCCGCTCCTACGCGGACATCGGCTCCGAGGTCGGCCTGTCGGCCCCGGCGGTCAAGCGCCGGGTCGACCGGCTCCGCGCCGAAGGCGCCATCACCGGCTTCACGGTCCGGGTCGACCCGGCCGCCATGGGCTGGGAGACCGAGGGCTTCATCGAGATCTTCTGCCGCCACAACACCTCGCCGGACGACATCCGGCGAGGTCTGGAGCGGTACCCGGAGGTGGTGTCCGCGTCGACCGTCACGGGCGACGCGGACGCCCTCGTCCAGGTCTTCGCCTCCGACATGCGGCACTTCGAGCGGGTGCTGGAGCGGATCGCGGGCGAGCCGTTCGTGGAACGCACCAAGTCCGTCCTGGTCCTCTCCCCCCTCCTCCGCCGCTTCACCTCAGGCGCCCCGGCCTGACGAACCCCTCCCGCCACCTTCCCGGGGCCTGCCCCGGCCCCCGGGCCCCAGCTCGGCGGCGACGGCGCGGGGCCTTGCCCCGGCCCGCGGCTCGGCCCGGAGGGGCCCTGCCCCGGACCCCGGCTCGGCGGCGACGGGTGCGGGGCCTTGCCCCGGGCCCCGGCTGGGCCCAGGCGGGGCCGTACCCCCCGGCGCTCGGGGTCAGCGGGGCGTACCGCCCGCCCGGCGCTCGGGCTGGCGGGGCCGGCCCGCCCGCTCCGCGCTTGTGCGCCGACGGCGCCGGGCCGCCTGGCCCCGCTTCAGCGCCGACGGCGCCGGCCGCTCGTCCCACGCTTCAGCGCCGACGGCGCTTCCGCCCCCGTGCCCCTGAGCCGGGGGCGCGGGTTCTTCCGGCCCGCACCTCGCGGTCGGCTGGGCCGGAACCGTCCAGCGCCGTCGGCGCTTGAGGTGCGGGGTCCGGGGGGCGGGGCCCCGGTCCGGGAAGGGGCGGGGTGGGGAGAGCCTCCGCGCAGCGGGCCGCGCGCGGGCGGGCCTGCGGCCCCTGGGCCCGGACCGCCCGCCGTGCGCTTGAGCGCCGACGGCGCCGGGCCCTCCGCCCGCGAGCCCCTGGGCCGGGGCGCGGGTTCTTCCGCCCCGCACCTCGCGGTCGGCGGGGCTGGAACCGTCCAGCGCCGTCGGCGCTTGAGGTGCGGGGTCCGGGGGGCGGGGCCCCGGTCCGGGAAGGGGCGGGGCGGGGAGAAGCTCCGCGCAGCGGGCCACGCGCGGGCGGGCCT
>NZ_JAJAUY010000033.1 GCF_020532625.1 Streptomyces antimicrobicus | reverse complement strand
CGGCGCCGGAGCCCGCGGGCGGGGAGTCGGAGGGCCAGGTCATCGACCTGACGGCCCACGACGAGACCGAGCCGCTGAACGTGACCCCGCTCCGCTCGGCCATCTCCTGACGGGGGGCGCCTCAGCAGGCGCCGCGGGCCGGGCAGCTGCCCGCGCGTTCCCACAGCAGGGCGCGGTCCGCCGGGGACAGGTCGTCCAGGGTGCAGCCGAAGACCGTGGTGAGGGCCTGGAAGAAGGCCTCGGGCGTGGTCAGTTCGCGGGTGGTGTCGCCGTTGACCGGGTCGGTGCGGCTCAGGGTCCGGCCGCGCAGGACGTCGATGCCGTGGGCGTCGCGGCGGAGCACCGCGAGGGTGCGGACGAAGGTGGAGTCCGCGTCGGTGGACAGCCGCGCGTGCTCGGCCGCGAAGTCGGCCATGGTCGCGGGCGCGGAGCGGAAGTTGACCGCCGGGTTGGGGCCGGCCTCGTTGAGGAAGGTCCAGCCCCCGCCCGAGGGCAGCGGCTCCATGCGGTACGTGAACGCCCCTTGCGCGTACGTGCCCGCGCGCAGCGGCAGCGGCTCGTAGGGGCCGTCGCCGAGCCCGGTGTCGACGAAGTACGCCGTGCCCTCGACCCGGACGGTGAGGACGAGGTGGTTGCCGCCCACCTCGCGGTCGGCCACGTCGTGGCAGACCCCGCCGATGTGCCGGGTCACGTCGTAGCCGAGGGTCTCCAGCAGGGCGGCGAAGGCGCCGTTGAGGTGGAAGCAGTAGCCGCCGCGGCCGGCGGCGAAGCGGCGGGCGGACAGCTCCGGGTCGATGGCCGGCGGCCGGCCGAGCTGGATGTCGAGGTTCTCGTACGGTACCCGCTCCAGGTGGGCCCGGTGGAGGGCGAACAGCCCGGCGGCCGAGGGCGCCGAACCGAGCACCTGCGCCGACCCGAGCGCCTGGCCCGGCCCGAGCGCCTGCCCCGCCCCGAGCGCCTGCCCCGCCCCGATGGCCTGCGCCGCCGCCCCCGGCGGCCCGGTGATGCCGAGCCGCCGCAGATAGCCCGCCGCCACGGCGGCGGGCAGGGCGGCGGACGGGGCAGGGGCCAGGGAGGGCGTCGCCGAGGTCATGGCCGCACCCTAGGCGGGCCCGGCCCGGCGGACGCCGCGACGCCCGCAGCCCGCGACTACTTGTCGATGTCGCCGACCACGAAGAACATCGAGCCGAGGATCGCCACCATGTCCGCGACCAGCGTGCCGGGCAGCAGCTCGGTCAGCACCTGGATGTTGTTGAACGACGCCGAGCGCAGCTTCAGCCGGTACGGCGTCTTCTCGCCCTTGGAGACCAGGTAGTAGCCGTTGATGCCGAGCGGGTTCTCGGTCCAGGCGTACGTGTGGCCCTCCGGCGCCTTGAGCACCTTCGGCAGCCGCTGGTTGACCGGCCCCGGCGGCAGCTCGGCCATCCGGTCCAGGCAGGCGTCCGCCAGGTCGAGGGCGTTGTGGGTCTGGTCGAGCAGGCACTCGAAGCGGGCCAGGCAGTCGCCCTCGGAGCGGGTGACGACCTCCAGGACGTCCTGGAGGTCGCCGTACGCCAGGTACGGCTCGTCCCGGCGCAGGTCGAAGTCGACGCCCGAGGCGCGGGCGATCGGGCCGGAGACCCCGTACGCGTGGACGGCCTCGGCCGACAGCACGCCGACGCCGCGGGTCCGGCCGCGGAAGATCTCGTTCCCGTGCACCAGCTTGTCGTAGACGTCCATCCGCGAGCGGCACTCGGCGACGGCGGCCCGGGCCCGGCCGAGCCAGCCCGCCGGCAGGTCCTCCTTGAGGCCGCCGACGCGGTTGAACATGTAGTGCATCCGCCCGCCGGAGATCTCCTCCATGACCGCCTGGAGGTCCTCCCGCTCGCGGAAGGCGTGGAAGATCGGGGTGATTCCACCCAGTTCGAGGGGGTACGACCCCAGGAACATCAGGTGGTTGAGCACCCGGTTGAGCTCGGCGAGCAGGGTGCGCATCCACACGGCCCGCTCGGGCACCTCCATGCCGAGCATCCGCTCGACGGCCATGACCACGCCGAGTTCGTTGGAGAAGGCCGACAGCCAGTCGTGGCGGTTGGCGAGCATGACGATCTGCCGGTAGTCCCGGGCCTCGAAGAGTTTCTCGGCGCCCCGGTGCATGTAGCCGACAACGGGTTCGGCGCTGCGGATGCGCTCGCCGTCGAGGACGAGCTTCAGGCGCAGCACGCCGTGCGTGGAAGGGTGCTGGGGCCCGATGTTGAGCACCATGTCCGTGCTCTCCGCCGCGCCGCCGATGCCGACCGTGGTCTCCGTCATGCGCCCAGTGTCTCAGCCCTAGGCTGGAGGAATGGATACGGGGACGACGTCTGCGGCGCAGAGCGGGACGCAGGAGCCGCGCTGGGTGGGACTGCCCGGCCGGCTGCTCACCCTGCGCCGGCTGCTGCTGGTCATATGGATGACGGTGCTGGCGGTGGCGACGGCGGTCCTCGCGGGCCTGCTGATCGGCCCGGCGTGGGCCGCGACCGGGCTGGTGTGGGGGGCGGTGCTGGTCTGGGGCTGGTGGCTGCTCGGCCGCAACTGGCGCTCGTGGCGCTACGCCGAACGCGCCGACGACCTGCTGATCAGCCGGGGTGTGCTGTGGCACGAGCAGACCGTGGTGCCGTACGGGCGGATGCAGCTGGTCGAGGTGACCTCCGGCCCGCTGGAGCGGCGCTTCGCGCTGGCCTCCGTCCAGCTGCACACGGCCGCGGCGGCGACCGACGCCAAGATCCCGGGGCTGGCCCCGGCCGAGGCCGAACGGCTGCGGGACCGGCTGACGGAGCTCGGCGAGGCAAGGTCGGCCGGGCTGTGACGGGGGGCGAGCCGGGGGCGGTGGGGCCGGTGGGGCCGGTGGGGCCGGTGGAGCCCGCGGGACCGGCCGGGCCGGAGTCGGCCGGGCCGGAGCCGGTCGGACCCGGATCGGCCGGGCCGGGGGCGGCCGATCCGGGGGCGCCCGTCGTGGAGCGGCGGCTGCACCCCTTCACCCCGCTGCGCCGCGCCTGGGTGCCGATCGGCGCCGGGATCGGTGTGCTCGGCCAGCAGGCCGACCGGGCGCAGGAGTGGGCCCGCGACGCGGGCACCGGCCTCGGCACGCTGATCCTGGTCGCGGTGCTGGTGGCGGCCTCCCTGTACGGCTTCCTGAGCTGGCGCTTCACCTCCTACGCCGTCACCGACACGGAGCTGCGGATCCGGACCGGCCTGATCTTCCGGCGCACCGCGCACATCCGGCTGGACCGGCTCCAGGCCGTGGATGTCACCCGGCCGCTGCTGGCCCGGCTGACCGGCGTGGCCAAGCTCAAGCTGGACGTCATCGGTACCGAGGAGAAGGACGAGCTGGCCTTCCTCGGCGAACGCGTGGCCCAGGACCTGCGCGCCGAACTCCTGGCGCGCGCCGCCGGTTTCGCCCCGGCGGAGGCGGCCCGGGTGGGCGAGGCGCCGGGTCGGGCGCTGCTGCGGGTGCCCGGCGGCCGGCTGGCGACCTCGCTGCTGCTGAGCCTGGGCGTGTGGGCGGCGCTGACCGGCGGCCTGGCCGGAGCGCTGATCGTATGGCGGGCCAGCGACAACCTGATCGCGGGCCTGGCCCTGCTGCTGCCGATGCTGGGCGGTGCGTGGGCCGCCAGCGGCGGCCGGTTCCTGGCCGAGTACGACTGGACGGTCGAGGAGTCGCCCGACGGGCTGCGGCTGGACCACGGGCTGCTGGACCGGGCGCACGAGACGGTCCCGCCGGGCCGGGTGCAGAGCGTGCGGATCGTCGAGCCGCTGCTGTGGCGGCGCCGGGACTGGGTCCGGGTGGAGCTGGCGGTGGCCGGCTCGAAGAACGACGTCCTGGTGCCGGTCGCCGCGCGGCAGGAGGCGTACGCGGTGGTCGCCCGGGTGCTCCCGGGCGTGGACCTGACGGCGCTCGCCTTCGCGCCGTCCCCGCGCCGGGGCGCCCGCTGGGTGGTGCCGGTGTGGTGGAAGGGCTACGGCCTGGCCGTCTCGCCGCAGGTCTTCGCGGCCCGCAAGGGCCGGCTGTGCCGCCGTACGGAGATCGTCCCGCACGCCAAGGTCCAGAGCGTCCGGCTGACCCAGGGACCCTGGGAACGCGCCCGCGGCGTGGCCGACGTCCACGTGGACACGGGCGCGGACGGCACGGTCACCGCGCGGCTGCGGCCCGCCCCGCAGGCCCACGCCCTCCTCGCGGCCCAGGCCACCCGCTCCCGGACCGGCCGCGCCACGTCCCGCCCGGACCGCTGGATGACCTGAGGCCCGGACGGAACGGGGGTCACCAGCCGACGGGGTAGCTCTTGCGGCTGCCGGTCTCCAGCGTCCACGGCCCGGCGGTGACCGTGTCCCCGAAGGCGTAGGGGACCTCCTTGCGGTAGCGGATGCCGTCGGGCCCCCGGGAGGGGTCGCTGTGCACGGTGACGGTCCTGCGGTCCTTGCGGGGGTCCCCGATCACGTACAGCGGGGCACCCATCTTCGGGTGGTCGTGCAGGTAGTCGTGCAGCTTGTCCCGGATGCCGGTGAGGAAGTTCGTCCGGGAGACGACCTCCACCACCCTGAGCACGTCACGGGAATTGATGGCCTTCGGTGAGGTCGGCCATGGTTTCCTCCAGGCGCGGTGGGGGCGGGAGCGGCGGTCAGGTGCCCGGCTGGCTGCCCGCCCGGACCATGCCCGTCTCGTAGGCCAGGACGACCACCTGGACGCGGTCGCGCAGGTCCAGTTTGGTCAGGATGCGGCCCACGTGGGTCTTGACCGTGGCTTCCGACAGGACGAGGCGGGCGGCGATCTCGCCGTTCGACAGGCCCTGCGCGACGAGGAGCATCACCTCGCGCTCGCGGTCGGTCAGCCGTTCCAGTTCCTTGTGCTGCGGCTCCGCCGTGGTCGTGGGGAGCATCGGGGCGAAGCGGTCCAGCAGGCGCCGCGTGGTGGACGGGGCGACCACCGCGTCGCCGCTGTGCACCGAGCGGATCGCGCCCAGCAGCTCCGCCGGCGGCACGTCCTTGAGCATGAAGCCGCTGGCACCGGCCTTCAGGCCGGAGAACGCGTACTCGTCCAGGTCGAAGGTGGTCAGGATGATGACCTTCGGGTGCTCCTCGGGCTCGCAGATGCGCCGCGTCGCCTCGACCCCGTCGAGCCTCGGCATGCGCACGTCCATCAGGACCACGTCGACCTTCGTCGCGCGCAGCACCTCCAGGGCCTCCAGGCCGTCGCCGGCCTCGGCGACCACCTCCATGTCCGGCTGGGCCGCGAGCACCATGCGGAAGCCGGTGCGCAACAGCACCTGGTCGTCTACGAGCATCACTCGGATGGACATCGGCTACCTCGACCTCATCTCTTCTTCAGCGGCAGCAGCGCGCTGATCCGGAAGCCACCGCCCGGCCGTGGCCCCGCCTCCAGGGTCCCGCCGACCATACCGACCCGCTCCCGCATGCCGATCAGGCCGTGACCGGCGCCGTCGGCGCCGCCGTCCTCGTACAACTCGTGTGCCGCGCCCCGCCCGTCGTCCTCGACCAGCAGGCCGAGCCCGTCGTCGAAGTACACCAGGCGGACGCTCGCCTTCGCGTCCGGGCCCCCGTGCTTGCGGGTGTTGGTCAGGGCCTCCTGGACGATCCGGTACGCGGTCAGCTCGACCCCGCTGGGCAGCTGCCGCGGCGCGCCCTCGACCTCGAAGTCCACGGCCAGCCCGGCGGCGCGGACCTGCTCGACGAGCACCTCGATCTGCTCGACGTCGGGCTGGGGGACGTAGTCCTCGGACTCCTGCGGCTCGCCGGTGCGCAGCACGCCCAGCAGGCGGCGCATCTCGGCGAGCGCCTGGCGGCCGGTGCCGGAGATGGTCTGGAGGGCCTCCTTGGCCTGCTCGGGGGCCACGTCCATGACGTAGGCGGCGCCGTCGGCCTGGACGACCATGACGGAGACGTTGTGCGCGACCACGTCGTGCAGTTCGCGGGCGATGCGCGCCCGCTCGGCGGCGACGGCGACCTTGGCCTGTGCCTCGCGCTCCTTCTCCAGCCGCTGGTTCCGCTCGACCAGCTGGGCGTAGTACGCCCGCCGGGTGCGCAGCGAGTCGCCCAGCACCCAGGCGAGGGCGAAGGGGACCATCAGGAAGAGGGCGAACAGGACGTTCTGCGTGGAGTCGGTCGTGCTCTTGTCGAAGCCGAAGCGGAGTCCGTACAGCGGGGCCGCCGCCAGCCCCGAGACCAGGGCGAAGCGGGACAGCCGGCGCGGGACGTCGGCGGCGGAGGCCACGGTGAAGAGGATGACCAGCATGGCGCAGTCGGCGGAGTGGACCTCGACGCCCGCGAGCAGCTGGTAGAGCCCGGTGCCCAGCGCCACCCAGAACATCGGGACCGTCCACCTGCGGCGCAGGGCGACGACCAGGCCGAGGGCGAGGACCGAGGGGACGGCGAGCAGCCGGTGGGGGGTGGTGGAAGCGCTCTCGACCACCTCCAGCATGGTGATCCCCACGAGCATCGCAGCCCAGAAGCTGTCGACGCCCGTGGGGTGTCTGCGGAGGAAGTCGTAGAGGCGCTGCACGTAACCCAGAGTAGGCAAAGGGGATAGGTGCTGGAGTCAACCACAGGGGCGATCCGTGCCGCGGGGGCGTACTCCGCAAGGTGGAGGGCGACCTTAGCCTTGGTGGGGTGAGCGATCAGGCGGAGCGGGTGGGGGCCGGTGGGCCGGTGCGGTGGCGCACGGCCGTGGAGAGGGCCCTGTACGGCCCCGACGGCTTCTACGTCCGCCCCGGCGGACCCGGCCCGGCCGGGCATTTCCGCACGTCGGTGCATGCGTCCCCGCTGTACGCGGGCGCGGTGGCGCGGCTCCTGCTCCAGGTGGACGAGGCGCTCGGCCGCCCGGAGGAGCTGGACCTGGTCGACGTCGGGGCCGGCCGCGGGGAACTGCTGACCGGGGTGCTGGCCGCGCTGCCGGCGCCGGTGGCGCGGCGGGTACGGGCGTACGCGGTGGAACGTGCGGCCCGGCCGGCGGGCCTGGACGAGCGGATCCGGTGGACGGCGCAGCCGCCGGCCGGGGTGCGGGGGCTGCTCTTCGCGAACGAGTGGCTCGACAACGTGCCGCTGGACGTGGCGGAGGACGGCCGGTACGTGCTGGTCGACCGGGACGGTGCCCAGTCGCGCGGCGGCCCGCTGTCGCCGGCCGACCGCGCCTGGCTGACCCGCTGGTGGCCCGGCCCGGGCCGGGCGGAGATCGGCCGCCCCCGGGACGAGGCCTGGGCGGCGGCGGTGGGGACGGTCCGGGCGGGGCTGGCGGTCGCGGTGGACTACGCGCACGTCGCCGGGCGGCGGCCGGCGGACGGGACCTTGACCGGCTTCCGGGCGGGCCGGGAGGTGGCGCCCGTACCGGACGGAAGCTGCGACGTGACGGCGCACGTGGCCCTGGACGCGTGCGCGGCGGCGGGCGCCGAGGCCGCGGCGGCGGCCGGGACCGGGGCGGCCGACGGTCCGGCGGGGGCCGGGACCGCGGCGGCCGGGGCCGCGGTGCTCGTGAGCCAGCGCGAGGCGCTGGGGGCGCTCGGGGTGTCCGGGGGGCGGCCGCCGCTGGCCCTGGCCTCGACCGATCCGGCGGCGTACGTGCGGGCCCTGGCGGCGGCCGGGGAGGCGGCCGAGCTGAGGGCCCGCGGCGGCCTCGGCGACTTCCTCTGGCTCCTCCAACCGGTGGCGGTGCCCCTGCCCCTCCCGCTGCGCGAGGCCCTCGCGGCACCCCGCCCCGTCCCCTGACCGCGGCACCACCGGCACCACCGGCACCACCCGGCGCCGGACACGGCGGGGCCCCGGTCCCCCGGAAGGTCCGGGACGCCGGGGCCGTGGGCCGGGCCGGTTACTGCGTCACGTGGTCGTGGCCGTCGTGGAGGCCGCCCCCGCTGCCGGCGGAGCCGTCCGTCGGGTGGGACTCGACCGGGGCGGTCAGCGGGGCCAGGTCCCAGGCGTAGTGGCCGACCGCGTTCGCGATCACGTCCACGTTGATGTCCAGGGCCTTCTGGTCGATGTTCGCCAGGGTGTCACCGGCGCCGTGGTAGTTCACGTCGTAGGCGACGCCCGCCTGGCCGCCGAACTTCGCCGCCTGCGCGGGCGTCTTGATGCCCTCGGCGCCGGTGAAGGTGCCGCCCGACGGGATGCCGACCTCGATGAACGGGCCGTAGTCCGAGCGCCCGGTGAAGTCCGTGCCCTCGTGCGGGATGTTCTTCGAGTCCAGGAAGTCGGTGATGCCCTTCTCCAGCTGGGCGGAGCCGGCCGGGCCGGGGCCCGCGCCCACGCCGTCGGAGTCGTCGCCGTCGTAGACGAAGTACGCCGCGTTCGGCGAGGCGATCATGTCGAAGTTCAGGTAGAGCTTGATCTGCTTCTTCTGCTCGTCGGTCAGCGAGGCGACGTACGCCTCGGAGCCGAGCAGGCCGAACTCCTCCGCCGACCACCAGGCGAACTTCACCTTGTTCTTGATCTTCTTCTGGTCGCCCGCCAGCCGCTGCGCGACCTGGAGGATGCCCGCCGAGCCGGAGCCGTTGTCGTTGATGCCGGGACCGGCCGCGACGGAGTCCAGGTGCGCGCCCAGGAAGACGGTGTTGTCGGCGTCGCCGCCCTTGGTCTCGGCGATCACGTTGTACGTCTTGCGGTTCTCCCGCAGCTCGCGGATGTCCAGGGTCACCGAGACCGGGCCCGCCGCGGCCTCGGCCGCCAGCTTCTCGCCGTCCTCCTGGGTGATGCCACCGGTGGGGATCTTGCCGGACGCCGGGTCGCCGAGGGTGCCGTTGAGGGCGCCCGCGGTGTTGTTGTAGATCACCGCGCCGACCGCGCCGGCGGCCGCCGCGTTCTGCTGCTTGACCGCGAAGGTGCAGCCGCCCCGCTTGATCAGCGCGATCCGGCCGGTGAACGTGCCCGCCGAGAAGTCGCCGGGCTCGCAGCCGTTGGTGCCGTCCGCGTCCACCGGGGCCACGGCGACGTTCGCGGTCACGCCGCCCTCAGGGCCGCTCGCGGTGTACGTCATCAGATTGATCGGGACGTCCCGCTGCGCGGCGCCGTGCACCGCCAGCTTCTCCGCGATCGTCTCGACGTACACGAAGTCGAATTCGTGCCGGGAGACCTCGTAACCGGCCGCCTTCAGCACCTGCGAGACGTACTGGGCCGACTGCTCGTGGCCCTTGGAACCGGCGACCCGCGTACCGCCGTTGTAATCGGCGATGGACTGGAACGCCTTGAGGTGGTTGTACGCCCCCTTGCCGGTGGAGTCCTTGACCAGCTTGCGGGCCAGCGCGTCCGCGCGCGCGGCGTCGCTCTGCGGGCTGGTGGCACCGGCCGGACCGGCCAGGAGCAGCGGCGAGACGAGTGCCGTGGCGGCCAGGGCGGCGACTGCGGCTATACGGCGAGAGGGCATGAAGGTCCTTTCACGCAGGCAGACGGACAGGCGAACGAACGACGGAACGACGGAACGACGGAATCGAGGGGACGACACAACGGCGGGACGACAGGACGACGGACGACAGAACGACGGGACGACAGTCGTGCGGGCCAGCGGTGGACGCACGTTAAGCAGCGAACCGCCACTCTGGCCAGAGTTTTCGCTGATTCCGGTTTATGAATTCCGTATATCGGTGCCGCGAACCGGGTCCGCCGCAGGTCAGCGCAGGATTCCCTCGATGAAATCCGCACCGATCCGGGCGACCGCGGACAGATCCAACTGATGTTGCACATAGCGCCCTTGGCGCTGCGTGTGCAGCAGCCCCGCCTTGCGCAGCACCGTCAGGTGCCGGGACACCTCCGGTGCGGTCACCCCGTGGACGGTCGCCAGCTCGCTCGTCGTGTACGGGGCCCGGGCCAGGCTCCGGCACAGCCGCATCCGCATCGGGTGCGCGAGGGCCTCCATGCGGCGCTGGAGCAGTTCCACCGAGCCGGGGCCGGGGGCCAGTTCGGGCGAGGACAGCGGGTAGTGCACGACCGGGCGCCAGCCGGGGGCGTGCAGCACCAGCAGGTGCGGCCAGCCGAAATGGGTGGGTATGAAGACCAGCCCGGGGCCGACGGTCGGATCGACGGCGGTGGCCGTGCCGTCGACCATCTTGTCGACGGTGATCCGGGTCTCGGCCGCGTCCACGCCGAGCGCGCCCGACACCTCCGCCAGCACCGCCGGCAGGCCCTTGCGGCGCAGCACCTCGGTCTTGTGGCGGGCGTCGGCGCTCTGCCGCGGCTCGATCCGGCGCCACGTCGCGGCGAAGAACGCCTCGTCGCACTCCTGCAGCAGCTCGCGCAGCCAGACCCGGACCCGTGCGGTGTCGTCCAGCAGCCGTATGGAGAAGTCCAGTTGGCGCGGACCGCGGGCGGCGGCCGTCTCCAGCGCCTTGGCCCGCGCGGCGGGGTCCTTCAGCGGGGACGGGCCGCCGCCCTCGTCGTAGAGCGCCAGCCAGCAGTGCTCCAGGGCGGCCATCACGAACCGCTCGTCGTCCATCCGGTCCAGCAGGTCGAGTTCCTCGGCCAGCGTGGCGCCGGGCACCCCGGGACCGCCGGGTACGCCCGCGAACGGCATGAAGATGTCGGCGAACGAGCTGCGCCACATGAAGTCCGCCTCCAGCAGCCGGTCCGCGAGGCACGGGTCGAGGGCGGCGGAGGTGGCGGTGGTCCAGGACTGCAGCCCCGGGTGGTGGGCCGGTTGCGACAGCGCGTGCAAGGTCATGCAGAGCTCCGCCAGCGGGGACGGGGAGAAGGTGATCCGCTCCCGGGGCAGCCCGGCGATGTCGATGCTCACGCTCATGCGGACATTGTCGGCACCCTGACCACCGGTGCGCGGTCCGGGGTCGGCCGACTGGCCCTCCCGGGACGGGGTCGCCGCAGGTCACGGCGGGGGTGGCGGGCGTGACCTGCGGGCGGCGATTGACGGTGGCCGTCAATCGTCGCGCGGGTCCGGGCCGACGGGTCCAGGGTGGAGGCATGACCGCGATCGAGCAGTACCTCATCGACACCTACCGGACCGCCCAGCACGGCGGCCCGCCCCCGCCGCCGCCCGGCCGCGACGACGTCGCCGCGGTGCGGGCCGCCCGCTGCTACGAGCAGTTCCACGCCGTCCTGGAGGGACGGTCCGCGCACCACCCGTGGCGGGCGGCCCTGCACCGGCTCCTGGCCCGGGGCGGGGCGTAGCCCGGCCGGGACCCGGCCCGCGCCTACGCCCCCGCCCTCGCCCTCGCCAGGGCCGAAGCCCCCGCCCGGCCTACGCCCCCGCCCGCGCCAGGGCCGACACCCCCGCCCGGCCTACGCCTGCGCCCCCGCCTCCGTCAGGAACGCGACGTAGTCCGCGACCGCCTTGTGCACGTCCGGCGCCGTCCACGACAGCGCCTCCTCGGTGATCGTCAGCTCGGTCATCGACATCCCCGGCGGGCCGTCCGGCCACCAGCGCCGGAACAGGCAGGTGCCGGTCTCCTCCGCCTGCCGCACCGCCGCCTCCGTCAGCGCCTCGGCCCCGTACGGCAGCCAGACCTGGAACTGGTGGGTCTGGGGCACCTCCGGGTTGATCCGGAACCACGGCACCGCCGAGGCCCCGAAGCCGTCGCCGAGCGCCGCGGCGACGACCTTGGCGTGCTCGACGTACGACGGCAGCTTCGGCAGCTCCCGCTCCAGCCCGGCCAGCGCCGACAGGGCCTGCGGGAACTGGCGGAAGACCCGGCCGCCGTAGCGCAGCCGCCACTGCCGGGCCTCGGCGACCAGTGAGGCGGAACCGGCCAGCACGGCTCCGCTCAGGCCGCCCAGCGACTTGTAGAAGGACACGTAGACGCTGTCGGCCAGGCCGGCGATCTCCGCCAGCGGGCGGCCGAAGTGGACGGTGGTCTCCCACAGCCGGGCCCCGTCGAAGTGGACGACGGCGTCCCGCTCACGGGCGGCCTCGACCAGGGCGCACAGCTCCTCCCAGGAGGGCAGCAGGAAGCCGGGGTCGCGCAGCGGGAGCTCGACCATGAGGGTGCCGAAGGGCTCGGGCAGTTCCCGTACCTCGTCGGCGGTGGGCTGGCGGCTCTCGTCGGTGGGATGGACGGTGCGCAGCCCGGCCACCGTGGTCAGGGCCCCGCCCTCCCAGCGCTCGGGGTGGCTCATCGGGTGCAGGGCCACCACCGGGTTCCCGGTCCGGCCCGCCCAGCAGCGCAGGGCGACCTGCTGGGCCATGGTCCCGGAGGGGAAGTACGCCGCCGCCTCCGTGCCCAGGAGTTCGGCGACCCGCTCCTCCAGCCGGGCCACGACCCCGTCGCCGTAGACGTCGGCCGGCTCGTCCGGGTCGGGGGTGGTCAGGGAGGCGAGCAGTTCCCCGACGGTCGGTTCCTTCGCGGCCCGCGAGAGCCGGCGGCGCGCCCCGCGCCAGGCCGCCAGCTCGCGCTCCTGCGGGTCGCGCTCCTGCGGTTCCTCGACGGTCCGGTCTTCCTCTACGTGCTCGTCCGTGTCGCTCATGGGCCGATCATGGCCCGGGACACGCGGTCAGGGCCACAGGGCTAGCATGGCGACGTATCGTCCGGTACCCCCCGCGGACTGGAACGGAAGGCACTCCCCGCGTGAATCCCACCCAGCAGCCGCGCCCCGCCCGGCTCGCCGTAGGCGTCGTCGGCGCAGGTCGCGTCGGTCCCGCGCTCGCCCGCGCGCTCCAGCTCGCCGGGCACCGGCCCGTCGCGGTCTCGGGCGTCTCCGACACGTCCGTGCGCCGGGCCCAGGAGATGCTGCCCGACGTGCCGCTCGTGCCGCCGTCGCAGGTGCTCCAGATGTCCGACCTGGTGCTGCTGACCGTGCCCGACGACGCGCTGCCGGGGCTGGTGCAGGGCCTCGCCGACACCGGGGCGGTGCGGCCCGGGCAGCTGCTGGTGCACACCTCCGGGCGGTACGGGACCGCCGTGCTGGACCCCGCCCGGCGGGCCGGGGCGCTGCCGCTCGCGCTGCACCCCGCGATGACCTTCACCGGCACCATGGTCGACGTCCAGCGGCTGGCCGGGTGCTCCTTCGGCGTGACCGCCCCCGACGAGCTGCGGCTGGCCGCCGAGGCCCTCGTGATCGAGATGGGCGGCGAGCCCGAGTGGATCGCCGAGGCCGCCCGCCCGCTCTACCACGCGGCCCTGGCCCTGGGCGCGAACCACCTGGTCACCCTGGTGGCCCAGGCCATGGAGCTGCTGCGCACGGCCGGGGTGGAGCACCCGGACCGGATGCTCGGCCCGCTGCTCGGCGCGGCCCTGGACAACGCCCTGCGCTCCGGCGACGCCGCCCTGACCGGCCCGGTCGCACGCGGCGACGCCGGCACGGTCGCCGCGCACGTGGCGGAGCTGCGCAAGCACGCCCCCGGCACGGTCGCGGGGTACCTGGCCATGGCCCGTACGACGGCCGACCGCGCCCTGGCCCACGGCCTGCTCAAGCCGGAACTGGCCGAAGACCTGCTCGGCGTGCTCGCCGACGGCACCCCCGTGACCGACGCGACCGACGCGACCGGCCGGGTCGACGGGGTCGACGGAGCCGACGGCCCGGAGGAAGAGGGACGATGACCGACCTGCTGCTGTCCACCGCCGACGAGCTGCACCGCCTGCCGCGCGGCGGCGCCGGGCCCCGCTGCGTCGTGATGACCATGGGTGCGCTGCACGAGGGCCACGCCACCTTGATCCGCACCGCGCGCGAGCGCGCCGGCGCCACCGGTCAGGTCGTCGTCACGGTCTTCGTCAACCCCTTGCAGTTCGGGCCGAACGAGGACCTCGACCGCTACCCGCGGACCCTGCAGGCCGACCTCGTGCTGGCCGAGCGGGCCGGCGCGGACGCCGTGTTCGCGCCGTCCGTCGAGGAGGTCTACCCGGGCGGCGACCCCCAGGTGCGCGTCACCGCCGGTCCGATGGGCGAGCGCCTGGAAGGCGCCACCCGCCCCGGCCACTTCGACGGCATGCTCACCGTGGTCGCCAAGCTGCTCCACCTCACCCGGCCCGACGTCGCCTTCTTCGGGCAGAAGGACGCCCAGCAGCTCGCCCTGATCCGCCGCATGGTCACCGACCTCAACTTCCCCGTCGAGGTGGTCGGCGTACCGACCGTGCGCGAGGCCGACGGGCTGGCCCTGTCCAGCCGCAACCGCTACCTCTCCGACGCCGAGCGCCGTACCGCCCTGGCCCTGTCGCGGGCGCTGTTCGCGGGCCGGGACCGGCTCGCCGCGCAGGCCGCGCTGCTGGCCCGCGCCGAGGCCGTCGCCGCGCCCGCCGGGGAGGACCGGGCCACCGGTCTGGCCAAGCTCGGCGAGGCCCGGGCCTCCGCCGACGCCCACGCGGTGTCGGTGGCCCGCACCGGCCTGGCCGACGCCGTACGGGCCGCCGCCCGGCAGGTGCTGGAGCAGGCCGGGCGGGCGCAGCCGCCGCTGGAGCTGGACTACCTGGCGCTGGTCGACCCCGCGGACTTCACCGACGTCGGTCCCGACTTCGCCGGCTCGGCGGTCCTGGCCGTCGCCGCGCGGGTCGGCACGACCCGGCTGATCGACAACA
Source organism: Streptomyces antimicrobicus (assembly GCF_020532625.1). Taxonomy (GTDB): domain Bacteria; phylum Actinomycetota; class Actinomycetes; order Streptomycetales; family Streptomycetaceae; genus Streptomyces; species Streptomyces antimicrobicus. Next base: position 36,013 of record NZ_JAJAUY010000033.1, on the reverse strand, counting down.
TCCCATTGGAGTTCGGAGCACACTCGTGAGCACCCCAGGCACAGGCCCGTCCGGCACGGGCACGGGCACCGGCACCGCCGGCGCCCCCGGCCCCCGCGCCGGTGCGGCCGGCACCGGCGGCACCGGCATACGCCTCCACGCGCCCGCCCCCGGCTGGGCCCTGGAGGCGGACGTCGTGGTCGTCGGCTCCGGCGTCGCGGGCCTGACCGCCGCGCTGCGCTGCGCCGCCGCCGGCCGCCGTACGGTCGTGGTCACCAAGGCCCGGCTCGACGACGGCTCCACCCGCTGGGCGCAGGGCGGCATCGCCGCCGCCCTCGGCGAGGGCGACACCCCCGAACAGCACCTGGCCGACACCTTGGTGGCCGGCGCCGGCCTGTGCGACGAGCACGCCGTGCGGCTGCTGGTCACCGAGGGCCCGGACGCGGTGCGCCGGCTCATCGACACCGGCGCGGTCTTCGACACCTCCGCCGAGACCGGCGAGATCGAGCTGACCCGCGAGGGCGGCCACCACCGCCGCCGCATCGCGCACGCCGGCGGCGACGCGACCGGCGCAGAGATCAGCCGCGCCCTGGTCGAGGCGGTGCAGGCGGCCGGCATCGAGACCGTCGAGAACGCGCTGGTGCTGGACCTGCTCCAGGACGCCGAGGGCCGCACGGCCGGTGTCACCCTGCACGTCATGGGCGAGGGCCAGCACGACGGCGTCGGTGCCGTGCACGCGCCCGCCGTGATCCTGGCGACCGGCGGCATGGGCCAGGTGTTCTCCGCCACCACCAACCCCTCCGTCTCCACCGGCGACGGCGTCGCGCTGGCGCTGCGCGCCGGGGCCGAGGTCTCCGACCTGGAGTTCGTCCAGTTCCACCCGACCGTGCTCTTCCTCGGCCCCGACGCCGAGGGCCAGCAGCCGCTGGTGTCGGAAGCGGTCCGCGGCGAGGGCGCCCACCTGGTCGACGCCGACGGCGTCCGGTTCATGCTCGGGCAGCACGAACTCGCCGAGCTGGCCCCGCGGGACATCGTCGCCAAGGGCATCATGCGCCGCATGCAGGAGCAGGGCGCCCAGCACATGTACCTGGACGCGCGGCACTTCGGCGCACCGATGTGGGAGCAGCGCTTCCCCACCATCCTGGCCGCCTGCCGCGCCCACGGCATCGACCCGGTCACCGAGCCGATCCCGGTCGCGCCGGCCGCGCACTACGCCAGCGGCGGCGTCCGGACGGACCTGCACGGCCGCACCACCGTGCCCGGCCTGTACGCGTGCGGCGAGGTCGCCTGCACCGGGGTGCACGGCGCCAACCGGCTCGCCTCCAACTCCCTGCTGGAGGGCCTGGTCTTCGCCGAGCGGATCGCCGCCGACATCGTGGCCCGGCCGCCGCGCGGCAACGGCCCCGGCATACCCGTGCCCGCCACCGGCCCGCTGCAGCCCGCCGAGGCCCGCTACGAGGTCCAGCGCATCATGACCCAGGGCGCGGGCGTGCTCCGCTCGGCCGAGTCGCTGCGCGCCGCCGCCGACGCCCTGGAGGCGCTGTACGCGGACGCCCTCGGCGAACTGGAGGCCCAGGGCAAGACGGCCGTGCCGGGGGTGGACACCTGGGAGGCGACCAACCTGCTGTGCGTGGCCCGGGTGCTGGTCGCGGCGGCCCTGCGCCGCGAGGAGACCCGCGGCTGCCACTGGCGCGAGGACCACCCCGGCCGGGACGACGACGGATGGCGCCGGCACCTCGTGGTGCGCCTGTCGGAGACCGAGCACCGGGCCCTGGTCGTCACCCCCACCGACACCGCGGACTTCCCGCCCGTACACCCCCCGAGCCAGGAGCAGTGACCCGAACCGTGAGCACCGAACTTCCCCTCATCAACCCCGACGACGAAGGCGGCTGCGGCGACGACTGCGCCTGCGGCGGCGACGAGAGCGGCCTGGACCCCGCGCTGGCCCAGCTGCTGCAGGACGCGGGCCTGGACCCGGTCGAGGTCGAGGACATCGCGCACATGGCGCTGTCGGAGGACCTCGACGGCGGCGTCGACGTCACCACCGTGGCCACCGTGCCCGAAGAGGCCGTCGCGACGGCCGACTTCACCGCCCGCGAGGCCGGTGTGGTGGCGGGCCTGCGGGTCGCGGAGGCCGTGCTGTCGGTGGTCTGCGCCGACGCGTTCGAGGTCGAGCGGCACGCGGAGGACGGCGACCGGGTCGAGGCCGGCCAGGTGCTGCTGTCGGTGACGGCCCGCACCCGGGACCTGCTGACCGGCGAGCGCAGCGCGCTGAACATCCTGTGCCGCCTGTCGGGCATCGCCACCGCGACGCGGCGCTGGGCCGACGTCCTGGAGGGCACCAAGGCGAAGGTGCGCGACACCCGCAAGACCACGCCGGGCCTGCGCTCCCTGGAGAAGTACGCGGTCCGCTGCGGCGGCGGGGTCAACCACCGGATGTCGCTGTCGGACGCGGCGCTGGTCAAGGACAACCACGTGGTCGCCGCCGGCGGCGTCGCCGAGGCCTTCAAGGCGGTCCGGGAGGCGTTCCCGGAGGTGCCGATCGAGGTCGAGGTGGACACCATGCACCAGGTGCGGGAGGTCCTCGACGCCGGCGCGGACCTGATCCTGCTGGACAACTTCACCGTCCCCGAGACGGAGGAGGCCGTGACCCTGGTCGCCGGGCGGGCCGCCCTGGAGTCCAGCGGCCGGCTGACCCTGGAGACCGCCCGGGCCTACGCGGAGACCGGCGTGGACTACCTGGCGGTCGGCGCGCTCACGCACTCCTCGCCGATCCTGGACATCGGCCTCGACCTGCGCGAAGCGGTGTGACCCCATGCTGCTGACCATCGACGTGGGCAACAGCCAGACGGTGCTGGGGCTGTTCGACGGCGACGAGATCGTCGAACACTGGCGGGTGTCGACCGATCCGCGCCGCACGGCCGACGAGATGGCCGTGCTGATGCAGGGCCTGATGGGCATGCACCCGATGCTCGGCAGCGAGCTGGGCGACGGCATCCACGGCATCGCCATCTGCTCGACCGTGCCGGCGGTCATGCACGAGCTGCGCGAGGTCACCCGGCGGTACTACGGCGACGTGCCGGCGGTGCTGGTCGAGCCGGGCGTCAAGACGGGGGTGCCGATCCTGACGGACAACCCCAAGGAGGTCGGCGCCGACCGCATCATCAACGCGTGCGCGGCCGTCGAGCTCTACGGCGGCCCGGCGATCGTGGTCGACTTCGGCACGGCGACCACGTTCGACGCCGTGTCGGCGCGCGGGGAGTACGTCGGCGGCGTCATCGCGCCGGGCATCGAGATCTCGATGGAGGCGCTCGGCATGCGCGGCGCGATGCTCCGCAAGATCGAGCTGGCCCGGCCGCGGAACGTCATCGGCAAGTCCACCGTCGAGGCCATGCAGGCGGGTGTCGTCTACGGGTTCGCCGGCCAGGTCGACGGCGTGGCCGCCCGCATGGCCCGGGAGCTGGTCGGCCCGGCCGGCGACCCGGCCGACGTCCGCGTCATCGCCACGGGTGGCCTCGCACCGATGGTGCTCGGCGAGTCCTCGGTCATCGACGACCACGAGCCGTGGTTGACGCTGATCGGGCTGCGCCTGGTGTACGAGCGGAACGCGCCGCACTTCGACTGAGGCCTCCCGGGGGGTGCCCCCGCTCGGCCGCCCACCGGGGCCGGGCTTCGGCCGCCCACCGTGGCCGGGCTTCGGCCGCCCGCCGGGGCCCGGGCTTCGGGGGCCGCCGTGGCCGGGCTTCGGGGGGCCGGGGGCTCCGGGTGGGGGTGTCCGGGACTGCATGATTTATGGCGGTCCGGCTGATTCCGCATCTCGTGCAGTGACCACGCCACAAATCACGCTTTACGTCCCGGACACCCCCACCCTGCGCCCCCGGCCCCGCTCGGTCGGCTGTCTGGCCCCGCTCGGCCGCCCGCCGGGGCCGGGCTTCGGGGGCCCGGGGTTCCGTAGCGGGTGGACAGGGTGTGGGCTGCCTTCTGCATCTGGGCGCGCAGGGGTGGGGGGCCCAGGACTTCGGCGTCCTCGGGCAGGGCCAGGAACTGGGCCCGGGCCTGGGCGTGGGACTCGACCGGGAGGGTCGCGCGGGTCCAGCCGGGGTGGTCGGGGTCCGGGCGTCCGGTGGCCTCCAGGGCCCGGGCCTGGGCGCCCGTGAGCTGCGCCGCCGCGCGGGGGGAGAGCCGTACCAGCACCTCCTCGGGGTGCAGCCGCGCGTGGAAGTCGGCCTGGGCGCCGCGCCAGTGCGCGGCCAGGTCGAAGTCCTCGGGGAGGTCCACCGGGGTCCGCGTGGTCGTCAGGGCGAGGATCTGGTCGACCCGGTACGTGCGGGGTCCGGCCGCTTCCGCGCCCGCCGGGCGTGCCACCAGGTACCAGCGGCCCGCCTTGAGGACGAGGCCGTAGGGGGCGAGCCGGCGGTCGACCTCGAACGGCTGCTTCCACCGCCGGTAGCGCACCTCGATCTCCCGGCCGTGCCAGACGGCGTCGGCGACCTCGCCCAGGAACGGGGTGCCGACGTGCTCGGCGTACCAGCCGGGCGCGTCCAGGTGGAACCGCCGCCGCATCCGGTCGGCCTGCTCCCGCAGCGCGGCCGGCAGGGCCGCCCGCAGCTTCAACTGGGCCGCGGCGAGCGCCGGTCCGAGGCCGAGCTGGGCGGCCGGGCCGGGCAGCCCGGTCAGGAACAGCGCCTCGGCCTCGCCCGCGCTGAGCCCGGTCAGCCGGGTCCGGTACCCCTCCAGCAGCCGGTAGCCCCCGCGGTGCCCGGCGTCGCCGTAGACGGGCACCCCGGACGCGGCCAGCGCCTCGACGTCTCGGTAGACGGTCCGTACGGAGACCTCCAGCTCCCGCGCGAGTTCCTCGGCGGTCATCCGCTCCCGGGTCTGGAGCAGCAGCAGGATCGAGAGCAACCGGCTCGCCTTCACCGCTCCAGGATCGCAGGGCCCCGGGCCGCCGGGGCGGCCCGGGGCCCTGCGGCCGTCAGACGGGCGGGCGGCCCGGGGTGGGGGCCGGCGGGGGGCTCGGCAGCGGCGGGCCCGGGTTCGGCGGGGGCTCGGGGTAGCCGGGGTTGCGGTGCTTGTCCATGGTCACCGTCGCCCAGGTGAGCCGGTAGACGCCGAGCGGCGGGAACAGCTCCACCCGGACCGGGTAGCCCTGCTCCGCGCAGGACGCGCACAGCAGGTCGCGGTGGGGGCTGCGTGGGGTGATGCGGGCCGCCTGGACCGGCTCCTTCCAGCACGCTTCGCACGTGGTGACGTCGGTCGGGCTCGTGGCGAATTCGGCTGTGATCACTCGTTCACCTCCTGTCGATCTCGACCCAGACGGTGTCCGCACCGCCGTGGGTCCGCTGGTGGCCGTAGCGGGCGCCCTGCGCGAGCGCCTGGAGGATGGCCGCGTGCGTGGTCGGGCCCAGTTCCGTCGGGAGGTCCGCCTCGATGCGGATCAGGTCGCGCGTCGCCTCCAGCCGCGGCTCACTGCCGGTCGCGGCGGCGAGCAGGGCGGTCAGGGCGGCGGCTTGGGCCTCGGCGGAGCACACAGGTCCCCCTCACGGTGAGCGCGTTGTCGCTCATCGTAATGCTGAGCATTCAGCTTCAACCTGATGGGTTAGCTTGTCAATCTCCGCTGGAGTAGGGACAGGACGGCCCAAATGCCCCGTGAGAACGCGTACTTGCAGGTGGCCGACGCCCTCCGGGCCCGGATCGAGGCCGGAGAATGGCCGATCGGCGCGAAACTGCCCTCCCGTGCCCGCTTCGCCGAGGAGTACTCCGTCGGGCAGAGCGTCGCCCAGCGCGCCATGGAGCGGCTGATCATCGAAGGCTTCCTGGAGGGCCGCGCCGGCTCGGGCACCTACGTGCGCCGGCCGCGCGAGCGGCTGCGCCTGGTCCGCTCGCGGCGGCGGGCCGGCCGCGCGGGCGCCCCGTTCGCCGCCGAGGTCGCCGCGCAGGGGCAGGCGGCCTCCTGCGAGTCCCGCTCGCAGGCCCGGGTGCCGGCGCCGGAGGCGATCGCGGCCCGGCTCGCGATCGAGCCGGGCGACCTGTGCGTCCTGACCGACTACGAGTACCTGGCCGACGGCCGCCCCGTGCAGCTGTCCCGCTCGTGGGAGCCGATGGCCCTCACCCAGGGCACGCCGATCGAACTGCCCGAGCTGGGTCGCCAGCAGGGCCGGGGCGTGGTGGAGCGGATGCGCTCGATCGGGATCGACGTGGCCTCGGCGGTCGAGGTCCCGCGTCCGGCGCGGGCCACCCAGGCGCAGGCCAACCTGCTCGGCATCAGCATCGGCGACCTGATCACCGAGATCGAGCGGACGTACTACGACGGGGCGGGGCGGCCGGTGGAGACGGCCGACATCGTGCTGGCCGACATCCGCTCCGAGATCGCCTACGAGTTCAGCGTCGAGTGAGCCGCCTGCGGTCCCGACGCCCGCATCTGCCCCATTTGTCGGGGATTCCTGTCAATCGTCCCCACGGGTGACACGCCGCGCCGGGACGGGTGACGTAGGGGGATTTTGTCCGATTAGCGCGTATCTTCGCCCCATGCCCACGCCCTACGGATCCCGCGGCGGTATGGCGTTCAGCGCGGCGGAGCTGCACGTGCTCCGGCGCTCCCTCGCCCACGCCCTCCAGTCCTCCACGGCCCCCCTGCCCGCCACCGACGTCCAGGACTGCCTGCGCCTGGCGCAGGCGGTCGACGAAGCCGTACGCGAGGCCGGCCGGCTCAGAGCCTTCCTGGCCGAGGACCTCGGGCGTTACCGGCGGGCCCTGCCCGGAAGCCTCCACGGCTACCTGGAGCTGCTCCAGGACGCCCTGCGCGCCGGCTACCGGCCCTGCTCCGAGGACCTGGCCGCCCTGCGGGCCCTGCGCGGCAACGCCGCCGCGGCCGGCCTGCTGGACCACTGCGCCCGGCTGGCCCTGGACACCCGCCCCGCGGTGGCCGCCGTACCGCGGGCCCGGCTGACGGCCCTGGCCGGCGGGAAGGACCTCCGCGCGCGGGAGACCGGCCGGAAGGGGCCCGGCAAGGAGGGGGAGGAGGCCGCGCCCGAGCAGCCGGCGAAGCCGGCGCCGCGGGAACCGGCGCCCCGCCCGGAGCGGCCGATCCCGACGCCCGGTGAGGTGTTCCCGCCGCGCCGCAAGCCCACTCCGCCCCCGGCGGCCCGGCGCGCGGCCGGGTAGCTACGCTGGGGGCCATGGACTACGTATCCGCGCTCGTTCCCCCCTTCGTGATGGCCGTGTTCTTCATCGCGATCGTCAGGACGATCGTGAAGAGCCAGGGCGGTGCCAACAAGGCCAAGGAGGACGCGGCGGTCGACGCCGCCCTCGCCCGCGCCGAGAGCGCCCGACAGGCCAAGGACTAGGACGCCGGGCGCAGCCCCTTCCGGGGACTGCGCCCGATTTTTGTGGTGCGCCCCGGGGTGATGGCCGGGAAATCCCGGACATCCCGCACTATCGTGCTGTTGTGCCTCGCCCCTTGGGAGAACTCGAAGACGCCGTCATGACGCGGGTGTGGCAGTGGAACCGCCCGGTCACTGTTCGGGAAGTGCTGGAGGACCTCCAGCAGGAACGGTCCATCGCATACACGACGGTCATGACCGTAATGGACAATCTTCATCAGAAGGGCTGGGTCCGCCGGGAGGCCGAAGGCCGCGCCTATCGATATACCGCGGTCTCCACCCGCGCCGCCTACTCGGCCGCACTGATGAACGAAGCCTGGGCCACCAGTGACAACCCCGCCGCCGCCCTCGTGGCCTTCTTCGGGATGATGTCGCCGGAGCAGCGCGAGGCCCTGCGCGACGCCGTACGCCTCGTCCAGCGCGACGAGGAGCAGCAGGAACCCAAGGAACGGCCGCCCGGGCAGCCGGCGCCGGCCGCGGAGCCGCCCGGGGAGGGGCACTCCGGCGGTGAGCCGCCCGGGGCGGGGCGATAGCGTCCGGGCATGGAAGACGAAGCGCGAGTTCCCGCTCCTGGCGCGGACGCAAAATCCGTCACGATCCGGCGCGCCCGCACCTTGGACGTTCCGGCGCTGCGCCGGCTGCTGAACCAGTACGTGCAGGACCGGATCCTGCTCGACAAAGCACCGGTGACGCTTTACGAGGACATCCAGGAGTTCTGGGTCGCGGAACGGGACTCCGACGGCACGGTGGTCGGCTGCGGCGCCCTTCACGTGATGTGGGAAGACCTCGCCGAGGTGCGCACTCTGGCGGTCGACCGCGAGTTGCGGGGGGCGGGAGTCGGTCACCAGCTGCTCGGCCGGTTGTTGCAGACGGCCCGGGAGCTGGCGGTGCGGCGGGTATTCTGCCTGACCTTCGAAGTGGAGTTCTTCGCCAAGCACGGCTTCGTCGAGATCGGCGAGACCCCCGTGGACACCGATGTCTACACCGAGCTCCTGCGTTCCTATGACGAGGGCGTCGCCGAGTTCCTCGGCCTCGAACGAGTGAAGCCGAACACCTTGGGCAACAGCCGGATGCTTCTGCACCTGTGATCGGGTGCGCGGCTTTTCCGCGCGCCGCCCGCCTGTGGCCTATGTCCGAATCGCGTACGTTTCCCGCCCTGTTCCGCCCCTGAACCTCTCCCGGGGGGTTTGTGTTTTTCCCGAGAAAGCGGTTTCCTTTCCGCGTACTGCTTTTTCGATGAAAGGAAATCCGGTGGCACAGAAGGTTCAGGTCCTTCTTGTCGACGACCTCGACGGTGGCGAGGCGGACGAGACCGTGACGTTCGCGCTGGATGGCAAGACCTACGAGATCGACCTCACCACCGCCAACGCGGAAAAGCTCCGCGGTCTGCTGGAGCCGTACACCAAGAGCGGTCGCCGCACCGGTGGCCGGGCCGCCGCCGGCCGCGGCAAGGGCCGTGCGGCCGCGTCGTCCGGCAACCCGGACACCGCCGAGATCCGCGCCTGGGCCAAGGCCCAGGGCCTGAACGTCAACGACCGGGGCCGCGTCCCGGCGGAGATCCGCGAGGCCTACGAGAACCGCTGAGCCCGACCGGACACGGCCCGCGGGGCCGTACGAGCGGCCGAGTGCGCCGCCGTACGCCCCAGGCGGGCCCGGTGGCACTCGGTGGCCGCCGCGCCGACCAGGCGCACCAGGCCGGACGCGGCGGCGGGCCCGGCCCCCGGGCCCCGCGAGGACAGCCCGGGCAGTGACGCCTCGCATCCCGGACCGGGGGGGCGCAGCCACACGGCGGTCCCTCCGGGACGTACCGCCCCGGCCGCGCCGCTCCGCCCGCCGGGACCCCCGTGGCCACCCCGACCGGGGGGCGCCGGGGCGGTGATCCGGCCACCCGCACCCAGGGCGGTCAGGTCCAGGGCGACCCCGCCCCATTCCAGCCAGTCGAGGAGCCCGTCGAGCTCCTCCGCACTGCCCGCGGCGACCAGGAACCGCATCCTGCGCCCCATCCGCGCCACCGGACCGGTGGCCACGGCACGGTGCAGCAGCCGCACCCCGGCGTCGGCCGGCACCTCCAGCACGTCGAACAGCGTCCCGGTGGCCAGCTGGGCGGGCGGACCGCCCACCACGGGCCAGCCGAGCACCTGCTCGTACCAGTGGGCGTACTCGTCCTCGGGCGCGACGCGGGGCAGCGGCACGGTGTGGGCCATGTCCGCATCAACGCCACCGGACGGCCGGGGTTACGCGCCGCTTGCGGACGGGTACGCAATGCAATGGGGAGCGGCGACCGGAATGACGGATTCGGGACGCAAGTGTGTTCGCCCTCAGCGGAGACGACCCCTGCCGGGGGCATGGAGTGTCGGCGCCGGAGGGTAGGACTTTCCTAGTGGATCGGGGCGACCCGCGGTTTTGACGGGCTCCCGTTCGCCATCGGCGTACAGGCGTGACGGGTATCTGCCTGGCCTGCGGGAACATCGTTCCCCACTATCGGGTTGGAGCAGTTGTCGGCTGTTCAAGCCGGTTTTTCCTCACGGTCGTGAGGGTGAGCCGCGGCGGATGTCGGCAGTTGGAATGAGCTGTCCCGTCCGTCGGGACTAGCATGCGGAAGGACAGGGCGGGGACCGACCCCGTACTGCCCGACCGCTCTGAGGAGCGAATAACGATGTTCGAGAGGTTCACCGACCGCGCGCGGCGGGTTGTCGTCCTGGCTCAGGAAGAAGCCCGGATGCTCAACCACAACTACATCGGCACCGAGCACATCCTCCTGGGTCTGATCCACGAGGGTGAGGGTGTCGCCGCTAAGGCCCTGGAGAGCCTCGGCATTTCGCTTGAGGCGGTCCGCCAGCAGGTGGAGGAGATCATCGGCCAGGGCCAGCAGGCCCCGTCCGGGCACATCCCCTTCACCCCTCGTGCCAAGAAGGTCCTGGAGCTGTCGCTCCGCGAGGCCCTCCAGCTCGGCCACAACTACATCGGCACCGAGCACATCCTGCTCGGTCTGATCCGCGAGGGCGAGGGCGTCGCCGCCCAGGTCCTCGTCAAGCTGGGCGCCGATCTCAACCGGGTGCGGCAGCAGGTCATCCAGCTGCTCTCCGGTTACTCCGGCGGCGGCAAGGAGGCGGCCACGGCAGGCGGCCCGGCCGAGGGTTCCCCCTCGACCTCGCTCGTCCTGGACCAGTTCGGCCGCAACCTCACCCAGGCGGCCCGCGAGTCCAAGCTCGACCCGGTCATCGGGCGCGAGAAGGAGATCGAGCGGGTCATGCAGGTGCTGTCCCGCCGCACGAAGAACAACCCGGTCCTCATCGGCGAGCCCGGCGTCGGCAAGACGGCGGTCGTCGAGGGCCTGGCCCAGGCGATCGTCAAGGGCGAGGTGCCCGAGACCCTCAAGGACAAGCACCTCTACACCCTGGACCTCGGTGCGCTCGTCGCCGGCTCCCGCTACCGCGGTGACTTCGAGGAGCGCCTGAAGAAGGTCCTCAAGGAGATCCGCACCCGCGGCGACATCATCCTGTTCATCGACGAGCTCCACACGCTGGTCGGTGCGGGTGCCGCGGAAGGCGCCATCGACGCGGCCTCGATCCTGAAGCCGATGCTGGCCCGCGGTGAGCTCCAGACCATCGGCGCGACCACGCTCGACGAGTACCGCAAGCACCTGGAGAAGGACGCGGCCCTGGAGCGCCGCTTCCAGCCCATCCAGGTCGCCGAGCCGTCGCTGCCGCACACCATCGAGATCCTCAAGGGTCTGCGCGACCGGTACGAGGCCCACCACCGCGTCTCCATCACCGACGAGGCCCTCGTCCAGGCGGCCACCCTCGCCGACCGGTACATCTCGGACCGCTTCCTGCCGGACAAGGCGATCGACCTGATCGACGAGGCCGGCTCCCGGATGCGGATCCGCCGCATGACCGCTCCGCCGGACCTGCGCGAGTTCGACGAGAAGATCGCCGGTGTCCGCCGGGACAAGGAGTCCGCGATCGACTCGCAGGACTTCGAGAAGGCGGCGTCCCTGCGCGACAAGGAGAAGCAGCTCCTCGCCGCGAAGGCCAAGCGGGAGAAGGAGTGGAAGGCCGGCGACATGGACGTCGTCGCCGAGGTCGACGGCGAGCTGATCGCCGAGGTCCTCGCGACCGCGACCGGCATCCCGGTCTTCAAGCTGACCGAGGAGGAGTCCAGCCGACTGCTCCGCATGGAGGACGAGCTGCACAAGCGCGTCATCGGTCAGAAGGACGCCATCAAGGCCCTGTCCCAGGCGATCCGCCGCACCCGCGCCGGCCTGAAGGACCCCAAGCGTCCCGGTGGCTCGTTCATCTTCGCCGGCCCGTCCGGTGTCGGTAAGACCGAGCTGTCCAAGACGCTCGCCGAATTCCTCTTCGGCGACGAGGACGCGCTGATCTCCCTCGACATGTCGGAGTTCAGCGAGAAGCACACGGTTTCCCGCCTCTTCGGTTCGCCCCCCGGCTACGTGGGCTACGAAGAGGGCGGCCAGCTCACCGAGAAGGTGCGCCGCAAGCCGTTCTCCGTCGTCCTCTTCGACGAGGTCGAGAAGGCCCACCCGGATATCTTCAATTCCCTTCTCCAGATCCTGGAGGACGGTCGCCTGACCGACTCCCAGGGCCGGGTCGTGGACTTCAAGAACACGGTCATCATCATGACGACCAACCTGGGTACCCGGGACATCTCGAAGGGCTTCAACCTGGGCTTCGCCGCCCAGGGCGACGTCAAGACCGGCTACGAGCGCATGAAGGCCAAGGTCAACGAGGAGCTGAAGCAGCACTTCCGCCCCGAGTTCCTCAACCGTGTCGACGACACGGTGGTCTTCCACCAGCTGTCGCAGGAAGACATCATCCAGATCGTCGACCTGATGATCGCCAAGGTGGACGAGCGCCTCAAGGACCGCGACATGGGCATCGAGCTCAGCGGCGAGGCCAAGCTTCTGCTGGCCAAGCGCGGCTACGACCCGATCCTGGGCGCCCGCCCGCTGCGCCGCACGATCCAGCGCGAGATCGAGGACGTGCTCTCGGAGAAGATCCTCTTCGGCGAGCTGCGTCCGGGTCACATCGTCGTCGTCGGCACGGAGGGTGAGGGCGAGAACATCAAGTTCACCTTCCGCGGCGAGGAGAAGTCGGCGCTGCCCGACGTCCCGCCGATCGAGGCGACGGGTCCGGGACCGGACCTGAGCAAGGGCGCCTGAGCCGGCACGGCTGCGGCGCACCACGGGGCGGCCCCGGGACCTCACGGGCCCGGGGCCGCCCCGTTCTCGCAGGAGCCGCCGTCGGGCTACATGTCGTAGGCCTGCGGCACGATCCGCAGCTCGACGCCGGGGAAGGCCGTGCGCAGCTTCTCCAGGACCCGCGGGGCGACGTAGTCGTCCTCGTAGCGCCACAGGACCTTCAGCGCGGGCAGCCGGGCGTGGTCGGCCAGCGCCTCCAGGACGTCCACGCTGACGGTCAGCTCCTGGAGCTGCCCGAGCCGGGCGAGGGCCTCCCAGTCGGCCCGGCCGGTCGGCCGCCAGGCGTATCCGGGGTCGAGCACCCGCACACCGTCCGGCAGGTCGTGGACGGACCAGTCGGCCCGGCCGAGCAGCCGCAACGCCCGCAGCCGCGACCAGCTGCGCAGGACCGGTCCCAGGCGCAGCGGGTTGATCAGGTTGAGCTCCACCTCTTCGACGGGCAGCCCGGTCAGCCCGGTCAGGGCGTCCAGGCCCTGGACCTGTTCCAGTGCCGACCAGGCGTCCAGCGTCAGCTTCCGTACGGTGGTGCAGCGGCGGAGCTCCAGCACGTCGACCTGGGGCAGCCGGGACAGGACCAGCTCCGCCACCGGGTACCGCCGCGCGAACGCGGTCAGGCCGGCCGCGGTGACGTCCCCCAGGACGTGCAGGGCGGGCGGATGGTCGAACACCGGCAGGTGCGCGAGCTGTGCGTCGGACACCAGCCGCAGCCGCCCCGGCGGTGGATCGAGCCGGGCGAGCACCTCGCGGGCGTACAGGGCGGTGTCGAAGCGGGGCCAGAACTGCGGCAGCTGCTCGCGCACCTGCGCGGAGGGGTGGCTGACGTAGCGGGACAGGTGGTCCACGGCGGGCTCGGAGCCGGTCCCGGCGGCGGCGAACATGGCCAGCCGGGCCGTCCGGTGGTCGCCGGCCATCGGATGGGGCAGGACGTCGAGCACCAGCGGTCCGGCGGCGTTGCCCAGCTGCTCGGCGGCGGCGGGATCGGCGGGCGGCCACAGCCGCGCCAGGGCCGCCGTGGCCTCCTTCCGCAGCCCCGGATCCAGCTCCGCCGCGTACTCCAGGCAGGCCACGGCCAGCAGGGACGAGCGGGTCGTGCCCTGGTCCAGGAGGGCGCGCATGATCTCGCCGCGTTCGCGGGGGCGGCCCTGGGCGACCGCCATGCGGATGACGTCCTCCCACTGGTCGTCGTCGGCGTGCCGGGCCAGTTCCCCGGTGCTGCCCTCGTCCAGGGCGGCCCGGGCCCCGAGGAAGTCCTGGAAGGTGCGGTGGACGAACTCCACGGTGTCCTCGGTGGGGGAGCGCAGCAGGCCGGTCCGCTCCAGGAAGTGCTGGCAGACGCTGCGGGCGTCGCCCAGTGTGCGGGCCGCCTCCGGTACGGCCGGCAGCGCGGCCGCGATCAGCTCCTCCGCCCGGTCCCGGGCCAGCTCGGTGCGCCCGTTGCGGATCAGCCAGTACGCCAGGCGCTGGAGGAGCTGGAGCTGGGGCTCCTCGCCCAGTTCGGGGGCCCGTACCCGCCGCTCGCGGTCCCGGCGGTGCAGCAGCATCGACAGGGCGGCCGTGTACAGCTCCTTGCGGCCCGAGGGCAGGAAGCCGTGGCGTTCGCGGTGCAGGGCGCAGATCAGCCCGCACAGCAGAGGGCTGGTGGCCAGCCGGGCGAGCTCGGGCTTGCCGCGCACGGCCTGGCGCAGCTGGTCGCGCAGGTGCGGGAGGTCGGCGTCGCGGCGGGGGTCGCCGGTGACGGCGGCGTCGTGCCAGCGGTCGATGAAGGTGCGGACGTGCTCCCGGTTCATGGGGGCCAGGGTCGTCTCGGTGAACTGCTCGCCGCGGAGCCAGTCGGCCCGGACGGCCGCGGGGCGGGACGTGACCAGCCAGGCGTTGTCGGGGAAGGCGGTGATCAGCTCGGCCAGCCAGGCGCGGGCGCCCGGCCGTTCGGCCTCGGGGATCTCGTCGATGCCGTCGACCAGCACCATGGCCCGGCCCGCCCGCAGCACCCGTGACTCCCAGCCCTCGGGCTGGCTGCCGGCCAGGGCCGAGCCCGCGGCGGCCAGGAAGTCCCGGGGGGTGGGTAACCGCTCGCCCTGGCGGGTGAGGGTGCGCAGCGGGAGGACGAAGGGGACGAGGGCGTCCGCGGAGCGGGCGGCGGTCACCGCGAGGTACTGGATCAGGGTGGTCTTGCCGGACCCGGCCTCGCCGCGCAGCATCACGCGGCCCCGGTGCGGGCCGCGGGAGGCCCGCGCGGGCGGCAGGACGGCGCGCTGCCAGAGCGCCGGCAGGTCGGGGGCGGGCGGGGCCGCCGGGTCGCCGGAGGGCAGTGCGGTGACCTCCAGGCTGACGTAGGCGGTGTCCAGGGGCCAGCGCTCGGTGCCGGGCTCCAGGTCGAGCCCGTAGATGGTGAGGGTGCCGTACCGGCGGGCCACGTACGTCCGGTAGTCCGCCTCGAAGGCCAGGTCCCGGGCGTCCTGCCGGGGCAGCCGGTCCCGTACGTCGTCCAGCGCGGCGGCGACCTCGGCGAGCCGGCGGGACTGGTCGACGAGGGTGGCCGGGACGAACGTGGAGCGCTGGGTGAAGAAGGTCAGGATGTGCAGGCAGGCGGTCTGCAGCAGCCGCTCGTGGAAGAGCGCGGCGTCCCGGGACAGGCCGAGGTCGGGCGCCTGGGCGCGCAGGGCCGCCGCGAAGGCGGCCGGGCCGAGGGCGACGGCCTGGGCGTCGGTCATGGTCAGGTCGCCGAGCGCGTGCAGGGTGACGGCCAGGGCGGTGGCCACCCCCGCCTCCTCACCCTTGGGCAGCGGGCGTTCGCCCGGTGCGGCCAGCGCGCGGGCCACCAAGGTGGTGGCGAGCTTGTCCAGGTCGGCCTGGTCGAGGGCGCGTTTCTCGGTCCAGGAGACGTAGGAGGACAGGCGGACCGGTTCGTGCACCAGGCCGGCCCCGTCCCCGGGCGGGCGGAACAACTTCTTGAGCAGCGGCGTCAGCGTGCTCGACGCGAGCCGGATCCCCACCATCGATGCGTCCACGACGCGTGAGCGTAGCGAGGGTTGCGGGACTTTGGTCCGGAAGCGGGGGGTCCGGGGTCCTCGCGCGGTGACAAGCCGCACAGAACAAATCGGACCTACGAGTTCAATTCGTAGATCATCGGCATATGCCGGTAGGGGTGTCACCGCAGGAAGGAGCCGTCAACCAGGTGGGCCACACACCCCCCTGCTACGACCTTCGGTAGTAAAAGGGAGGTTTGGGAAGTCCGCCGGGCTCGGGTTACCAAAGACGGGCCCCGCTTCGGGGCGCCACCCGAGCACCGTCCCCGGAGGATCCCCCATGTCCGTGAGCAGCGCCCGCACCCGCCGCATCCGCACCGCCGTCGTCGCCACCGGTGTCGGAGCCGCGCTCGCGTTCGGCGTCGCCGGGACCGCCTCCGCCGCCGGGTCCGCCGCCGGGACCGCGGCCGGGAAGTCGGCCGTGTGGGGCGCCCCGCTGGCCAAGTACACGCTGTCCGCCACCTTCGGCAAGGGCGGCTCGCTGTGGTCCCACAAGCACTCCGGCCAGGACTTCGCCGTCCCGGTCGGCACCCCGGTCAAGGCCGTGCACGGCGGTGTCGTCGTCAAGGCCGGCGGGAACGGCGCAGGTGACGGCCCGGCCTACGGCAACGCCATCGTGATCAAGCACGCCGACAAGACGTACTCGCAGTACGCCCACCTGTCGAAGATCCAGGTCAAGGTCGGCCAGAAGGTCACCACCGCGCAGCAGATCGGCCTGTCCGGCAACACCGGCAACTCCACCGGCCCGCACCTGCACTTCGAGATCCGCACGACCCCGAACTACGGCTCGGCCGTCAACCCGGTCGCCTTCCTGAGCAAGGCGGGCGTCCGCCTCTGACGCCCCGGCGTCAGATCAGCCAGGCGTGGGTCGGCTTGCCCAGCGCGTCGAGCTTGCCGGAGTCCAGCGTCGCCACCTGCTGCGGGGTCAGCACCTTGTCCCAGAACCGGATGCGGTCCATCGACCCCACCCAGGAGCCGCTCCACACCCCGTGGTGCCGGGCCCGGCCCAGCTGGAGCGGGCCCGGGCCCGCCCAGATGCCGGGGACCTGCGCCTGACCGGCCGGCTTGTCGTTCACGTACAGGGTGATCGTCTTCGTGCCGGCGTCGTAGGTGCCGGTCAGCTGGACCCACTTCCTCTCCGGGTCGGCGCCCGCGTCCGCGACGACCTGCTGGGTGGTCGCGGCGGCGCCCTGGTCGCCGGTCTGCACCCGGAAGACCCATGATTTCTTGCCGCCGCCCGCCTCGAAGCCGAGCTCGAACGAGAACGAGTTCCCGTCACCCTGGCTGATCGCCATGCGCGAGCCGTTGTCCACCACCGTGTAGACGCGGGTGGTGATGGTGAAGCTCTTCGTCACGTCGACGGCCTGCTCCGGGCCCTGCGCGTACGACTCCGGGCCGCCCTTGAGCCGGATCTCGTCGCGGTTGTCCATCGTGAAGACGTCGACGTCCTGGGACAGCGCCAGGTGCACCGGCGGGCCGGCGTTGCCGCGGTCGCGCAGCAGCTTGGGGTTGCCGCCCACGGTGGGGGAGTTGTCCTCGGACTTCGAGGGGCTCGGGGAGGCCGAGCCGGAGGCCGCCGTGTTCGGCTTGTCCGGACCCTTCTGCGAGCCGCCGCCGAGGGCCAGGTAGCCGCCGACCACCGCGAGCACCACGGCGACCGCCGAGCCTGCGACGATCATCGCCTTGCGCCGCGAGCGCCGGCGGTCGTTGTCGTCGGCCAGGGCCTGCCAGTCCGGCTGCGGGCTCGGGCTGAACGCGGCCGGCTCCGGCTGCGCGCCGAAGGGCTGCGGCTGCGGCTGCGCCGCGAACTGGCCCGGCTCCGCCCCGAACTGCCCCGGCTCCGCCCCGAACTGCCCGGGTTCCGCACCGAAGGGGCCCGGCCGGTCCCCGAACTGGCCCGGGCCCGGGGCCGGCTGCGGCTGGTACGGCCCCGGCTGCCCGGTCTGCGGGTAGCCGTAGCCGCCGCCGGGTATCTGCCCCGGCGGGTAGCCGTAGCCGCCGTTCTGCTGGGGGGTCTGGGGGCGATCCGTACCGTCAGTCATGGCACGGATGCTAAGACATCGGCCGTGCCGTGCGAACGGCCCGTGGCCCCTCGCGTCCCCCGCTGCCGTCCGGCGCCCCCCCGCACCCCCGTCAGGGAACCCCGATCACCGGGAAGCTGCCCGTCGTCGTCGGCGCGTGTTCGGGGAGCCACAGGACCGCCACCGCGCCCGCGGCCGCGCCCTCGCGGTCCGTGCCGCCGGGGCCGGCGACGTTGCGGAACGTCAGGCGGGCGCCCAGGACGCGGGCCTGTCCCTCGGCGATGGTCAGGCCCAGGCCGTGGCCCACCCCGGCGCGGTCGGTGGAGCCCGTGCGGAAGCGGCTCGGGCCCTCGCGCAGCAGGGCCTCGGGGAAGCCCGGGCCGTGGTCGCGGACCCGTACGACCCGGCCCTCCACGTCCACCTGCACCGGCGGCTTGCCGTAACGGCCGGCGTTGGCCAGGAGGTTGCCCAGGATCCGCTCCAGCCGGCGCGGGTCGGTGCTGACGATCTCGTCGGCGACGATCCGTACGGACGCCTCCGGCATCAGCGCCGACACCCTGCGGGCCACGAACTCGCCCAGCGCCACGTCCTGCAGCTCGGCCCGCTCCGAGGCGCTGTCCAGCCGGGCCACCTCCAGCACGTCCTCGACCAGGACCCGCATCGCCTGCGCCCGGTCGCGCACCAGCTCGGTCGGCCGGCCGGGCGGCAGCAGTTCGGCGGCGGTCAGCAGGCCGGTGACGGGGGTGCGCAGCTCGTGCGCGATGTCGGCGGTGACCCGGCGCTCGGCCTCCAGTCGCTGCTGGAGCGCGTCGGCCATGGCGTCCACGGCCCGCGCCAGGTCGTCGGTCTCGTCGCGCACGACGCCGCCCACGGCGTCCCGCACCCGGACGTCGGGGTCGCCGAGGGCCACCTTCCCGGCCGCGGCGGCGGCCTGGCGCAGCCGGCGCGAGATCTGGCCGCCGATGAGCACGCCGAGCGCCGAGCCGCCGATGACGACGGCGAGCGAGCCGATCGCCAGGGCCCGGTCCAGGTCGCGCATCATGTTGGCGCTCTCGCGGAACTGGCTGTGCAGCGACAGCACCTGCCCGTTGCCGAGCGGCACCGCCGCCCACACCTCGGGCAGCCCCCGCGGCTTCTCCTGCACGTAGGTGCCGCGCCGGCCCGAGCGGGCCTTGTCCCGCAGCTCCTGCGGCAGTTCGGGGTCGTTGAGCTTGGCACCCATGGGCGGCTTGCGGCCGGCCTCGGCGTTGCGGGAGATGTACTGGACCCGGTCCAGCTGGGTCTCGCGGGCGCTCTCCAGCATCGAGACCCGGGCCGCGCTGTGCACCACCAGGCTCAGTGCGAGGGTGATGAGCGCGCCCACGGCGGCGATGGCGATGGTGATCTTCCAGCGGATCCCCGTGCGCAGGGTGAACCGCTTCATGCCTTGAGCTTGTATCCGAAGCCCCGGACCGTCTCGATCCGGTCCTGGCCGATCTTGGTGCGCAGCCGCTGGACGTGGACGTCCACGACGCGGGTGTCACCGCCCCAGTCGTAGTCCCAGACCCGCTCCAGCAGCCGGTCGCGGGACAGGACCGTGCCGGGGGCGGAGGAGAACTCCAGCAGCAGCCGCATCTCGGTCGGGGTCAGGGCCACCGGGGCGCCGGCCCTGCGGACCTCCATGCCCTCGGTGTCGACCTCCAGGTCGCCGAACGACAGCACGCCGCGCTCGGGGGAGCCGTTGTCCTCGGCGGCGGCGCCGTTGCCCGGGCCGCCCGCGTGGCCGAAGCGGCGCAGCACCGCGCGGATCCGGGCGACCAGTACGGAGCCGTCGAACGGCTTGGTGACGTAGTCGTCGGCGCCGGCCTCCAGGCCGAGGACCACGTCGATGGAGTCGGCGCGGGCCGACAGCATGATCACCGGCACGGTCGACTCGTCACGGATGCGGCGGCACAGGCTGACCCCGTCCATGCCGGGGACCATCACGTCGAGCAGCGCGATGTCGGGCCGGTGGGCCCGGAACGACTCCAGGCCCGACAGCCCGTCGGGCATGGCGGTGACCACGAACCCGTCGCGCTCCAGCGCCAGGGTCGTGGCCTCGCGGATGACGTCGTCGTCCTCCACGAACAGGACATGGGTCTCGGCCATGCGGAAAGCCTCGCCTCCAGCTCTTCGTCAGCTCTTCGTCGGGTCTTCGTCAGTTCTTCGCCGTCGCGGCCGGGGCCGGCTGGCTGCCGCCGTCGACCACGTTGCTGTACTCGGTGTGCACGCGGTCGTGCTCCAGGAACTTCTCCCCGTTCCACCGGTAGGTGATCACGTCCTCCCCCGAGGGGTAGGCCAGCGCGTCGGTCTTGCCGTACACGGGCTTGGTGACCACCAGGTCGCCGCGGTCGATCTCGGCGTAGACGGGCGGCTGCTCGTCCGAGAAGACATTCTCGTACTTGCCGCTGTCCTCGCGGTACACGTACGAGCCGAGCCCGACGGCGTCGGCGCAGGACAGGACGTTGACGACGACGTCGACCACCGGGCTGCCGGTGACCTTCCCGTAGCTGACGTCGATCGGGTACTCCTTGCCCGTGCAGGGCTTGAGGTCGCGCTTGACGGCCGAGCTGACCTTGGGGTCCGCCTTGATGAGGGCCACCGGGTCGATCTTCTTCAGGCCGGAGGGCGAGGGGGTGGGCCGGCCGTCCGTCGGGGGCGGGGCCGTCTTGGCGACCTGGTCGGTGCGGGCCGGCCCGCCGTCGCGCAGTCCCGTACCGCCGTCGGAGCACCCGACCACGAACAGCACAGTGCCGACGAGGACGACCGTCCCCGCCGACATCAGTACCAGCGAACCTCTGCCGTTCAGGCCGCGCACCGCTCCCGCCCCTCGTGCTGCAGGCTGCGGTCACCGCGCTCCAGGGCGCGCAGGTCCAGGTCCCGGCTCTCCAGCTCCTGCCGGAGCCGGGCCAGGGCGCGGTGCAGAGTGCTCTTCACGGTTCCCGCCGACATCCCGAGCGCCGCGGCCGTCTCCTCGGTGCTCATCTGCTCCCAGTGTCGCAGCACCACCACGCTGCGCTGCTTGGGCGCGAGCACCTTGAGGATGTCCATCAGCAGGGCGCGGTCGGCCCGCTGCTCGGTGCCGTCCTCGATGCTGGCGTCCGGGAGCTGCTCGGTGGGGACCTCCTCCAGCTTGCGGGCGCGCCACCACTCGGTCCGGGTGTTGATCATGACGCGGCGCAGGTAGGCGTCGGCGAGGGACTTGTCGGCGATGCCGTCCCAGCGGCCGTACGTGCGCACCAGCGCGGTCTGGAGCAGGTCCTGCGCGTCGGTCGGGTCCGGGACCAGGCGGCGGGCGCTGCGCAGCAGGGCGTCCTGCCGGGTGCGGACGTACTCTTCGAATTCGAGTACCTCGCCGTGCGCCATCTCAGACCGCCCTCCGTGTCCTGTCCCGTTCTGACGGATCCGAAGGTACGGAGGGGTTGTCACGAGGCTGTGCGAGCCAGACCTCGATGGGCGCACGGACACCCATAGGTTGTGTAACAACGCCTGTGAGCTGCGGTTTCCCCGGTAGAAGCGGAACCTGTGCGTCAGTTTTCGATCACGTCGCGTTCATGTCGGGGGACCCTGGGCGATCACGTGAGCGGCAGCCGGTAGAACCCGTCGGCGAGCGGCTCCACGAGGCCGTCGCAGACCAGTCCGTCCAGGGCGCGGGCCCGCTGCACCGGGTCGTTCCACACCGCGTCGAGCATCGCCTGGGGCACCGGGCCGGTCGCCTCGCGCAGCACCGCCAGCAGCTTGCCGCGCACCTGCCGGTCGGTGCCGGCGTACGTCTGCCCGCGCCGCGGCGGCCCGTCGTGGGCCGGCTTGCCGGCCAGCCGCCACGCGCACAGGCCCGCCACGGGGCAGCGGGCGCAGTCGGGGTTCTTGGCCGTGCACACCAGCGCGCCCAGCTCCATCGAGGCCGCCGCCCAGCGGGCCGCCGTCTCGTCGTCGGCGGGCAGCAGGGCCCGGGCCAGGCGGCGTTCGGCGGCGGTGGTGGCGTTCGGCGGGTACTCCACGCCGGTCGCGGTCCGGGCGAAGACGCGCCGGACGTTGGTGTCCAGGACCGGGTGCCGCTGGCCGTACGCGAACGAGGCCACCGCGGCGGCCGTGTACTCGCCGATGCCGGGCAGGGCGAGCAGCTGGGCGTGCTCGCGCGGTACGTCGCCGCCGTGCCGCTCCGTTATGGCCACGGCCGCACCGTGCAGGCGCAGGGCCCGGCGCGGGTAGCCGAGCCGGCCCCAGGCGCGGACGGCCTCGCCGGGTGCCTCGGCGGCCAGGTCGGCGGGCCGGGGCCAGCGGGCGAGCCACTGCTCGTAGACCGGCAGGACCCGGCTGACCGGGGTCTGCTGGAGCATGAACTCGCTGACCATGACCCCCCACGCGCCCGCCTCGGGACGGCGCCACGGCAGGTCGCGGGCGTTCTCCTCGAACCAGGCGATCACGGGGGAGTGCAGGGCGCGGGCGCCGGCGGCGTCCGGCAGGCCCGGACCCGGACCGGCCGCGCCGGAGGACGCGGAGGCGGGGGAGGGGGAGGCGGAGGACGCGGCGGCGGGGGCGGATGCGGAAGCAGTCATGACAGACGCATCCTGGCACGGATCAGCCCTGGTTCGCCGGGCCCGGCCCGGCGAACCAGACAGCGGCACGGGCGCCGCCGGCGCGCATCGCGCGGACGACCGTAGCGGCCGGGCCGGTCAGCGCCAGGACCACCAGCGGGGCCACGGAACCGCCCAGGAGCAGTCCCATCGCCACGTCGTGGGGGTAGTGGACGCCGAGGAACACCCGGGAGAAGGCCATCAGCAGCGCCAGCGGCACCGTCAGCAGGCCGAGCCGGCGCGAGGCCATGGCGAGGGCGAGGGCGGCGGCGCCGGCGATGGCCGAGTGGTTGCTCGGGAACGACCAGTCGCCGTACGGGGGACAGGGGATCAGCGAGGCGGCGGCGCCCGCGACGGCCCGGCACGGCCGTTCCTCGTCCACGGTGGACTTCACCACCTCCGACACGACGTACGCGACCGCCGTGGCCAGGGGCGCGAGCACGGCGACGGCGACCCGGCGCGGCTCCTCGCCGCGCGCCCGCCACCAGACGGCGACGAAGAGC
This sequence comes from Streptomyces antimicrobicus, assembly GCF_020532625.1. Lineage (GTDB taxonomy): Bacteria > Actinomycetota > Actinomycetes > Streptomycetales > Streptomycetaceae > Streptomyces > Streptomyces antimicrobicus. The sequence continues at coordinate 13,286 of NZ_JAJAUY010000033.1, read as the reverse complement.
ACGCCGAAGAGGACGATCCCGGCGGAGGTCCACCATGCGACGGCCGTCTGCAGCCAGCCGGGGGTGGAGTGGGCGGCACCGGTGATGTCGCGGTAGAGGTCCGAACTGTCCATGGTGACCGACAGTACTCAAAGTGGATGATCGGCTTCATGCCACGGTTGGCCGAATCTGGTCCCCGACACGCCCAAGCGAGATGATCATCGGCAGAACTCGCCGTGTGCGGCGGCATGTAGGGCGCGGATCGGCCTCCGGATTCTCGTAAAGTTCCCTGCGTGGGATCTCTGCGCAATCCGGTCGGGCCACTCCCCTCCTCCATCTACTGGCGACGGAGGGCGGTGCTGGCTTCCGTCGTGGCGCTCCTGGCACTGCTCGCCGTATGGGCCGTCAGTTCCGGTGGGGGCGGCACCGGATCCACGAACGGCAAGGGGCAGGGCGGCCCCGATCCCGTCGCCTCCATCACCCCCGGCGCGCCCGGCACCGGACCCGCCATCACCCAAGCCCCGGGCGGGCGCGACGAGTCGGGCGGCGGCACGGGCTCCGGCAGCGCCGGCTCCGGTTCGGGCGCGGGCGGTACGGACCCGGGGGCGGCCGCGGGCGGCTCCGGCAAGAACGGCGACCAGGGCGCCCACTCCGCCACGGGCTCCGGCTCCGGCGGCGGCCAGGTCCCGGCCGACTCCCCGCTGCCCACCTGCGCGCCGAACGCCCTCCAGTGGGAGGTCCGCAGCCTCAAGAACGAGTACGCGCCCGGCGAGCGCCCCCGGCTGGAGCTGATCACCCGCAACGTCTCCGGCACCACCTGCAAGGCCGATCTCGGCCCCAGGCAGGCCGTCGTGACGATCCTTCAGGCCAGCGGCAACAAGGCGGTGTGGTCCTCCGACCACTGCCCGAGCGGCGCGGGCAACGTCTTCTACCGGCTGCCCGCGCAGAGCCGGACCGCCCAACCCCTGGAGTGGGACCGCTCGTTCAGCGCGGCCGGCCAGTGCCAGAGCCCGCCGCAGGGCAGCGCCGCACCCGACACCTACGTGGTCGAGGTCAAGGCTCCGGGCATGCCGGTGGCACGCACCTCGTTCGTACTGAAGCAGGACTGAGCGCAGCGCCCCGGGGCGGCCCCGGGGCAGGGCGCGGAGGGTCCGGCGGCTGCGGCGGCGCTCAGACGTAGCGTTCGAGGATGGAGGACTCGGCGAGTCGCGACAGGCCCTCGCGGACGCTGCGGGCGCGGGCCTCGCCGACGCCGTCGACCGTCTGGAGGTCGTCCACACTGGCGGCCAGCAGCTTCTGCAGTCCGCCGAAGTGCTCCACCAGCCGCTCGATGATCGCGCCGGGCAGCCGCGGGACCTTCGCCAGCAGCCGGTAGCCGCGCGGCGAGATCGCCGAGTCCAGGGTCTCCGGGGAGCCGGTGTAGCCGAGCGCCCGGGCCACGATCGGCAGCTCCAGCAGCTCGGCGTGGGTGAGGGAGTCCAGCTCGGCCAGGGCCTCGTCGACGGTGCGGGAACGCTTCGCCGTGGGCTCCGGGACGTAGTCGCGGATGACCAGTTCGCGCTCCTGCTCGATGCCGACCGTGAGCTCGTCCAGCTGGAGCGAGAGCAGCCGGCCGTCCGTGCCGAGCTCCACGACGTACTCGGCGATCTCGGTCGCGATCCGGCGGACCATTTCCAGTCGCTGCGCGACGGCGGTGACGTCGCGGACGGTGACCAGGTCCTCGATCTCCAGGGCGGACAGGGTGCCGGCCACCTCGTCCAGGCGGAGCTTGTACCGCTCCAGGGTGGCCAGCGCCTGGTTCGCCCGGGACAGGATCGCCCCGGACTCCTCCAGCACGCGCCGCTCGCCGTCGACGTAGAGGGCGATCAGCCGCATGGACTGGGACACGGAGACGACGGGGAAACCGCACTGCTTCGACACGCGGTCGGCGGTGCGGTGGCGGGTGCCGGTCTCCTCGGTGGGCAGCGACGCGTCGGGCACCAGCTGGACGCCGGCCCGCAGGATCTTGCTGATGTCCTTGTCGAGCACCACCGCCCCGTCGAGCTTGCACAGCTCGCGCAGCCGGGTCGCGGTGAACTCCACGTCGAGGACGAAGCCGCCGGTGCACATGGCCTCGACCGTCTTGTCCATGCCGAGGACGATCAGGCCGCCGGTGTTGCCGCGGACGATCCGCTCCAGACCGTCGCGCAGCGGCTGACCAGGGGCAACGGCCGACAGCGAGGCACGCATCAGTGCCTCGTGCTTGGCGCTCGCGCCGGACTTTCCGGGTGCTGCTGCCCCGTCCTTGGCTGCCACTGCACTCCTCCGGTCGCGGGTTGCGCCGCCGGGCCGGGGCCGGGCGGACCAGCCCAAAGTCTACCGGCGCAACCCCAGCCGCTGCCGGGGCTTCCCCCAGCGCCCCGCGAAAGGCCGCGCGCGGCGCGGGCCCGTCAGGACTCGGACGGGGGCTTGGAGGCGGCCCGGCGTGAGCGCGGCAGGACGCGCAGGGCGTCCGTCATGTCGGCCACCTCCAGCACCTTCATGCCCGGCGGGACCTTGCCGGGGTCGCCCGGGACCAGGGCGTGGGTGAAGCCCAGCCGGTGGGCCTCGGCCAGCCGCCGCTGGACGCCGGTGACCCGGCGGACCTCGCCCGCCAGCCCCACCTCGCCGATGGCCACCAGGTTCTTCGGCAGCGGGGTGTCCGACGCCGCCGAGGCCAGGGCCAGCGCGACGGCCAGGTCCGCGGCCGGCTCCGACAGCTTCACGCCGCCCACGGTCGCCGAGTAGATGTCCCGCTTGCCCAGCGCGCTGATCCGGCCCCGCTGCTCCAGCACGGCCAGCATCATCGACACCCGGGACGTCTCCAGCCCGGACGTCGTCCGCCGGGGCGAGGGGATCTGCGAGTCCACGGTCAGCGCCTGCACCTCGGCCACCAGCGGCCGCCGGCCCTCCAGCGTCACCGTCAGGCACGTGCCCGGCACCGGCTCGGCCCGCCGGGTCAGGAACAGGCCCGACGGGTCGGCGAGTCCCGTGATCCCCTCGTCGTGCAGCTCGAAGCAGCCCACCTCGTCCGTGGCGCCGTACCGGTTCTTCACCCCGCGCACCAGCCGCAGCCGCGCGTGCCGGTCGCCCTCGAAGTGGAGCACCACGTCCACCAGGTGCTCCAGCAGCCGCGGACCGGCGATCGCGCCGTCCTTCGTCACATGTCCCACCAGCAGCGTGGACATGCCGCGCTCCTTGGAGGCGCGGATCAGCGCGCCGGCCACCTCGCGCACCTGGGCCATGCCGCCCGGCGCGCCGTCGATCTCGGGCGAGGCGACCGTCTGCACCGAGTCCAGGACCAGCAGCGACGGCTTGACCGCGTCGAGGTGCCCGAGCACCGCCGACAGGTCGGTCTCGGCCGCCAGGTAGAGGTGGTCGCTGATCGCGTTGATCCGGTCCGCCCGCAGGCGCACCTGGCTGGCCGACTCCTCGCCGGTCACGTACAGGGTGCGGTGCTCCCCGCTCGCCGCCTTGGCCGCCACGTCCAGCAGCAGCGTGGACTTGCCGACGCCCGGCTCGCCCGCCAGCAGCACCACCGCGCCCGGCACGAGTCCGCCGCCGAGCACCCGGTCCAGCTCGTCGACCCCGGTCGAGCGCGCCGCGGCCTGCCGGCCGTCGACCTGGCCGATCGGCAGCGCGGCCGTGGAGACCCGACCGGCCGCCGTGGTGCGCACGGCGGGCGCGCCCTGCTCCTCGACGGTGCCCCAGGCCTGGCACTCGGGACAGCGGCCGAGCCACTTGGCGGTGGTCCAGCCGCACTCGGTGCAGCGGTAGGACGGCCGGTCCTTGGCGGACGAACGGGAGGTACGGGCAGCAGCCATGCGGCCCACCGTATCGGCCGCCACCGACAGCGCCGCCGACGGCGGTCGCCCCGGGGCCCGACGGCGGTCGCCCCGGGGCCCGACGGCGGTCGCGCCGGGCCACGCCGGCGGCCCCCGCGGGGCCCCCGCGTCAGGGCCGCTGTCCCCCTTCGTGCGATCTCTTCACCCGTAAGGGTTAAAACTGCTGAAGGCTTCCGGACGCTCACCCGCACGACCCCTACCTTCGCCGGGTGAGCAGCAGCAATCAGGCCCGCCCCGCTTCGCGCACCGGCGCACACCGGGCGCACGGGCGCACGCCCCCCGAGGAGGAACAGCCGCCCCCCTTCCGGCACGAGCCCTATCTGGACGGCCTGTTCACGTACTGCCTCTCGGTCCTGTGCGACCACGACACCGCCACGAGCGTGCTCGGCGAGGTCCTGGCCGTGGCCGAGCGCAACCCCGGCCGGTGTCCGGACGAGACGGACCGCCGCGCGTGGCTGTACGCGCTCGCCCGCTGGGCCTGTCTGCGCACGCTCGCCGAGCAGCGGCAGGGCAGGGCCGCGCACAGCGTCCGGCGTACGCCGGAGCGCAGGGGCGCACATCATGCCCCTGCGGGTGCGCCCCCTCTCTCCGGGGCGCTCCCCGTCTCCGGGGAGCTGCCGGTCTCCGGAGCCGCCCCGGCCCCGCCCCCGGCCCCCGCCGCCCCTGTCCCCGCACCCGCCGCGGCCCCCGCGCTCGACGTCTACGCCTACCGCCGCACCGAGCTGGCCCGGCTCGCCTGGCCCGAGGCCGCCGGGACCACCCCCGAGCAGCGCGAGGCCCTCGAACTCGCCGTCCGGCACCGCCTCGCCGTGCCCGAACTGGCCGCCGTCCTCGGCACCGCCCCCGCCAACGCCCGCGAACTGCTCTCCGGTGCCGCCTGCGAGGTCGAGCGCACCCGGGCCGCCCTCGCCGTGGTCGAGACCGGTGGCTGCCCCGCCGTCTCCCGCCTCACCGGCGACAGCCAGCTGCTGCTGTCCACCACCCTGCGCGCCGAGCTCGTGCGCCACGTCGACGACTGCCCGCGCTGCCGCCGCGTCGCCGAACGCGTCGGCGCCCGCGCCCCCTGGCCCGGCTCGGGGACCACCGACACCGCCGCCCTGCCGCTGGTCGCCGCCCCCCGCCGGGCCGTCCACGCCGCGATGGTGCGCGCCGGGCGCCCGCGCGGCCGGGCCGCGCGCCCCCGCTTCGACCGCGCCGGTTTCCCCATGGACCCGCGCGACCGCGCCGCCCGCCGCGACCGGCTGCGGGCCCGCGCGGTGACCACCACCGTGGTCGCCACCGTCGTCGCCGCCCCCGTCCTCGCGCTGTGGGCGGCGTACCGCGGCGCTCCCCACACCGAGGAGCACACCGGCCCCGGGCACACCCGGATCTCCGCCAGCGAGTCCGAGTCGCCGGCCACCCACTCCGACGGCCGCCCCTTCACCGCCTACGAGAACGCCGGCAACGCCGCCCGCAGCGGGGCCGAGCCCACCTTCGGCACGGGCGGCGCGGTCACCGACGTCTCGGTGGAGATCCTCAGCACCGGGGCGCCGACGCCCCCGCCCGGCTCCCCGCCGCCCACCACCGGTCCCGGCCGGATCACGGTGACGGCGGGTTCGCGCGGCGGGACCACGTTCTTGACGCTCACCGCCTCCGGCGGCGCCCCCGTCGACTGGCACCTGTGGTCCGACGCGTCGTGGCTGCACGCCAGTCAGGCCTCGGGACGGCTGCTCCCCGGAGAATCGGTCACCCTGCGGATCACCGTGGACCCCGCCGCCCAGCCGGTCGGCCCATGGACCGCCCGCGTCGGGGTGGAGCCCTCCGGCGCGGTGATCTCCGTACGCGGCACGGGCCGGCAGACCGGGCCCCCGCCGGGCCCCACGCCGCAGCCGACGCCGCCCGTGACCGGGTCGCCGAGCACCGGTCCGACGCCCACCCCGAGCCCGCCGGAGCCCACGCCCACCCCGACGCCGACCCCCACCCCGACGCCCACCCCGACGCCCACGCCGACCACTCCGGCCCCGGAGCCCGGCCCCACGGACGGCACCGCACCCTCCGACCCGCCCACCGCCCCGGCCGGCTGACGACGACGCCCGGGGCGGCCGCGGCTCAGGCCGGCCGCGGCTCAGGCCGGCTTCGGCTCAGGCCGGCTTCGGCTCAGGCCGGCTTCGGCGGGTCGGCCGGGTGCGGGGCCATCGGCAGCAGCGAGGCCAGCCGGGCCTCGCACAGCTCGACCAGGGCGTCGTAGCCCTCCTTGCCCATCAGCTCGGTCAGCTCCGCCCGGTACGAGACGTAGACCGGCTCGCCGGCCCCGTGCGCGGAGGTCGCCGAGGTGCACCACCAGTGCAGGTCGTGACCGCCCGGACCCCAGCCGCGCCGGTCGTACTCGCCGATGGAGACCTGCAGCACCCGGGTGTCGTCGGGCCGGTCGATCCAGTCGTACGTACGCCGGATCGGCAGCTGCCAGCACACGTCCGGCTTGGTCTCCAGGGGCTCGCGCCCCTCCTTCAGGGCCAGGATGTGCAGCGAGCAGCCGGCGCCACCGGCGAAGCCGGGCCGGTTCTGGAAGATGCACGAGCCCTGCCAGCGGCGGGTCTGCTTCTCCCCGTCGTCGTCGAGCTGCGTCCAGCCGGAGGCGGTGCCGACGTCGTGGAACTGCCACAGCTCCGGCGTCAGCCGGGCCACGTGCCCCGCCACCCGCGCCTCGTCGTCCTCGTCGGAGAAGTGCGCGCCGAGCGTGCAGCAGCCGTCGTCGGCGCGGCCCTCGCGGATGCCCTGGCAGCCCTGGCCGAAGATGCAGGTCCAGCGGGAGGTGAGCCAGGTCAGGTCGCAGCGGAAGACCTGCTCGTCGTCGGCCGGGTCGGGGAACTCCACCCAGGCCCGCGGGAAGTCCAGGCCCTTCTCGTCGGGCTCGCCGCGGAAGGCGGTCCCGGCGGACTTCTTGCTCTTGGCCTTCTTCTTGTCTGGCACAAACCCAAGCGTAAGCGCCCCTCACGTCACCCGTCCGCGTCCGTGCCAGTAGCGTTTCGCACATGAGACTCGGTGTCCTTGACGTGGGTTCGAACACGGTCCACCTGCTGGTGATGGACGCGCACCCCGGTGCGCGCCCGCTGCCCGCGCACTCGCACAAGGTGGAACTGCGCCTGGCGGAGCTCCTCGACGAGCACGGCGCGGTCGGCCCCGAGGGCGTCGAGCGGCTGGTGTCGGTCATCGCGGGCGCCGTGCAGGCGGCCGAGGACAAGGGCTGCGAGGACGTGCTGCCGTTCGCCACCTCGGCGGTGCGCGAGGCCACCAACGCCGACGAGGTGCTGGAGCGGGTCCGCAGCGAGACCGGCGTGGACCTGCAGGTGCTCAGCGGCGAGGACGAGGCGCGGCTGACGTTCCTGGCCGTACGCCGCTGGTTCGGCTGGTCGGCGGGCAAGCTGCTGGTCCTCGACATCGGCGGCGGTTCGCTGGAGATCGCGTACGGCATGGACGAGCAGCCGGACGCCGCGGTGTCGCTGCCGCTGGGCGCCGGCCGGCTGACCGCGGGCTGGCTGCCCGGCGACCCGCCGCAGCCGGACGACGTCCGGGCCCTGCGCCGGCACGCGCGGGCGCAGATCGCCCGGGCGGTCGGCGAGATCACCCGGCTCGGCGCACCCGACCACGTGGTCGCCACGTCCAAGACCTTCAAGCAGCTGGCCCGGATCGCGGGCGCCGCCCGCTCCGCCGAGGGCCTGTACGTGCCGCGGACCCTGAGCCGCAAGGCGCTGGAGGACTGGGTGCCCCGGTTGTCCACGATGACGGTCGCCGACCGCTGCACCCTGCCCGGCGTCTCCGCGGGCCGGGCCCCGCAGCTGCTGGCCGGCGCGCTGGTCGCGGAGGGCGCGATGGACCTGTTCGGCGTGGACGACGTGGAGATCTGCCCGTGGGCGCTGCGCGAGGGCGTCATCCTGCGCCACCTGGACCACCTGCCGGTGCCGGCGGCCTGAGCGGGGGCCGCGCGGCGCGGCCCGCTCACCGGCCGCCGCGGGGGGCGCCGGGTGGGGCCCGTCTTCCCGGGACCCCTACCCGCGACCCTACCCGCGACCACTACCGGCGGCCCGAACAGCCGCCCCGTACGCTGTCCCCGTGGCAGAACCAGTGGTGCGCATCCCGGACGCGAAGGTCGCCCTGTCCACCGCCTCCGTCTATCCGGAGTCCACGGCGACGGCCTTCGAGACCGCCGCGCGCCTCGGCTACGACGGCGTCGAGGTCATGGTCTGGAACGACCCCGTCAGCCAGGACGTCGACGCCCTGCGCCGGCTGTCCGACCAGCACGGCGTGCCCGTCCTCGCCATCCACGCCCCGTGCCTGCTGATCACCCAGCGGGTGTGGTCCACCGATCCGTGGACCAAGCTGCAGCGGGCCCGGTCGGCCGCCGAACGGCTCGGCGCGTCCACCGTCGTCGTCCACCCGCCGTTCCGCTGGCAGCGCCAGTACGGCCGCGAGTTCGTCAGCGGGATCTGGCGGATGGCCGAGGAGACCGACGTGCGGTTCGCCGTGGAGAACATGTACCCCTGGCGCTACCGCGACCGCGAGATGCTCGCGTACGCGCCCGAGTGGGACGTCACCAAGGACGACTACCGGCACTACACGGTCGACCTGTCGCACACCGCGACCGCCCGGACCGACGCCACCGCCATGATCGACCGCATGGGCGACCGCCTCGCGCACGTCCACCTCGCCGACGGCAGCGGTTCGGGCAAGGACGAGCACCTCGTGCCGGGCCGCGGCACCCAGCCGTGCGCCGAGCTGCTGGAGCGCCTCGCCCGCAACGGCTTCGACGGGCACATCGTCCTGGAGGTCAACACCCGCCGGGCCATGTCGTCGGCCGAGCGCGAGGCCGACCTCGCCGAGGCGCTCGCCTTCACCCGGCTGCACCTGGCCTCGACCGGCGCGACGGACCCGGCGCGGCGCCGATGACGCCCGCCCCGGCCCCCGCCCAGGAACCGGTGCCCGGTCCCGCTGCCGGCCCCGCTCGGGGCGCCGCCTCCGGTCCGGCCCCGGACCGGCCCGCGCCCGCGGCACCGTCGGACCGGTCGTCGGGCCGGTCGTCGGGCCGGTCGTCGGGCCAGCCGTCGGACCGGTCGTCCGGCCAGCCGTCCGACCAGTCGCCGCCGCGCCGCCGCCGCGGTCCCGGCCGCCCGCCCCGGGACGAGGCCGACGACGGCCCCAGCACCCAGGAACGGATCCGCCTCGCCGCCCGCCAGGTCTTCGCCGAGCGCGGCTACGACAAGACCTCCGTCCGCGGCGTCGCCAAGGCCGCCGGGGTGGACCCCGCCCTGGTCCACCACTACTTCGGCTCCAAGGACGACCTGTTCGCCGCCGCGATCGAGGTCACGATGGAGCCCGCCCTGGTCGTCCCCGCCCTCCTGGGCGAGGGCCCCGACGGCATCGGCGAGCGCCTGGCCCGCTACTTCCTCGGCGTCTGGGAGAACCCGGCCACCCGGGCCCCGCTCCTCGCCGTCATCCGCTCGGCGCTCACCCACGAGGCCGCCGCCAAGGTGCTGCGCGGCCTGGTGCTGCGCCGCGTGCTGTCGCGGGTCGCCGCCGACCTCGACGTGCCCGACCCCACCTTCCGCGCCGAGCTGGCCGCCTCCCACATGATCGGCATCGCGCTGCTGCGCTACGTCGTCCAGGTCGAGCCGCTGGCCAGCGCGGAGCCGGAGGAGATCGTGACCCTGGTGGCCCCGACCCTCCAGCGGTACCTGACCGAGGAATGACCCCCACGTCCCGCCATGCGGACAAGGTGTCCGCATGGCAGGCATGAGGCGTAGCCTCGTACGTGAGCCTTATCCGCATCCATGGATCATGGGGAGTAGACCCGATGCCCGAGCTGAGGTCCCGCACCGTCACCCACGGCCGCAACATGGCGGGCGCGCGCGCCCTGATGCGCGCCTCGGGCGTAGCGAGCGAGGACATCGGCAAGCCGATCGTCGCGGTGGCCAACTCCTTCACCGAGTTCGTGCCCGGTCACACCCACCTCGCCCCGGTCGGCCGGATCGTCTCCGACGCCATCCGCGCGGCCGGCGCCGTGCCCCGCGAGTTCAACACCATCGCGGTGGACGACGGCATCGCCATGGGCCACGCCGGCATGCTCTACTCCCTCCCCTCCCGCGACCTGATCGCGGACAGCGTGGAGTACATGGTCGAGGCGCACTGCGCCGACGCCCTGATCTGCATCTCCAACTGCGACAAGATCACCCCCGGCATGCTGATGGCCGCGATGCGCCTGAACATCCCCGTGGTCTTCGTCTCCGGCGGCCCGATGGAGGCCGGCCAGGCCACCCTGGTCGACGGCACGGTGCGCAAGCTGGACCTGATCGACGCCATGGTCGACGCCTCGAACGAGAACGTCTCCGACGCCGACGTCCTGCGCATCGAGGAGAACGCCTGCCCGACCTGCGGCTCGTGTTCCGGCATGTTCACCGCCAACTCCATGAACTGCCTCGCCGAGGCCATCGGCCTGGCCCTGCCCGGCAACGGCTCCGTCCTCGCCACGCACACCGCCCGCCGCGCCCTCTACGAGGAGGCCGGCCGCACGGTCGTGGAGATCACCAAGCGCTACTACGAAGGCGGCGACGAGTCCGTCCTGCCCCGCAACATCGCCACCCGCCAGGCCTTCGAGAACGCCATGGCCCTCGACATCGCCATGGGCGGCTCCACGAACACGATCCTGCACCTGCTGGCCGCGGCGCAGGAGGCGGGCCTGGACTACGACCTCAAGGACATCGACGAGGTCTCCCGGCGCGTGCCCTGCCTGGCCAAGGTCGCCCCGAACGTCGCCCCGGGCGGCACGTACTACATGGAGGACGTGCACCGCGCCGGCGGCATCCCCGCCATCCTCGGTGAACTGCACCGCGGCGGGCTGCTGAACAAGGACGTCACGACGGTCCACTCCACCAACCTGGAGGACTGGCTGGCCAAGTGGGACGCCCGCTCCGGCACGGCCACCGAGGAGGCCATGGAGCTGTGGCACGCCGCCCCCGGCTGCAAGCGCTCCGCCACCGCCTTCTCCCAGTCCGAGCGCTGGGACTCCCTGGACCTGGACGCCGAGAACGGCTGCATCCGCTCCGTCCAGCACGCGTACAGCAAGGACGGCGGGCTGGCCGTGCTGCGCGGCAACATCGCCGAGGACGGCTGCGTGGTCAAGACGGCCGGCGTCGACGAGTCGATCTGGACCTTCGAGGGGCCGGCGGTGGTCTGCGAGTCGCAGGACGAGGCGGTCGAGAAGATCCTGACCAAGCAGGTCAAGGCGGGCGACGTCGTCGTCATCCGCTACGAGGGCCCGCGCGGCGGGCCGGGCATGCAGGAGATGCTCTACCCGACGTCGTTCCTGAAGGGCCGGGGCCTGGGCAAGACCTGCGCCCTGGTCACGGACGGCCGCTTCTCCGGCGGCACCTCGGGCCTCTCCATCGGCCACGCCTCGCCGGAGGCGGCCTCGGGCGGCACGATCGCCCTGGTCGAGGACGGCGACCGGATCCGCATCGACATCCCGAACCGCTCGATCGAGCTCCTGGTGGACGAGGCCACGCTGGCGGCCCGCCGCGAGGCCCTGGGCGGCGTCTACGCTCCGCGCAACCGCGAACGCAAGGTCTCCGCGGCCCTGCGCGCCTACGCGGCCATGGCCACCAGCGCCGACAAGGGCGCGGTCCGCGACGTCTCCAAGCTGAACTGACCCCCGGCCGGGTCCGCACGGGCTCGGCCCCGACCCGGTCTCGGCGCGCGGCCCGGGCCCGGCCTCACGGGGCTCGCGCCCGGCCCGGCCTTCCCGCGCGCGGCCCTGGCCCGGCCGGACGGGGCTCGGCCCCGGCTAGCTCTTCCCGCGCGGCCCAGGCCGCGCGGGGCTGTGATCGGCGGCTCTGCCGTGGGGGCGTCGGTCCCGCTCGGCCTCCGGGAAGGGTCCGCCCCTGGACTTGGGCCGGCCGCCCTCGGACTCGCTCTCGGGCCGGCCCCGCCCGGGCCGCACGGGGCGCGGCCCCCGCCCGGGCCGCGTGGGTTTCGGCTCCGGCCGATGGCTCCGGGGCTTCGCCCCAGGGTGCGCGGTGTTGGCAGTGGCGGACGCCGGACGCCGGGCGGCGGTGGCGCCGCGTCAGGCGGGTACCGGGCCGGGGCACTCCAGCCCGCGCGGTGTTCGGGCGCACCCGCGCGGAGCCGCCGGGATGCCAGCCCGTTCCGTCCCTCGCGCGACCGGGGAGGCCGGGTCGAGCCGCGGAGTGGGGGCAGGCCTTACCAGGAGGCCGGGTTCGCGGTCGGGGCCGCGAAGACGGTGCCGTCGGGGGCCGTGGCGAAGACCCGGTCCCCGCCCACCACCGGCGCCGGCAACGTCGCCGCGTACGTGTTCTGCCCGTCCGCCATCCGCGGCCTGGTCTGCCCGACCAGCCGCCGGCCTGCCGCGTCCACCGCCAGCAACCGCCCGTCGGGCGCGCTCAGATACACCTGGCCCGCCCCCGGCACCGGCCGCGACGCCACCGTCACCCCCGTCTCCAGCCGCCACTCCTCCCGCTCCCCGCGTACGGCCACCAACGCCCCCGACGTCCCGAAGACGTACACGGTCCCGTCCGCCCCCACCCCCGCCTGCGCCTGGAGCAGCGGCGCGGACAGCCGCGCCCGCCGCACCGCCTGCGTCCCGAGGTCGATCCGGACCACCGCCCGCGCCTGCGACGCCTTGTCGTTCTCCAGCAGGAACAGCCCGCCCTGCGCGACCCCGACCGGCTCCACCAGCCCGGTGACCCGCAGCTGCCGCCGGACCGTCCCGCTCGCCGGTTCCACCTCCGCCACCTGGGTCGAGGCGCCGTCCGCCGCGGGCGTCGCCACGTACAGCACGGCCGCGCCGCCGGCCCCGGGCAGTTCGGGCCCGGCGCACCACAACGAGCCCGGCCCGCCGAGCTGCTTGGTCCAGCGCGGGCTTCCCGTCGCCGAGTCGAGGCCGGTGACGCCGCCGTCCGGGGCGGCCAGGAGCGTCTGGGGCCCGGCGGGCACCACCTTCGCGCCCTGCGGCAGCTTCCGCCTCCACCGCTCCGCGCCGGTGGCCGGATCCAGCGCCAGGACCGTCTCGCTGCCCGGCGCCGCGGCGAGCACCAGCCCGGCGGCGTACAGCGGCGCCCCGCTCTCCGCCGTACGCCCCGGTGCCGCGGACGCCGGTACCGACCACGCCACCCTGCCGTCGGCCGGGTCGAGCCGGGCCGCGGTCAGGCCGGGCCCCGAGCAGTACAGCGCCTGCGCCAGCCAGGCGCACGCCGAGGCCGGGTTCACCCGGCTGCGCGAGCCCAGCGGCACGGCCCAGGGCTCGACCACCCCGGCCCCGGCCCCGGCACCGGACGCGGCTGCACCGTCCCGTACGGCGGACCGCCCGCCGGAGCCCGCCCCGCCCGAGCCACCCGAACCGCCCGGCCCGTCCGCGAAGCCGACGTACCCGCCGACCCCACCACCCGGGACACCGCG
>NZ_JAJAUY010000032.1 GCF_020532625.1 Streptomyces antimicrobicus | reverse complement strand
CAGGCCTGCCGATTCGGGCCTGCCGGCCCGACCGGCCTGGTCGGCCCGACTCGCCCCGTCGGCCCGGCCTGCCCCGTCGGCCCGGCCCGCTCCGTCGGGCGCGCCCGCCCCACACGACCGGCTCGCCCCCTCGGGCGCACCCGCCCCTCCGGGCCAACCTGCCACGACGGCGGTCCGGCCCACTCCGTCCACCCGGCTTGCTCCGCCAGCCGCACCCGCCCCTCCGGGCCAACCCGCCACGACGGCGGTCCGGCCCACTCCGTCCACCCGGCTTGCTCCGCCAGCCGCACCCGCCCCTCCGGGCCAACCCGCCACGATGCCGGTCCGGCCCGCTCCGTCGGGCGCGCCCGTCCCACCGGCCGCGACCACGAGGCCGGGCAGCCGGCCCTCCCCCTCCACCCGGCTGGCTCCGCCAGCCCAGTCCACCCAGCCGGTCCGGCTTACTCCGTCGGCTGCGCCCACCCCGCGGGACCGGCTCACCCCCTCGGCCGCACCCGCCCCTCCGGGCCACCCCGCCACTCCGTCGGCCCGGCCCACTCCGTCAGCCGCGCCCGTCCCACCGGCCCCGGCCACGAGGCCGGGCAGCCGGCCCTCCCCCTCCACCCGGCTTGCTCCGTCGGCCCGGCCCGCCGCGCCGGGGCGGCCGGTCCAGCCGTGGCGCGTCATCGGGTCGGCTCAGTGTCGGCGGGGCCGGTCGCGTCCAGGGCCGACTGCGGCGCGGCCGTGTCCGGGTCCGGGCCCGGTGAGGACGGCGAAGGGCCAGCAGACGGCGAACGGTCGGCAGACGGCGAACGGTCGCGGGACGGCGCCCGATCTGCAGACGGCGAGCGGTCGCGGGACAGCGCCCGATCGGCAGACGGCGAGCGGTCGGCGAACGGGGCGTGGTCGGAGGGTGGTGGTTCGGAGGGGGCGGTGGGGCGGGACGGGGTGTGGGGGCCCGGGCGGGTGGTGGCGGCTACCGCCCACAGGGCCCACAGGACGGTCAGCAGGGCGCGGATCCACGCCGGGCTCAGCGGGATCCACGGGATCATCAGGACGGCCTTGTCGAAGGCGTCGAGGAGGGTCAGGGCGGCCACCAGCAGGGTCAGCCGCGCCAGCCAGGGGCGGTCGGCGCGCAGTGCCAGGCCGGTGCCGGTCCACCACAGGCCCAGCAGGAGCAGCGCCAGTGCCGGGACGAAGGTCGCGGTCAGGGGCAGGGTCGAACCCGCGACGTCCAGGGCGAGGCCGGCGACGCCCAGCAGCCAGGCGGCGGTGCCCAGGCGGCTGCGGCGCAGCCGGCGCCACCACAGCACGCCGCCCACCAGCAGCAGCACCACGGCCACGGCGACCGCGATCTGGGTCTCGACCCGCTCCAGGCCGCGTGCCCCGTACCAGTCGCAGCCGGCCGGCAGCCGGCGTGCCTGCACGTTGTAGTCGGCGCAGACGAGCAGTTGGGCCAGTTTCACCGGTTCGCCCACCAGTCGGGCCGAGGCGCCCGAGACCTGGCCGCGGGCGTCGCCGCACCGGGGCAGCGTGCCGGGGGTGGAGCCGTCGGGCCCGGGCTGCCAGCAGTTGCCCCGGCCCTGGCCGTCCCACCACACGTCCATGCCGTTGGGGCGGGACGTCCCGGCCTTGTCGCGGCCGAGGACGTTGTCGGCGTACCGGTTGTGGTGCGAGGTGTCGGTCTGCTTCGACCAGGCCGACTCGCCGCGGATGAAGGCGGGCACGGCCGAGAGGAAGAAGCCGGCGCGGTGGTGGCCGTAGACCCAGTTGTGTTCGTAGATGTTCCAGTTGCCGCCGGCGGTGATGATGCCGGTGCCCGGCGGCATGGAGATCTGCGGGCAGACCACGCCCTGCTCGTAGCCGCGCTCGACGGGCGGCTTGGCGCAGGTGCCGTCGGCGACGTGGCGGTAGTAGTCCTGGTTGTTGTCGTGGATGAGGTTGCGCTCGAACTTGGCGTGGTTCTGCGGGAGTCCGGGGTGCCCGGGGAAGGCGCTGTCCATGGAGGCGCCGCCCATGTTCTGGTCGAACTCGTTGTCGTGGACCCAGACCGAGTCCCCGGCGGTGCCGGAGTAGCCGACCATGTTGTGGTGGCTGCGGCAGCCGGTGATCTCGATGGAGTAGCGGGGGACGTCGTAGCCGCGGCCGTCGTTGATGTTCGAGGCGCTGCCGGGGTAGATGCCGGAGTCGCCGTTGCCGTAGGACTCGCAGTTCTTGTAGAGGCCGTGGTCGCTGGCGAAGGTGAGGAAGCCGTACTCGTCGTTCCAGCGCGTGAGGACGTCGTCGATGACGAAGCCGTCGCCGGCCAGTACGTACAGCGCGTTGAAGGTGGTGCGCTGCGCGGTGAAGTTCTTGAAGTAGATGCCGTCGGAGCGGTCGGCGCGGACGGCGTTGAGTTTCTGGTACTTGGCGTCGATGACGACGTCCGTGCGGTGGGCTCCGGTGCCCTCGATCTGGAGGTCCTTCTTGCCGAGGATCGCGACGAGGTTCTGGTTGTGCCGGCAGCGCTCCTGCTGTTCGTAGCTGAGGATCTGGTAGCCGAGGGCGGAGTCGGGCGCTTCGAGGGAGGCGCACTCCCCCGTCGGGGCCGGCAGCGAGGGCTCCTCCTCGTAGAGGCCGGGCAGGATGGCGATGTTCATGCCGGGCCGGTCGACCCGGTCGACGGCCTCCTGGAGGTGGCGGAAGCCGCTTTGCGCGCAGCGCGCGAACAGGTCCAGGTTGCGCTGCCTGAGCTCCTGCGGGAAGCCGGCGACGCGCCGTTCGAAGTCGGCGCGGTCGGTCTTGCACACGAGCAGGTCGGGTTCGGCCGCCGCCCGGTAGGCCGGGACGGTCCCGGAGCCGTCCGGGAAGGTGACGGGCCGCTCCTCGTGCGCCTGGGCGGCGGGCGCGGCGACGAGGACGGACGCGAGGGCGAGGAGCGCGAGGAGGGCGGTGAGGAGCGCGCCCGGCACGGCAGGAGACCTGCGGATCCACGACATGCGCGAGAGAGTAGAGCAATGTTCATCTTTTGTGAGCCCCTTGCGCACGACCTCTTCGCCGAGCCGCCGAGCCTCTTCCCCCTGCCGCCCGACCTCTTCGCCCTGCCGCCCACCTCTTCGCCGGGCCGCCAACCTCTTCGCCGGGCCGCCGAGCCTCTTCGCCCTGCCGCCCGACCTCTTCGCCGGGCCACCCGGCGCGATCGCGCCGTTGACGGGACGGGGAGCGGAATCCTACTGTCGACCATAGGATTCCTTCGACGGAGCGGGAGCAGGCATGACCGAGCAGGCCAGGAAGACGGCGGAGGGGCTGGTGTACCTCACCGGCTTCGGCAACGAGCACAGCTCGGAAGCCCTCCCCGGGGCCCTCCCCATCGGCCGGAACTCCCCCCAGGTCGCTCCCCTCGGCCTCTACGCCGAGCAGCTCAGCGGCAGCGCGTTCACCGAGCCGCGCCGGCACAACCGCCGCTCCTGGCTCTACCGGATCCGCCCCTCGGCGGCCCACCCGCCCTTCACCCGGGCCGACAACGGCCACCTGCGCACGGCGCCGTTCACCGAGACCGTCCCGGACCCCAACCGGCTGCGCTGGAACCCGCTGCCGGACCCGGCCCCCGGCACCGACTTCCTGGCCGGCCTGTGGACGCTCGGCGGCAACGGCGACGCCACCCAGCGCACCGGCATGGCCGTCCACCTCTACGCGGCCAACGCCTCCATGACCGACCGGGTGTTCGGCAACTCCGACGGCGAGCTGCTGATCGTCCCCGAGCGCGGCGGGCTGCTGCTGCGCACCGAGCTCGGCCTGCTGAGCGCCGGACCGGGTGAGGTCGCCCTGATCCCGCGCGGCGTCCGGTTCCGCGTCGAGCTGCTCGACGACGACGCGCGCGGGTACGTCTGCGAGAACTACGGCCAGCCCTTCGAGCTGCCCGACCTCGGCCCGATCGGCGCCAACGGCCTGGCCAACGCCCGGGACTTCCGGGCGCCCGTGGCCGCGTACGAGGACGTCGACGGCCCGGTGGAGGTGGTCAACAAGTTCTGCGGCAACCTCTGGACCGCCACCTACGACCACTCCCCCCTCGACGTCGTCGCCTGGCACGGCACGCACGTGCCGTACGTCTACGACCTGCGCCGCTTCAACGTCATGGGCACCATCAGCTACGACCACCCGGACCCGTCGATCTTCACCGTGCTGACCTCCCCGTCGGACACCCCGGGCCTGGCCGGCGTGGACTTCGTGGTCTTCGCCCCGCGCTGGCTGGTCGGCGAGGACACCTTCCGCCCGCCGTACTTCCACCGCAACGTGATGAGCGAGTACATGGGCCTGATCGAGGGCGCCTACGACGCCAAGGCCGAGGGCTTCGTCCCCGGCGGCGGCTCGCTGCACAACATGATGTCGGCGCACGGCCCGGACCGGGAGACGTTCGACCGGGCCAGCGCCGCCGAGCTCAAGCCGCAGAAGATCGACGACGGCCTGGCGTTCATGTTCGAGACGCGCTGGCCGATCACCGCCACCGCCCAGGCGGCGGGGGCCGGTCACCTCCAGCGCGGCTACGACGACGTCTGGCAGGGGCTGCAGCGCCATTTCCGCCCCTGAACCGGCGGCCTAGGATCCTGGGATCCGCCCCCGCACGCCGCCCCGCCCCTACGGAGAACCGCCCGTGACCGCCTTCGCCCCCGACTCGCTGGTGCTCAACCGGAAGCTGCCCCTGTGGTACCAGGTGTCGCAGTCGCTGCGCGCCTCGATACTCGGACGCACGCCGGACGACTCGCTGCGGCTGCCCACGGAGGAGCAGCTCGCGGAGCACTACGGGGTGAGCGTGCTCACCATGCGGCAGGCGCTGAAGGAGCTGGAGCAGGAGGGGCTGATCAGCCGGCACCGGCGGCGCGGGACGTTCATCGAGCCGGGGGCCCAGCGCGGGGCCCCGGTGCGGCTGCTGGGCTCGGTCGACGCGATCGTGGCCCAGCAGTCGGGCGAGCGGACGACGGTGCTGGGCCAGGAGCGCGGTCCGGTGCCCGGGGAGCTGCGCACGTACTTCCCGGACACCGACGAGCTGGTCACGTACCGGCGGCTGCGCCGCGACGGCGACAGCGGCGAGCCGACGAACTGGGCCGAGAACGCCGTCCTCCCCGAGCTCGCCGAGTCCGTGGACCTCGCCGATCTGGAGCGGTGGCCGATGACGAAGGTGCTGCGGGACGTGGTCGGGGTGCGGATCAGCCGGATCACCGACACCGTCGAGGCGCGCCTGGCCGACCCCACCACCGCCGAGCTGCTGGACGTGCCGCTGCTGAGCCCGATCCTGCACTACACCGGCGTGACGTACGACGAGGACGGCCGGGTGGTGGACGTGGCGCGGATCCGGTACCGGGGGGACCGTTTCTCCTTCACGGTGACGGTCGACGCGCACTGACCGCCGTCGGCCTCGGGCGTCCGCCTGCGGCGTCGGCCGCCGACCCTCGGCCGCCGGGCGTCAGCCGTCGGGCGTCGGGCGTCAGCCGTCGGGCGTCCTCAGCGTTCCTCGTCGTCGGCGCCGCGCTCGCCCTCGGCCTGGGAGGGCGTGGTCCGCATGGTCTGCGGGTGGCGCTGGGCCCGTTCCTTCTCGTCCATGTCGTCGTCGAGCCGCTCACCCTCGGCCTGCGACGGGGTCGAGTACTCGTCGTACTGGCTCATGACCGCCTCCTCGGTCGGAACATGTCCACACAAGGAGCGTAAGCGTCCGGCGGGCCGGGAGCACCCCCTACCATCTGCGGCGTGAGCGCGAGTGCGAGCAACACCGAGAACGCCGGTTGCGACGACGGGCCCCTGCTGGACGAGCTGCTCCCGTGGTCCGTACCGGGCCTGCGACTCGGCCGGGCCTGGGTGACCGCGCCCGACCCGGGCACCCTGCGGGCCCGCTGGGCGGCGCTGACCGGGGCGGAGGGGGCGGAACGGGAGCGGCTGTTCCGGCCGACGCGGGCCCGGACCCCCGACGCGGGGGCCGCCGCGCTGCCCGGGCAGCGGACGGCGACCGGCCGGTTCTCGGCCGCGCCCGGTCCGTGCCCGGAGCCGGTACGGGTGCTGCACGAGCCCTTCGACGAGCAGTGGCTGCTGCCCGACCAGCGGCTGATCGACGCGGCCCGGCCGGAGCTGTGGCGGGTGCTGGACGAGCAGCAGCTGTTCCTGCTGGAGGCGGGGCCGGGGGTGGTGGCCACGGCCCTGCTGCCGGCCGGGCGGACCGGCCGGGTCCGCCCGCTGCACCGCCGCCCCGGCGGCGCCGAGCCGAACCTCGCCCCCGGCCTGCTGGACCTGCTCGGCGCCCGCTACGGGACCTGGGTCGCCCCGGAGGAGGTGCTGTGCTGGGTGCTCGCCGCGGCCCGGCCGGGGCCGGGCGGGCTGCGGGTGCCGCTGCCCGCCGACGCCGAGCGGTGGCGGGCCGGGGTGGAACTCGGCCACCGGCTGCTGCGGATCCAGCTGCGCGGGGCCCGGGGCGGGGAGCCGCCGCGGCTGCCGGGCGGCCGGCGGCCCTACGTGCGCCAGGCTGTGCCGGCCCGGCCGACCGCCCTGTCGTACGACGCCGGGACCGAGACGCTGTCCCTGGACGCGGGGGCGGTCTCGCCGGTTCCGGCGGCCGCCTGGGAGTACGAGGTGGCGGGGGTGCGGGTGCTGGAGCGGTGGTTCGCCGCGCGGACCGCGCACCGGGAACTGGACGGCCTGGAGGGGCTCGGCCCCGACGAGTGGCCGCAGTCGTGGACGTCGGAACTGCTGGCCCTGGTGACCACGCTGGCCCTGCTGGCGGAGCTGGAGCCGGCGCGGGCGGGGCTGACCGTCGGCCCGCCGCTGACCGCGGCGGAGCTGCGGGCGGCCGGGGTGCTGCCGGCGCCGCGCTGGGCACGGCGTCCGGCCTCGGTGCTCGACCACCACGAGGAGGGACCGGGCGGCCAGTTCGCCCTGATCTGACCCGGGCCCGGGGGCGGGCGGCCGGTTCGCGCCGATCCGACACCCGGGCCGGGGGCGGGCTCAGCCCCAGCCGCCCAGCAGCCGCAGCACCACCCGGTCGAAGACGTCGTCGTGCGCGGGGATCGCCGCCCCGGCTCCGGCGAGGGCGGCGGCGAGCCGGGGGTACGCGCCGGTGGCGAGCCGGGAGCCCAGGTAGGCGGCGCGGACCCGCTGTTCGGCGGCCTCGCTCCACGGCAGGGCCCGGGCGCGTTCCGCGAGGGCCTGCTCGCTGCCGACGAAGGTGGCCACCGTGCCGTTGACGGCGGCCACCAGCTCCAGCTTGTCCCCGTCCGGCGCGTCCAGCGGAGCCAGGCACTCCAGGCAGTGCTCCAGGTAGCGCAGGGCGTTCGGGCTGAAGCCGTGGACGGGGGTGAGCAGCCGCGGCAGCCACGGGTGGCGGCGCATCAGGTCGCGGGTCTGCCGGGCCAGCGCGAGCATGTCGGCCCGCCAGTCACCGGTGGGCGCCGCGCTCAGGTCGTACTCGCCGCTCACCGCGTCGACCATCAGCTCGTACAGGTCCTCCTTGCGCGGCACGTAGTTGTACAGGGACATGGTGCCCGCGCCGACGCCGGCCGCGACGCGCCGCATCGAGACCGCGTCGATGCCGTCCGCGTCGGCGATCCGTACCGCCTCCGCCGCGATCGACTCGCGGCTGTGCGCGGGCCGGGGGCCGCGGCCGGACCGGTGGGGGCGGGTCCAGATCACCTCGGGTTCGGCGGGTCGCCCGCTCGCTGCCGTCACGCTCGTCATCACCTCGCCCCCATCCTAGGGACGCACCCCGAGCGCGGTCCCGGCGGCGGTCCCGGCGGCGTTCGCGGTGGCGCCGTCGTCCGGAGCGTCGATGAAAGACGTGCGGAGCGGCGTGGCGAGGGGCGCCGGCACCGCAGGTGCGGAATCCGGACGTACCGGTGGATGTCCCTGCCGCCCGTGGTGACAGCACCCCCGGTCAGCCTGTAGGCATCGGTGTCATGGAACCGATGAACCCGATGCCGGCCCCGCTGCCCCTGGACGGGATCACCGTCGTCGCCGTCGAGCAGGCCGTCTCGGCACCGTTCGCCACCCGGCAGCTCGCCGACCTCGGCGCCCGCGTCGTCAAGGTCGAGCGTCCCGACGGCGGTGACTTCGCCCGGGGTTACGACACCGCCGCGGGCGGCCTGGCCTCGCACTTCGTGTGGGCCAACCGCGGCAAGGAGTCCCTCGCGCTGGACCTGAAGGATCCGCGGGGGCGGCAGGTGCTGCACGGGCTGCTGGCCGGGGCGGACGTGTTCGTGCAGAACCTGGCCCAGGGCGCGGCCGCCCGTCTCGGCCTGGACGCCGCGACGCTGTGCGCGCGGTACGAGCGGCTGGTCGCGGTCGACATCTCCGGCTACGGCCCCGAGGGCCCGTACGCGCACAAGCGGGCCTACGACATGCTGGTGCAGTGCGAGGCGGGCCTGGTCTCGGTCACCGGCACGCCCGAGCAGCCGGTCAAGGCGGGTGTTCCGGCCGCCGACATCGCGGCGGCCATGTACGCCTTCTCCGGGGTCCTGGCGGCGCTGCTGCGGCGCGGGACGACCGGGCGCGGCGGGCGCGTGGAGGTCTCGATGCTGGACGCGCTCGCCGAGTGGATGGGCCATCCGCTGCACCACACCATGCACGGTGGGGAGCAGCCGGTCCGCACGGGCCTCGCGCACGCGGTGATCGCCCCCTACGACGCGTACGGGACCGCCGACGGCGACCGGGTGCTGCTGTCGGTGCAGAACGACCGCGAATGGCGGCGTCTCGCGCAACAGGTGCTGGGGCGGCCGGAGTTGGCCGACGATCCGGCGTACGCGACGAACGCGGCGCGGACCGCGAACCGGAAGGGGACCGACGCCGTGGTGGCCGAGGCGCTGGCCGGGCTGGAGGCGGCGGAGGCGCTGGCCCGCCTGGAGGCGGCCGGGATCGCCTGCGCACGGCTGAACTCCGTGGCACAGCTGGCCGGGCATCCCCAGCTCGCGGCGCGGGACCGCTGGCGCGAGGTGGAGACACCGGCGGGCCCGCTGCGGGCGTTGCTGCCGCCGATCGTGCTGCCGGACGGCGCGGCACCGCGGATGGGCGCGGTGCCCGCGCTCGGCGAGCACACCGATGCCCTGCTGCGCGCCCTGGGGATGACGGGCGCGCAGATCTCGGCACTGCGCCGGGACGGTGTGATCGCCTGAGAGAGCCGGGGTTCGGTGGGTGCCGCCTCCCGGCCGTGACCGGGAGGGGTGGGGCGGGGGCTAGTGGCGGCGGCTGCCGAAGAGCGTGCGGCGCAGCCGGCGCAGCGGCGCGAAGAGCGACACGCGCGCGCTCCGGCTCCGCTGGTGGTGCGTGTGGTCGCGGGACGTGAGCTCACGCATCAGCAGGGTCGCCTCGGCGACCTCGCGCTGCGGGACGGCGGGTCCGCCCAGCACGGCGAGGTGGCGGTCGAGGCGCGAACTGGTCGCGCTACTGCCGCACGTGATGGCAGGCACGCGTGGCGGCCTGCTGCGCATCGTTATCTGTTCCATGATCTCTCCCCACCCGTACGAGGGCACCCGGCCCGGGCAGGTTAACCCTATCGTCCCGGCGTCGCAGTCGGGTATCCCGGTCGTGTGAATTACCCCTGTCCGTACGGGGAGTTGACGGTTACTCAGCGGAGTCGACCGTCACTCTCCGCACAATCGGGGCGGTTTGGGGAGGAACCCGGGAGTCGCGGGACGACCGGGGGCAGAACGCGGCCCCCGGCGCTAACGTGGAGTCACGGCCCTGCGACGCGGAGGGAGCGCGCGTGAGCGAGGAACCAGGACGTGTCGTGGCGGGCCGGTACCGCCTGCTGGACCCACTGGGACGGGGCGCCACGAGCCTGGTCTGGCGCGCCCGCGACGAGCAGCGGGGCGGCGAGGTCGCGGTCAAGGAGGTCCGCCCCCCGGCCGGGCCGGCCGCCGCGGAGGCCGGGCCGGCCCACGGGGCGCCGTACGGGTCGACGTACGAACGGCTGGCGCGGGAGGCGCGGGCGACGGCCCGGATCGGGCACCCCGGGGTGCTCGGCGTCCTCGACGTCGTGGTCACGGACGACGGCCGGCCCTGGATCGTCACGGAGCTGGTGCGCGGCCTGACGCTGGCGGAGGTGCTGGCCGCCGACGGACCGCTGACCCCCCGCCGGGCCGCGGACGTCGGGGCGCAGGTGCTGGACGCGCTGCGCGCCGCGCACGCGGCGGGGCTGCTGCACCGCGGACTGCACCCCGGGAGGGTGCTGCTCGGCAACGACGGCCGGGTGGTCCTCGGCGGCTTCGGCCTCCTGCGCGAGGAGGGCGAGCAGGAGGACCGGCCCCTGCCCCCAGGGCCGCCGGGCGCCCGGGAGGTCGGGGCCCCGGACCTCGCGGCCCCGGACTTCCTGGCGCCGGAGCGCGTCCTCGGCCTGCGGCCCACCCCGGCCTCGGACCTGTGGTCGCTGGGAGCCCTGCTGTACACGGCGGTGGAGGGCCGCCCGCCGTTCCGCGGGGACGGCCCGACGGCGACGCTGCGGGCGCTGGTCGAGGCAGCGTTCGAGCCGCCGCGCCGGGCGGGGCCCTTGACGCCGGTCCTGACGGGCCTGCTGCGGACCGACCCGGCCGAACGGCTGTCGGCGCAGGAGACGGCGCGGCTGCTGCACGAGGCCGCCGGGGGCGGACCGGCCCGGCCCGGCGGCGTCCGGGCGGCGGCACCGGCCGCGGGTGCGGCCGGGACCGACGGGACGGCGACCGCCCCGGGTGCCTCGGCCCCGGCTCCGGCGGCGGGCCGGCAGCCCGGTCCCGGCCGGACGGCGGCCGGACGGACGGCGCCCGGCCGGACGGCGGCGGTCCTGGCGCTGCTGGCGGCGGTCCTGGCGGTCGCGGCGGCCTCGGCCTGGCTCCTGCTGAAGCCGGGCTGAGCGGCACGTGGGAAGGGGAGGGTCGGCCACGATCGGCCGGACCCTCCCCGGGCCGCGACCTACGCGGCGTTCGTGAAGACCGGCAGGTAGCCGCTCGACTGCCCGGCGGCGGTCGGGTGGTACGACTCGCCGATGTTGAGCCAGTTGACGCTGTGCAGCCAGGCACTGCCGGAGCAGATCTCGTGCCCGGTGAACGCTCCGGCGACGGAGGCGAAGGTGAAGCCGTGGTCGGCGGCCCGCTTGGCCGTCGTGGCGTTGAGGTGGTCGGCCGCGCCGTTGATGGCGGCGCGTTCGGTCTCGCTGAGGCCGGCGGTGCAGGTGCCGTTCAGCTTGTAGAAGCGGGGGTAGCCGAGCACCACGACCCGGGCGTTCGGGGCGCGGCTGTCGATCGCGTTGTAGACCGCGTCGAGCTTGCCGGGGAGGGTGTTGGTGACGTAGGCCTTCGCCTCGTTGATGCGGCTCAGGCACGTGGCCTCCGACTGCAGGACGCAGGTGGTCATCACGTCCGCGAAGCCGGCGTCGTTGCCGCCGATGGTGATGCTGACGAGGTCGGTGCCGGAGTTGAGCGGTCCGAGCTGCCCGGAGAGCACGTCGTCCGTGCGGGCGCCCGAACAGGCGGTGAAGGCGAAGCTCTGGGGCGCGTGGGCGGCGGCCCACAGGGCGGGGTAGGCGCGGGTGGTGCGCTTGCAGTTCCCGCTGGCGCTGTCGTAGTTGCCGGCGCCGACGCCGGAGGAGTACGAGTCGCCGAGCGCGACGTAGCCGAAATCGGCCGCGGCCGAGGCCTGGCCGGCGCCGAACAGGGCGGCCCCCGTGGCGAGTAACAGGGACGAGGCCAGGGCGGCGAAACGCGACAGTTTCATGGGTGCGGCTCCTTGTGGGGGTTGTCTGCCGCATATGTGGTACCGGCGCCAAGCCCTGGCTGGAAGTGTTCATGCCAAGAAGATTCAGGGTGGAGATCCGGCCGGAATCTTCACCCCGGACCACGTTTGGAAGCCGCCGCCACGGCACATGACCCGGAAGGCGGGCGAAACGGGGGCACCCGTTCCGGCGAACGAACCGGTGAAACACGGGTGCACGAGGGCACCGCGTGCCGGATCATGGGCGCCATGCCAGCCAACCCGCATGACGCCCTGCCGATCCGGCTCACCGTCGACGACAGCGACTCCCCGTCGGACGTCGTCGACGCGCTGTTCCTCGGCCGGTTCGCCTCCGGTGAGCAGCCGTACTCGCACAGCGTCACGATCGAACGGGTGAAGGCCGGTGCCACGCTGCTGCCGCCGGCCGCCACGGTGCTGCGCGCGGCGCGCGACACCGACCGCAGCGCCACCCTGGCCGAGGGCGAGGGCTGGACGATGCTCGTCTCGCGCTGGAGCCGGGGCGCGGACGTGACGGTGACAGCGGTCAGCGACGAGCTGGCGCAGAGCGTGCTGGGCCAGGCGACGGACGGGGCGCAGGACGAGCCCGAACCGCAGCCGGAGAACGTCACGATGGGCTTCTGGTACGTCTCGCCGCGCCGCGGCCCGTACCGTACGACGCGTCAGATCGCGGCGGGGACCTGGGCGGAGGTCCGGCCGAACTACACCGCGCCGGTGGCCGCCGCCATGGACCGGCTGATGAAGGTCACCCCCGACGACATCGCGGGCCGCCTGCTGCTGCTCCACGGCCCGCCGGGGACCGGCAAGACCTCGGCGCTGCGGACGCTGGCGCGGTCCTGGCGGGACTGGTGCCAGGTGGACTGCGTCCTGGACCCGGAGCGGCTGTTCAACGACGTCGGCTACCTGATGGACATCGCGATCGGCGAGGACGAGGGCACGAGCAAGGGCCGCTGGCGGCTGCTGCTGCTGGAGGACTGCGACGAACTGATCCGCGGGGAGGCCCGGCACACGGCCGGGCAGGCGCTGTCACGGCTGCTGAACCTGACGGACGGGCTGCTGGGGCAGGGCCGCAACGTGCTGGTGGGCGTGACGACCAACGAGGACCTGGAGCGGCTCCATCCGGCCGTGGTGCGGCCGGGGCGGTGCCTGGCCCGGATCGAGGTGGGCAAGCTGACGCACCGCGAGGCGGTGGACTGGCTGGGCACGGAGGAAGGCGTCGGCCGCGACGGCGCCACCCTGGCCGAGCTCTACGCCTTGCGCCGCGGCTCGGGCCCGGCCGCCGTCCTCCCCGCCCAACCGAACGGCTCGGACGCGGGGTTGTACCTGTAGCAGGCCCGGCCGGCGGGCGGGTCAGGGCCGGCGGTAGCGGGCCCGGACGGCGGCCAGGGCCGTGGCGGTGGCTTCGTCGAAGGTCAGGCCGAGCCGGGCGGCCCGCTCGGCGAAGGCCTGCGCCGCGGCCGCGGCTTCGCGGGCCACGGCGTCCCCGGCCGCCGCGACGAACGTCCCGTGCCGCCCCCGCGTCTCGATGACCCCGTCCGCCTCCAGCGCCCGGTACGCCTTGGCCACGGTGTTGGCAGCCAGCCCCAGTTCCTCCGCCAGCCCCCGCACGGTCGGGAGCTTGAACCCGGCCGGCAGCCGGCCCGACCTGGCCTGGTCGGCGATCTGCGCGCGCACCTGTTCGTAAGGGGCGTCCGCGCCGGCCGCCGCGTCGAGCGAGATCCTGAGGTTCGTCGAGGTCACGCGCCCGATTCTGCCACTCCCCCGCCCTACGGCCCGGGGGCCGGGGAAAATCGCGGGCGGCCACCGGGAGCGCCCGCATAGCGTGCGCCGTATGACCGTAGTGATCCGCGACCTCCGCCCCGCCGACCCCGCGGACGTGGAGTCCGTCGTACGAGTGCGCCGCGCGGCGCTGCCGTACCTGCTGAGCACCCCCGCCGGCGTCGCCTTCGAGCTCGCCGGCGCCAACCCCGCCAAGCGCTACCGCGTCCTGGTCGCCGAGACCGCCGACGGCCGGATCGTCGGCACCGCCCAGGTCGGCCTCGCGTACGACAGCCCCGAGCCCGGCCGGTCCTTCGTCAACGCCTACGTCGACCCGGCCGGGCGCGGCCTCGGGGCGGGCAGCGGCCTGCTGGCCGCCGCGGAGGCGTACCTGGCCGGAGAGGGCGCCGCCGAGGTGTTCGCCTGGGTCCTGGACGAGCCGGCGTACCGGGCCTTCGCCGAGCGCCGCGGCTACCGCGCCAGTCGCTCCGCGCACTTCCTGCGCCTGGACCTGGCGGGCGGCGCGCTGCCGCCGGTCCCGCCGCTGCCGGCCGGGGTCGAACTGCGTCCGGCCTCGGCCTTCGCCGCCGACCCGCGCCCGCTGTTCGAGGCCGACGCCGAGACCACGGCCGACGAGCCGGGTGACGTCGAGGTCGAGTTCGACGACTACGCCGACTGGGTCCGGCACACGTGGAACAACCCGGACCTGGACAAGGAGCTCACCACCGTCGCGCTGGTCGACGGCACCGTGGCCGCCTTCACCGCCGCCCTGACCGACGGCGCCGGCCGCTACGCCTCCGGGATGACCGGCACGCTGCGCGCCTTCCGCGGCCGGGGCCTGGCCAAGCTCGTCAAGACGGCCTCCTTGCACCGCGCCCGCGCGGCCGGCTACCGGGAGGCCTTCACCGGCAACGACACCGCGAACGCGCCGATGCTCGCCGTGAACACCTGGTTCGGCTACGAGGTCTGCGCGACCGAGGTCCGCTACGCCAAGGAGATCGGAAAGTGACCGAGAACGCCGACGCCGCGCAGCGGCCCTCAACACCCGTGGCGGCCCCGGTGCCTGCGCCCGTGCCGGCCCCCGGGCCTGCGCCCGTGACCGTGACCCTGACCAAGGCCGGCCGCACCAAGATCCGCTACCCCGCCGAACCGCTCGCCGACGACGGCTCCCGCATCACCGTCCGCGCCCCCTGGGCCGCGGCCGGCGTCCGCGACTTCGGCTTCGTCCGCTTCGAGCCGGGCGACGTGTTCGTCGAGCACTTCTGGCGGGACCGCTGGTACGCCGTCAAGGAGGTCCGCGGCGGGGACGGCGTCCGCAAGGGCTGGTACTGCGACATCACCCGGCCCGCGGTGGTCCGCGACGGCGAGATCGTGGTGGAGGACCTGGACCTCGACCTGTGGGTCTGCGCCGACGGCACGGACGTACGCCGCCTGGACGAGGACGAGTTCGCGGCGAGCGGTCTGGCCGCGCGCGACCCCGGGGCCGCCCGGGAGGCCCTCGCCGCCCTCGACACCCTGGAGCACCTCGCCCGGACGGGACGCTTCCCCGGCTTCCTGTCGCCGCCCTCAAGCCTTCCTTAAGCGCAGCGTAAGGATCACCGCCGGGGCTTCGATCGCGGCGGGACGGGCCGTTCGGGCGGCTAGCTTGGCCGGGCCAGGGAGGGCACAGCGGCGCCGGACCCACGGGGGGCGGCGCCGCGCCCGACGTCCGCTCGAAGGGATCCACCCATGTCCGCACGCCGCCGCCCCGCACCGCGCCGTACCGCGCTCCGCGTCGCCGCCCTCGGCTCCGCCCCGCTGGCCGTGGCCGCGTACGCCGTCGTGCCCGCCGCCGCCCACGGGTCGATGACGGACCCGGTCAGCCGGGTCGCGGCGTGCTACGCGGAGGGTCCGGAGTCGCCGAGGTCGGCGGCGTGCAAGGCGGCGGTGGCGGCCAGCGGCACGCAGGCGTTCTACGACTGGAACGCCGTGAACATCGCCAACGCCGCCGGCCACCACAAGGCGCTCATCCCGAACGGCCAGCTCTGCTCGGCCGGCAACGACAAGTACCAGGGCCTGGACCTGGCGCGCGGCGACTGGCCGGCCTCGCCGATGACGGCGGGCCCGCACACGTTCCGGTACAAGGGCACCGCCCCGCACAAGGGCACGTTCGAGCTGTACATCACCAAGGACGGCTACGACCCGAGCAGCCCGCTGAAGTGGTCGGACCTGGAGCCGGCGCCGTTCGCCAAGGCCACGGACCCGGCCATGCAGGGCGGTGACTACGTGTTCTCCGGCACGGTCCCGAACAAGTCCGGGCGCCACCTCGTCTACAGCATCTGGCAGCGCTCGGACAGCCCGGAGGCCTTCTACACCTGCTCGGACGTGGTGTTCGGCAAGGACAACGGGACCTCGGGACCCGGCGGCGGCTCGAACGGCAGTGCCGCACCGTCGGCGCAGCCCTCCGGCAAGCCGGCCGCCGAGCCGTCCGGGAAGCCGGCCAAGCCGTCGGCGCCGACCGACGCGCAGATCGCCGCCGGGCAAGACAAGTCCTCGGTGGAGCACCACGGCCACGGCGACGACGACCCGCGGACGAACGCGTCCGCCGCCGGCCCGGCGGCCGCCACCCCGGCCGGCGGGGCGTCCCCGGCCGGCGCCAAGGGCAGCACCCACCTGGCCGAGACCGGGGGCGACAGCCGGACCCCGCTGATCGCGATCAGCGGGGCCGGTGTGCTGGCCGTCGGCGCGGCCGTCCTGTTCGCGCTGGCCCGGCGCCGGAGCGTCGGGGGGCGGCACGGCCGCTGAGTCCCGGCGCCGAGCCGGGCACGCCGGACCGGGCCGTGCCCGGCGGCGCGTGCCGTACCGCCCGCGCGGGGGTCTCAGCTGAAGACCGACGCGCAGGTGGTCGGCTCGGCGTGGGCGGGGTCGAGCGCGTTGAGCGCCTCGTGCCAGGCGATCCGGTCGGTCAGGCCGATCGCGACGTGCTCGGAGAGGTCCAGGGCGCACAGGTCCTGGAGGACGACGTTGCGGACGTTCGGCCCGGTCAGGAACTGGCTGCGGTAGGGCGTGACCACCTCGTCGTACTTGGTGGCGATGACGGTGTACGTGACGCCGGGGACGGTGTCCCCGCCCGCGTTGAGCTCGGTGAGGAAGGCGGATCCGGCGATCTGGTCGGCCAGGCCCGGGGTGGCGGTGCTGATCAGGTCCTGGGCGCCGGGGAAGTACGGCAGCAGCTGGGTGAGGCCGAGCAGTGTGGTGCCGTGGTTGTCGGGGGCGAGTCCGACGAGCGCGTTGACCTTGGCCGCGCCGCCGAGGAACTTCAGGTAGTGCCGCGGCATCATGCCGCCCTGGGAGTGGCCGACGAGGTCGACCTCGGCGGCGCCGGTGGCGGCGAGCACCTTGTCGACGAAGGCGTCGAGCTGCTGCGCCGACCGGGCGATGGGGCCGAGCCCGTTGAAGAAGGGCACGCCGGGCAGTTGGCCGTAGTCGAGCGAGTAGACGCAGTACCCGCGGTGGACGAGGTACGGCGCGAAGCCCAGCCAGTTGTCGACGGAGTTGCCGAAGGTGCCGTGCACCAGCACGACGGGGCGCGGGTGGGCGGCGGACGGCTTGCAGGTCCAGTCGTTCCAGCCGCTGCGGGGGGCGGAGGCCGTGGCCGTGTCGGTGGCGGCGGTGGCGCTGGCTCCGGCCGGGAGGAGGGTGGCGGCGGCGAGGGCGAGGACGGCGAGCGGGCGGAGCAGGCGTCTCCAGGGCAGCATCGGGTGATCTCCTTGCGGCTCAAGGGGAGGGGATGGCTCGTGGGGGTCGTCCCGTGATCCGGATCACAAGGAGTGCTGCTGGCGCCAAATTACGGGCGAGTAGCAAGACTGGGAAGTTACGCGTCGGTAAAACTTCACGGCGCGTCGCACCGCGGCCCCCCCTCGCCGTGGCGCCTACGCCGCCCGGTGCCCGCGGGACGAGGCACCACGGGGCGAGGCACCATCGGGAGAGGCACCACGGGACGATGTACCGCGGGACAAGGTGCCGCGGCCGATGGCCCCCGGGCCGAACTTGGCCCGGACCTGGTCCGTGACGGCCTCCAGCCGCCGGGCCTTGTCGTCCTCCGGGTCGAAGCTGAGCTGCCGGTGGGCCCGCTCGGCGGCGGAGAGCTCCTCCACCCGCAGGGCCACGGCGCGCACCCGGGCGCGCTGGAGGCCGAGCGCGGCGTACATCGCGTAGGCGGCGTCGGTCAGCGCGGCCGAGTGCGCGGTGGCCTCGGCGAAGGTGCGGGTGCGGGTGACGGAAGTGCGGTCGGCGCAGCGGACGGTGAGCGTCACCGAACGGCACACCTGGTCCTGCGCGCGCATCCGGGCGCCGAGTTCCTCGGTCAGCGACAGCAGGGCCCGGCGGTGGCGCCCCGGGTCCAGCTCGTCCCGGTCGAACGTCCGCTCGCCGGCCAGCGAGCGGGCGCCCGCGCCGGGGCGGACCGGGGTCCGGTCGATGCCGTTCGCCCGCTCGTGGGCCTCCCGGCCCGGGCGGACGCCGAGGATGCGGCGGAGGGTGCCGGGCGGGGTGGCCGCGAGGCGGCCGACCGTGTCGAGGCCGTAGGAGCACAGGAGCCGGGCGGCCTTCGGGCCGATCCCGTCGAGGGCCGTGACGGGCTTGTCCGCCAGGAACGCACGGACGGCGCGCGGGTCCTGACCGACCGTCACCGTGCCGCCGAAGCGGGCGTCCTGGGCCGCCATGCGGGCCAGCATCGGGTTGGGCGCGATGCCGACGGCGCATTCGGTGCCGAACAGGGCGAGGGCCCTGACCCTGAGCAGGGCGGCGAGTTCGGGCGCGCCGCGGTGGAAGTAGCGGAACGCGCCGTGGAGGTCGGCCAGGGCGGAATCGGGCGGCAGCGGCTGCACGACGGGCGTCAGCCCGCCGAGCAGCCCGAGCACCCCGGCGTACACCTGGGCCCCGGGCGGTTCCCCGTCCAGCTGCCGCATCCGTACGCACACCACGGCCGCGCCGGGGCTCCGGGCCGCACCTCGCCGCTGCGGGGGTTCCGGTTCGGCCCCCGCGAGCAGGCGCAGGAAGGGTGGGGCGGTCATCCCGGGCTCCCCGGGCTGGAGTGCCAGAGCTTGCGGCCGGTGGCCGGGCCGTCGCCCGCCGGCTGGAGGTCCGCCCACGGGTGCATCTCGTAACCGGTCGGCATGCGGACGCGACGGCCGCTGTCGGCCCCACCGCCCGGAGCAGAGCCACCGCCCGGAACAGAGCCGTCGCCCGGGACGGGACCTCCGGCCGGAACCGCCCCGCCGCCCGGGGCGCCCGGACCGCCCGGCTGCGCCGCCAGTCGCGCGGCGACCGCCTCCAGGCCGCCCTCGGCCCGGAGTTCCACCAGCTCCGCCAGGTTCCACGCCGCCGACCCGACCACGCTCAGGCTCTGCGGTCCCCGCCGCTGCACGACCCCCCGCACCAGCAGCAGGAACGAGTGGAACACGGTGTGCGCGCACGCCTCGTGGCTGTCGTCGAAGAAGGCCAGGTCGACCAGGCCCGTGCCGTCGTCCAGGGTGGTGAAGACGACCCGGCGGCCGGAGCGGACCGGCGGGGTCTGGGTGGCCGCCTTGGCACCGGCGACCAGCACGGTCTGCCCGTGCTCGGTACCGCGCAGCGACTTCGCCGGGATCGCGCCCAGTTCGGCCAGGAAGCCGTGGTGATCGGCCATCAGGTGGCGGGAGGCGTCCATCCCGAGGACGCCGAGCTCGGCGCTGAGCCGTTCGGCCTCGTTGAGGTCGGGCAGGCCCAGCGCGGCCGTGGCCCGGCCGCCCTCCAGCGGGAGCTGACCCGCCCGGCTCCCGCTCCCGCTCCGGCCGCCGCGGCCGCTCCCGCGCCCGCCCCGGGCCCCGGTCGCCGCCCGCTGCGCACCGTGCAGCTCGCACAGGTGCAGCAGCAGGTCGCGCCGGTTGGCCCCGAACGCGTCCAACGCACCCACCTGCGCCAGCCGTTCGGCCACCGGCCGCCCCGGGTGCGCCCGCTCCCAGAAGTCGCGCAGCGAGGCGTAGGGCTGCCCGTCCTCGATCCGGGACGCCTCCGCGCCGCTCATCCCGTGCACGTCGGACAGGGCCAGCCGCAGCCCCCAGACCCCGGACCCGCCCCCCTCACCGGACACCAGTTCGATGCGGTGGGCCGTGCCCGACCGGTTCACGTCCAGCGGCAGCACCGGCACCCCGCGCCGCCGGGCGTCCGCCAGCAGCAGGCGCTTGGGGTACATGCCCGGGTCGTGGGTGAGCAGCCCGGCGTAGAAGGCGGCCGGATGGTGGGCCTTGAGCCAGGCGGACTGGTACGTGGGGACGGCGAAGGCCACCGCGTGCGCCTTGCAGAAGCCGTAGGAGCCGAAGGCCTCGACGATCTCCCAGGTCCGGGCGATCACCTCGGGCGCGTAGCCCCGCGCCCCCGCGTGCTGCGCGAACCAGGCCTTGATCCGGCCCTGCGACTCGGGATCGGACAGGCCGCGCCGCACCCGGTCGGCCTCGTCCCGGCCGCAGCCGGTCATGATGTGCACGATCTCGATGATCTGCTCGTGGAAGACCACCACCCCGTACGTCTCCCGCAGCGGCTCCGCCAGGTCCTCGTGCGGGTAGCGGACCGGGGCGCGGCCGTGCCGGGCCTCGATGAACGGGCGCACCATGTCGGCGGCCACCGGCCCGGGCCGGAACAGGGAGATGTCCACGACCAGGTCGTGGAAGGTGGCCGGCTGGAGCCGCCCGACCAGGTCGCGCTGGCCCGGGGACTCGATCTGGAAGCAGCCGAGCGTCTCGGCGGAGCGGATCAGCTCGTACGTCGCCGGGTCGCCCGGCGGCACCTGCGCCGGGTCGTCCAGGTCGATGCGCTCCCCCGTGGCCCGGGCGATCTCGGTGACGGCGTGCGCCATCGCCGACTGCATCCGTACGCCGAGCACGTCGAGCTTGAGCAGCCCGAGGTCCTCCACGTCGTCCTTGTCGAACTGGGACATGGGGAAGCCCTCGCCGCTGGTGGGCACCACCGGGGTGCGTGCGCGCAGGGAGGCGTCGGAGAGCAGCACTCCGCACGGGTGCATGGCGACCCCGCGCGGCAGCGCGTCGAGCCCCTCGACCAGGTCCCACAGCCGGCCGTACTGCCCGGCCCGCTCCCGTACGCCGGCCAGCTCGGGCAGTTCGGCCAGGGCGGCCCGGGCGTCGCGGGCCCGGATGTGGGGGAAGGCCTTGGCCAGCCGGTCGATCTCGGCCGGGTCCAGGGACAGCGCGGCGCCCACGTCCCGGATGGCGTGCCGGACCCGGTAGGTCTCGGGCATGGCGACCGTGGCGACCCGCTCGGCGCCGAACCGGCCGATGATCTCCCGGTAGACCTCCAGGCGGCGGGCGGACTCCACGTCGATGTCGATGTCGGGCAGCACGGGCCGCCGCTTGGACAGGAACCGCTCCATCAGCAGGCCCTGTTCGACCGGGTCGGCGTGGGCGATGCCGAGCAGGTGGTTGACCAGCGAGCCGGCGCCGGAGCCGCGGGCGGCCACCCGGATCCCCATGCGCCGTACGTCGTCCACCACTTGAGCGACCGTCAGGAAGTAGGAGGCGTAGCCGTGGTGGGCGATGATGTCGAGCTCGTGGCGCATCCGGTCCCAGTACGCGCGGCGGCCGGCGTAGCCGCGCAGCACCATGCCGGCGCTGGCGCGGGACTCCAGCACCCGCTGGGCGGTGCGGTGGGCGGCACCCACCAGCCAGGGTTCGGGGAAGTGCACCGAGCCGATGCCGAGGTCGTCCTCGGGGTCCACCGCGCAGGCCTGCGCGGTGCGCCGGGTCTCCTCCAGCAGGCGGCGCGCGTCGGCCGGTCGCAGCCCTGCGGCCCGGGCGATCCGGTCCGCGGCCTGCGCCATCTCCGCCGGGCCCTTGAGCCAGCGCTCCCCGCTGTCCAGGGGGCCCCGGGGGTCGACGGGCACGAGCCTGCGGGCGGCGTCCAGGACGTCGGCGACCGGGCCCTGGCCGGGGTCGGCGTAGCGGACGGCGTTGGTCAGGACGGCGGTGACCCCTTGGTCGGCGGCGAAGCCGACGGTCCGGGCGGCCAGCCGCAGCGAGCCGGGGCCGGTGCCGGTGCGCCCGTGGTGCACGGCTTCCAGCCGGACGGCGTCGCCGAACACCTCGCGCCAGGGCGCGAGCAGCCGGGCGGCCCGGTCGGGGCGGCCGGCGGCCAGCGCCCGGCCCACCTCGGAGCCGGGGCCGAGCAGGACGAACACGCCCTCGCCGCGCAGGGCTTCCCACGGCACGAGCGGCTGCGCACCGGCTCCGCCCGCGTGCGCCGCGGTGATCATCCGGCACAGCTCGGCCCAGCCGGCGGCGCCGTCCCGGGCCAGGAAGACCGCCCGGGCCGCGGACTCGTCGACGAAGGCGCCGCCCTTGACGGGGGTGCGTAGCCGGGACGAGGCCCCCGCCGCGGCCCCCCGCCCGGCGCCGTCGGCGTGGACCGGGGCGCCGGCCACCGCGAGGTCGGCCCCGAACAGCGGGCGGACGCCCTCCTTCGCGCAGGCCTTGGCAAAGCGCACGGCGCCGGCGACCGTGTCGCGGTCGGTGAGGGCGAGGGCGTCCATGCCCCGCTCGGCGGCCCGCTCCGCAAGCCGTTCCGGGTGGGAGCCCCCGTAGCGCACGGAGAACCCGGAAACGGTGTGCAGATGCGTGAACCCGGCCATCCGCAGCCTCCTGCTCTCCTGCTTGCTCGGCGGAACACCTCCCCCGTCTTCACCATAGACCAAATCGAATGCCCGTACGAAACGTTTGTTCGATCATCCATCGTGGTCCTCACCACCCCCGCCCGCCACGTCATCCGTTCGGACCGCCCCTGCTGCGTCCCGTTCCCCGCGCGCCGAGCGTGGGGGCATGACCCGTACCGACGCAGGCCCCGCCGACGGCCCCCCGCGGGGCCTGGTGAACGAGATCAAGGACGCCGTCACCACCAGGGCAGCGCTGCTGGTCATCGGTGTGCTGGCGCTCCAGCTCGCGTTCATCACCTCGTACATCGGCGCCTTCCACCACCCGAAGCCGCACCGGATCCCGCTCGCCGTGGTCACCCCGGTGGCCCAGCTGACCGAGCAGAGCGTGCGGCGGCTCGCCTCGCTGCCGGGTGACCCGCTCGACCCCCGGCCGGTCGCGAGCGAGGCCGAGGCCGTCCGGCAGATCCGCGAGCGGGAGATCGACGGGGCCCTGGTCGTGAACCCGGCCGGGCGGGTGGACCGGCTGCTGGTCGCGTCCGGGGGCGGCGCCTCCGTCGCCGACGCCCTCCAGGCGGTCGTCACCCTGGCCGAACGCGCCCAGCAACGCGACGCCGAGGTCGTGGACGTGGCCGCCGCCGCCCGGGGCGACAACCGCGGGCTGTCGTCGTTCTACCTGGTCGTCGGCTGGTGCGTCGGCGGCTATCTGTGCGCCGCCATCCTCGCGATCAGCGCCGGGGCCCGGCCGGCGAACGTCCACCGCGCCGTGATCCGGCTCGCCGCGCTGTTCACGTACGCGCTGGTCGCGGGACTCCTCGGCGCGGTCGTCGCGGGGCCGGTCCTGGACGCGCTGCCCGGCAACCTGTGGGCCCTGTGGGGCCTGGGCACGCTGGTGGTCTTCGCGGTCGGAGCGCTCACCCTGGCCCTGCAGGGCCTCGCCGGGATCATCGGCATCGGCCTGGCGATCCTGCTGGTCGTGGTCCTGGGCAACCCCAGCGCCGGTGGTGCGTACGGCCATCCCCTGCTGCCGCCGTTCTGGCGGGCCGTCGGCCCGTACTTCCCGCCGGGCGCCGGGACCTGGACGGCCCGTTCGATCGCGTACTTCCGCGGCAACGACGTGACCGGTTCCCTGCTGGTGCTGTCGGCCTGGGCGGTGGTGGGCGCGGCGGTCACCCTGGCCTGCGCAGCGTTCCGGCCCGGCGTGAAGCCTCCCGCGTCCTAGGGCGCGCCGCGCGCCCGGCACCGCCCGCTACCCTGCGCCCATGGGAATACCCGTGCGCACCGACGACGGCCGCCTCCTGGTGGCCGAGGAGTGGGGAGACCCCGCCGGCACCCCCGTGCTCCTGCTCCACGGGACCCCCGGCAGCCGCCTGGGCACCGCACTCCCCGGGCTCGCCGCGCGGCACCCCGGCGTCCGGTTCCTCTCCTACGACCGCCCGGGCTACGGCGGCTCACCGCCGAGCCCCGGCCGCCGGGTCGCCGACGCCGCCCGGGACGCCACCGCCGTCGCCGACGCCCTCGGCATCGACCGCTTCGCGGTGGTCGGCCGCTCCGGCGGCGGCCCGCACGCGCTCGCCTGCGCCGCCCTGCTGCCCGACCGGGTCCGGGCCGCCGCCGTCCTGGTGGGGCTCGCTCCCCCGGACGCCGCCGGCCTGGACTGGCACGCGCGGATGACCCCGTTCAACGTGCGCGTGTACGGCCTGGCCCGGGGCCGGCTCGACGGGAGCGACCCGGGCGGCCTCGACCGGGACCTCACCGCTCGCGCCGCCGCCGTCCGGCGCGACCCGGAGCAGCTCCTCGAGGACCTGCGCGCCGACCTGTCCCCGTACGACCGGCCGGTGGTCGAGGACCCGCGGGTGCGCACGGCGCTGCTGCGCTCCTACCGCGAGGCGCTGCGCGTCTCGCACCTCGGCTGGCTGGACGACTGCCTCGCGTTCGTGCGCCCGTGGGGCTTCGACGTCTCCCGCGTCACCGTGCCCGTGCTGCTGTGGCACGGCCTGGACGACGCCTTCTCCCCGGTCGGCCACACCCGCTGGCTGGCCGACCGGATCCCCGGGGCCCGGGCCGTCCTGGTGCCGGGCGCCGGGCACTTCGCCGCCCAGTACGCGCTGCCCGAGGTGCTGCGCTGGCTGGACGGGCTGGACGGGCCGCCCGGACCGGACGGCCCGCCCGGACCGGACGGCACCGACGGCACGGACGGCACCGACGGCACCGACGGCACCGACGGCACGGACGGTCAGGCCGCCGGGCGCCGGTAGGCGGCCGACCGGGCGCCCTTGAGGGCGTCCATGATCCGCTCGTGGCTGTCGCCCACCGCGTCGGCCACCCGGACCCTGAGGTACAGGGCCTCGACCTCGTCCACGAAGCGCCGGGAGAAGGCCCCGACCGTCGCCGTCTCGTAGCCGCCGCCGGCGGGGACCAGCGGGAAGTTCCCCATCTGCACCAGCTGGAAGTCCTCCCCGACGATGAGCCCGGCCGCGGTCAGCGCCGCCGCCGCGCCCTGGACGTCGGTCCAGGGCCCGCCGGCTCCCGGTGGGCCGCCGCGCAGGACGACCCGGCAGGCGTAGTCCTCGATCACGGCCGTGTGCGAGCCGCCGTTGAGCAGGCCGACCCGCCACTCGGGTGCGCCGCCGCGCAGCTGCCCCGTGGTCCAGTCGGCCCGCCAGCCCAGGTACGGCCGCACGGTGCGGGCGTACTGGGCGCGGGCGAGGACCGCGCCGGCCGCGACCGCGAGCAGGCTGCCGAGCGGCTCCATGTCGAGCAGCTGCAGCCGCCACGGCCACTGGGTGCGCGCCGCCTCGGACATGTTGGCCCGGACGATCTCCCAGCCGAGCACGGCGGTCAGCACGGCCAGCAGCACGATGGGCGCGGTGTAGAGCAACGGGCTGCGGCGCACCCGGCGTTGGGTGTCGCCGTCGCGGACGGGCACCGGCCCGTCGCCCCTGAAGTCGGTCACGTGTGCTTCCCCCCGGTCCACCGACGGACAGGTCCCCCGGCCGCAGGTGCGGCCGGGGGACCTCGGTACGTCCCATGGTGCCCGGAGCCGGGCGGGGTCGGCTAGTAGACGCTGACCCCGTAGGCGCTGAGCGCCTCCGTGACGGGCTGGAAGAACGTCGTGCCGCCCGAGGAGCAGTTGCCGCTGCCGCCGGAGGTCAGACCGATCGCCCGGCTGCCGGAGTACAGCGGGCCGCCGCTGTCACCGGGCTCGGCGCAGACATTGGTCTTGATCATGCCGTAGACGATGTCGCCGTTGCCGTAGTTGACGGTGGCGTTGAGTCCGGTGACCGAGCCGCTGTGGGTGCCGGTGGTGGAGCCGCGGCGGGTCACGGACATGCCGACGGTGGCGTTCGCCGCGCTGGTGATGTCCACGCTGCCCACGGTGCCGGGGTGGGACAGCGAGGTGTTGTCGTAGCGGACGAGGCCGTAGTCGTTGACCGGGAAACTGGAGCCGACGGTGGCCCCGATCGCGGTGGTGCGGGAGGAGTTGGTCCACCACGTGCCGGCGCCGTCGGTGCAGTGCCCGGCGGTGAGCACGTAGTAGGTGGTGCCGCTGCGTACGTTGAAGCCGAGCGAGCAGCGCCAGCTGTTGGCGTAGATGGCGTCGCCGCCCGAGATCAGCTTGCTGAGCTTGCCCGGGGTGCGCTCGATGCGCAGGGCCCCGGCGTCCGCGCCCGCCTCGTGCCGGATCCTGGCGATGTCGGCGTGCGAGACGGTGGAGTCGGCGGTGACCACCAGGGTTCCGGTGGCCGGGTCGGTGTGCCAGGCGGTACCGGCCACATCGGCGCGCAGGACCGATGCCCCGACGGCGGCCAGCCGGTCGGCGCTGAGTCCGCCGTCCTGCCCGTCCGCACCGGCGGCGGTGGGGGCGGCCAGTACGGCGACCGCGGCCAGGCCTGCTGCCAGGGCCGTCAGTCGTGTGGGGGTGATGCGCTTGATCCTCACTTCACGTCCTCCCGTAAAGGGGTGTGGGGGTCCGGTGAGGCGCAGTCAGGGCGGCATGGAGAAGGGGATTGGCCGTGTTCCTGACAAGCGCTGCTCGGGAGTGTCCAGGCGTCAGATGACCGGGGCAAGGGCGGCTTTCAGCCTCCGCTCGCCGGCGGCGACCTCGAAGGGCAGGGTGTTCCCCGGCGGCGGGAACGGGCAGATGAAGTGGGCCGCGAAGGCGCACGGCGGCAGCAGCGCCCGGTTGAGGTCGACCGTGACCGAGCCGTCGGCGGCCGGTGCGCCGGGCCGCAGGAAGCGGAAGCGGTAGCTGGTCAGGCTGCTGGTGACGTCGGCGAAGACGGCCCACAGCGCACCGGTGTCCGGATCCACCGCCACCTGGAGCCGGTGCTCGGCGCCGTCCTTGGTGAAGACCAGCTCCCCGCCGAGCCCGAGGCCGCGCCGGTGCCCGTCGGCGTTCTCCACCAGGACGCTGCGTTCCTCCCCGTACGCCCGGAACCGGCCGGGCAGTACGTACGAGGGGTCGTACGGGGTCGCCTCGATGCCCAGGAAGCCGCGCCGGGCCTCGGAGTCGGGATCGAAGACGCGCACGGCGTGGGCGCCCTCGCGGCGGATGACCACCAGGTGGCGCGCGCCCGCGGCGAGCCGGGCGCGGGCCGGGGGCGCCTCGTCGGGGGCGAGTTCGAGCTCGCCGGTGAAGGGCTCGGCGTCGAGCGCCAGCCCGTCGGCCTCGGTGGCGGTGAGCCGGACGCCGCCGGCGGTCTCCCGCCACCGGCCGGGAACGGCCGGAATTCGCCCTTCCGGGTAGTCGGCGAGCCAGTGGGTGCCCGTCAGCGCGAGCGGGCCGTAGGGCGCGGAGACCGTGTCGAGCCGGTGCTCGTGCCACTTCGTCCAGGCTTTCGCTGCGTCGTCGCTCATGCCGCTCAACCCTTCCACACCCGCGCGGGACACGCGGGCGCGGCAGGGCCGTACGGAGTGGTTCCGGCGCGGGCGGTGACACCGGTCCGGGAGGCCGTCCCGGGGGCGGCCGTCCCGGTCGCGGGCTGAGGGGGCCTCAGCAGCCGTCGCAGGGACAGCAGCAGCAGCACTCGCAGCAGTTGCCGTCGCAGCCGCTGCCGCAGTCGTTGCAGCAGCCCTCGCGCTTCTTGCGGGACCAGGGGCCCTCGTACTCGTCGGCGCAGCAGATCTTGCAGGTGCAGAACAACCCGATGAAGGCCGCGCAGCCCGCCCAGAAGCCGCGCGGCGGCTTCGGCCGGTGCGGGTGGAAGTCGCCGGAGCCGCCGGGTCCGGTCGGCGGCATCCCCGGACCTCCGGGCCCTCCGGGTGCGCCGCCGTACGGGTTCTGGCCGTACGGGTGCTGGCCGTAGGGGGCCTGCCCGTACGGGTTCTGGCCGTACGGCGGCTGGCCGTACGGGCCGCCCTGGCCCGGGGCGCCGGGGCCGGAGCCGTACGGGCCGCCGCTGCCGTCCGGGGCGCCGTACGACGCGGTGTGGCCGCAGGAGCGGGTGCCGAAGGCCCGGTCCACCGAGGATCGCAGCTCGTGCACCAGCAGCCGGTGGGCGAGCCCGTCGTCCACGAACTCCACCTCGGCCAGGGCCAGGCGGATGCCGTGCAGGGCGTCGTCGCACAGCCGGCGGGCCTCGGCGAGGGAGGTGCCGGTGGCGTCGAGCGGGTTCCAGGCGCCCGTGGCGCGGTCCGCCTCCAGGTCCTCGACGGCGTCGAGCAGGTGGGCGAGCCGGCCGAAGTAGCGGCCCGCCTCGGCCAGCGCGGTGGCGTTGCCGGGCCGGCCGGCCAGCTGCGCGGTGTGCGCGAAGGCGGCGGCGGTCGCGGTCT
The DNA here is from genome assembly GCF_020532625.1 of Streptomyces antimicrobicus. Classification (GTDB taxonomy): domain Bacteria; phylum Actinomycetota; class Actinomycetes; order Streptomycetales; family Streptomycetaceae; genus Streptomyces; species Streptomyces antimicrobicus. The sequence goes on along the minus strand of NZ_JAJAUY010000032.1, from coordinate 23,404 downwards.
CGGTCGGCTCGGTCACCACGAGCACGGGGGTGCCGAGCCCGGCCAGCGCCTCGACGCCGGCCTGCCGGTCCACGGCGTCGACGAGCAGGGCGGTGTCGAAGCCCAGGGAGGCGCCGGTGCGCGCGCCGGCCCGGTCCCAGCCGCGGGCCACCGTGCGGGCCGCGGCGGCGAACGGCTTGCGGGCCAACACGCCGTCGCGGTCGGCGACGTGGTCGCGCAGCTTCGCCGAGGCGAGCACCAGCGAGACGGCCGCCGCGAGCCGGGCGCCCTCGCCCTGGGCCACCGGCGCGGTGCGCATACCACGCAGCGGGCAGGGCCCCGCGGTACGCCGCGCCCCGTCGGCGGTCCCGGACTGAGCCTCCGTCAGGACGGAGACGAGCAGACCGTCGTAATTGGTAACGATCCGGGCGAGCTGCCCGTGATCGGAGCGAAGTGCCAGGCACAAGCCGCAGAGATGGGCCATCCACTCGCCCTTGAACCGCTCCCCGAGCCGGTGCGTACAGGGCCTGACTATGCCGAACAAGACTGCTCCCCCGAGTGTGGTGCGCGTGCGTGCGGGGCATCGTACCGAGCCGGTGCCTTCACCCGTACGTCCCCTGCGGTCACCCCGATGGAGGCGGTGATCGTATTTTCACTCAGTCAGCAGCGGTAGCTGCCAGGAACCTTGACGGTGCACCGGATGTTCTGCACCAGTACCGTCACGAAACCCCTGCGCGGCGGCTATCCACTTGGCGCGTTGTCAGCATCATGGACGACCATAGGGACGCGGACAGAAGAAGGACAGACAGACCGCGGTGAAAGGAGGCGTCCATGGGTTCGGTGCGCAAGGCGAGTGCCTGGTTGGGTCTCGTGGAGGACAGCGACGACGAGCGTTACTACGACGACGACTACGCGGAGGCTCCGCAGGGCCCGCACTCCGGCGACCAGTGGGTCACCGACCCGCGGGTGAAGGTCGTGTCGGACTCGGCTGTCGAGCAGGGCCGCCGCATCGCGACCGTCACCCCGGACGGCTTCCGGGACGCGCGCGGCATCGGTGAGCTGTTCCGCGAGGGCGTCCCGGTGATCGTGAACCTGTCGTCGATGGACCCGGCCGACGCCAAGCGCGTGGTCGACTTCGCGGCCGGTCTGACCTTCGGCCTGCGCGGCTCGATCGAGCGGGTGGCGACCCGGGTCTTCCTGCTGACCCCGGCCGACACCCAGATCGTCAGCGGCGAGGGCGGTCGGGCGGCGGACGGCTTCTTCAACCAGAGCTAGCGCGAGGCCCTCACCGGATCACCGGAACGCGTCGAGCCCGGTGAGCGCCTTGCCCAGCACCAGCTGGTGCATCTCGACGGTCCCCTCGTAGGTGAGGACCGACTCCAGGTTGGTCGCGTGCCGCATCACGGGGTACTCCAGCGAGATCCCGTTCGCGCCGAGGATCGTGCGCGCGGTACGGCAGATCTCGATCGCCTCCCGGACGTTGTTCAGCTTGCCGAAGCTGATCTGCTCCGGCCGCAGCGTGCCGGCGTCCATCCGGCGCCCCAGGTGGTGGGCGAGCAGGATGCCCTTGTGCAGTTCCAGCGCCATGTCGGCGAGCTTGGCCTGGGTGAGCTGGAAGCCGCCGATCGGCCGGCCGAACTGCTCGCGGGTGCGCGCGTAGTCCAGCGCCGCCTCGAAACTGGCGCGCGCCGCCCCCATGGAGCCCCACACGATCCCGTACCGGGCGTGGCTGAGACAGCTGAGCGGCCCCTTGAGCCCGCGCACCCCCGGCAGCACGGCGTCGCCGGGCAGCCGCACCTCGTCCATCACCAGCTCACTGGTGACACTGGCCCGCAGCGACCACTTGTGCTTGATCTCGGGCGCGGAGAACCCGCGGGTGCCGGTGGGCACGACGAACCCCCGCACCCCGTCGTCCGTCTGCGCCCAGACGACGGCGACGGCGGCCACCGATCCGTTGGTGATCCACATCTTGCGGCCGCTGAGCACCCAGTCGGAGCCGTCCTTCTTGGCGTACGTCCGCATGGAGGCCGGGTCGGAGCCGACGTCGGGCTCGGTCAGCCCGAAGCAGCCGATGTGCTCCCCGGCGGCCATGCCGGGCAGCCAGTGCTGCTTCTGCTCCTCGGACCCGAAGCGGTGGATGGCGTACATGGCGAGGGAGCCCTGCACGGAGACCAGCGAGCGGATGCCGGAGTCGGCGGCCTCCAGCTCGAGACAGGCCAGCCCGTACTGCACGGCGGAGGCGCCGGCGCAGCCGTATCCCTCCAGGGACATCCCGAGCGCGCCGAGCGCGCCGAGTTCGCGGGCCAGCTCGCGGATCTGCGGGAGCTCGCCGTCCTCGTACCACTGGGCGATGTGCGGCAGCACGCGGTCGGCCGCCCATTGGCGCACGGTGTCGCGGATGGCGAGGTCCTCGGGGGCGAGGAGCTCATCGATACCGAGCGGATCGGTGGGCACGAACACGGAACGCCTCCCGGCGGGTCGCACAACTCCAGTCCAACAGTCCAGCGCCCCCGACGCTATGCCGCCGACCCCCGCGCGTCCACCCTTCCCCGACCGGGGGCCGCCAGCGGGTCCGCCGGGGCCGGCTCCTGCGGGGGCGGCGCCCCGGTTCGGGAAAGGGCGGGGTGGGGTGGGGAAAGGGCCCGCGCGGCGGCGGGCCGGTGTCAGGCCGGGCGGCGGTTCAGGGCGCGGTCGTGGGCCGGGTCCGCCGGAGGCGGAATGGTCGCGGCGGCCCCCGCCGGCCCCGGCGGCACCGGCGCGGCCGGAGCCGAGGCGCCCGCCCCGGCCACCGCCGAGGACTTCGGCTCGGCCTGAGGCAGCGGGCTCGGCTGCGCCAGGGCCCGCGGGTCGGCGGCGGCCTCGGCTTCGGCGGCGGCCGGCTCGCAGTCCATCGCTCGCGGCAGCTTCAGCGCCATCACCGCCCCCGCCAGCAGCAGCGCCGCGCTCACCACCAGCGTCACGTGCAGCCCGTACACGAAAGAGGTCCGCGCGGCGGTGTGCAGGGCCTCACCCGCCGGTCCGCCCAGGTGTTCCGCGATCTGGTAGGCCTCGCCGAGCGAGTTCGCCGCGCCCGCCGAGTCCGCCGGCGACACCCCGGGCACGTCCGTCAGCCCGGGCGCGTACGCCGCGTTCATCACGCTGCCCAGCAGCGCGATCCCCATGCCCGCGCCCAGCTGGTACGAGGTCTCACCGATCGCCGCCGCCCCGCCGGCGGCCTGCACCGGCGCCTCGCTCAGCATCGACTCGTACGCCGCGAACAGCGTGGTCTGCAGGCCGAAGCCCAGCAGGACGAAGCCCGCCGTCAGCAGCACCGGCCGGTCGTGCAGGCCCATCAGGGTCAGCAGCAGCACCGCCAGCGCGGTCAGGGTGAAGCCGAACGACACCATCCGCCGCGGCCCGATCCGGTGCAGCGTGTACGAGCCGGTGGCGCCGGCCGCCATCGCGGCGAACGTCAGCGGCAGCAGCCGCAGGCCCGTCTCCAGCGGGCTCAGCTCCAGCACCAGCTGGAGGTACTGGACGGCGATCAGCTCCAGCCCGACGAGCGCCAGCATGGCCAGCACGATGCAGCCCACGGACGTGGTGAAGGTGACCCGCGAGAACATCCGCATGTCGATCAGCGGGTGCGGCCGCCGCCGCTGCCGCCGGACGAACAGCGCCAGCAGCAGCCCGCCGACCGCGATCGGCACGAGCGCCCGGACCTCCAGCAGGTTCTGCTCGGCACCCGCGCGCTTGACGCCGAGCACCACGCCGAGCACACCGGCCGCGGCCATCAGCGCACCGAGCACGTCCCACGGCCCGTCCGCCGCCCCCTTGGACTCGGGCAGCAGCCAGCGGCCCAGCGGGAGGATCAGGACCATCAGCGGGATGTTGATCAGGAAGACCGAGCCCCACCAGAAGTGCTCGATGAGGAGGCCGCCGAGCACCGGCCCGCTGGCCGCGCCGATCGCGGCGACGGCGGTCCAGATGCCGATGGCCAGGGCGCGCTCGCGCCGGTCGGGGAAGACCTGCCGCAGGATCGACAGCGTGGCCGGCATGATCATCGCGCCGCCGACGCCGAGCAGCGCGCGGGCGACGATGAGCACCTGGGCGTCGGTGGCCAGGGCGGCGATCGTCGAGGCGACGCCGAAGAGCCCGTAGCCGAGCAGCAGGATGCGGCGGCGGCCCACCCGGTCGCCGAGGGTGCCGAAGAGGATCAGCAGCGAGGCGCAGACGAGCGGGTACGCGTCGACGATCCACAGCAGCTCGATCGCACCGGGACGCAGGTCCTCGGTGACGGAGGGGACGGCGACGTGCAGGATCGTCGCGTCGAGCGCGACGAGGACCAGGCTGACGCACAGGACGGCCAGCACCACCCAGCGGTTGGTGCCTCCGGCGACCGCGGTGATCCGCCGTCGGGCCTGCCAGGGGGAAAGGGTCCGGTTGCGGCCGGCCGGGTTCGTCCCCGACATGCATGTACCTCCCAGGTGATCCCTCGCGCTCGGCGGACCGGCGGTGCGACGTGCCGCGGGTGAGCGGCGTAACCAAGGGGCCCGGCATCGACACGCGAGTGAACCGTCAGCGTACGCGAGTTCGGTCATGGGTCACGTGGTCAAGCTCTCACCCCGGGGCCACCGGACTGTGGCGTGCGCCACTCCACCTCCCCCTTGGTACACGTCCGCTCACGGCGCGTGGTTTCGGTTCGGGGCCCGCCGCGCCCGGCGATCGGGGCCCACCGACCGGTCCCACCGATAATCATGCCTGTGAAAGATCTTGGATCGAGCCGGGCCGGACGCCCCGCGCGGCACACGCCGCCCCCGGCCCCCGGCCTGCGCCGGGCCGCGCCCGCCCTCGCCGCCTTCGTGGCGGTGCGACTGCTGGGCCTGGTGGCGCTCGCGGTGTGGTCGGCGCGCGCGGGCAGCAGCCCGCACACGCTGCTGTCGGCCCGCTGGGACTCGCTCTGGTACGCCCGGATCGCCGCCGAGGGGTACGGCTACGAGGTCGTGCTGCCGAGCGGAGCCGTCCACTCCAATCTCGCCTTCTTCCCCCTGCTGCCCTGGCTGGAGCGGCTGGTCGCGGCGCCGACCGGGCTGTCGTACGGCAGCGCGGGCCTGGTCGTCTCGGCCGTGGCCGCGCTCGCCGCGGCCTGGGGGATCTTCGCGGTCACCGACCTGCGGTACGGACGCCGGGCCGGGGTGTGCGCCGCCGCGGCCTGGGCGGCGCTGCCGGTCGGGATCGTGCAGTCCATGGCGTACAGCGAGGCGCTGTTCACCGCGCTCGCGGCCTGGGCGCTGTACGCCGTGCTCCGCGAGCGCTGGGTGCTGGCGGGCCTGCTGGCCGCCGGGGCGGGGCTGACCCGTCCGGTCGGGGCGGCGGTGGTGGCCGCCGTCTGGGTGGGGGCCGTACTGGCGCTGCGCAAGGACGGGGACGGCGGCGGGCGCGGGCGGCGGGACCGGCGGCCGGTGGCCGGGATGCTGCTGGCCCCGCTGGGCGCGGCGGCGTACGTGCTGTGGGTCGGGGCGCACACCGGCCGCGGCCCGCTCGGCTACCTGGACGTGCAGGCCGGCTGGGGCAACGGCTTCGACGGCGGCCTCGCCTTCGCCCGGTTCGTCGGGGACAAGCTGGCGTCCCCCACGTCCCTGGCGGCGGGCATCGGCCTCGTCGCCGGGGTGCTCCTGGTGCTGTGGCTGTACGCGCTCGGCGTGCGGCAGCGGCAACCGGTGGTGCTCCTGGTCTACTGCGGGATCGTGGTCGCGCTGGCCCTGTGCGCCTCGGGCTACTTCGGCTCGAAGCCGCGGCTGCTGCTGCCGGCGTTCCCGCTGGTGCTGCCGCCCGCCGTGGCCCTGGCCCGGTGGCGGACCGGCCGGGCGGCCGCGGCGCTGGGGGCGGTGGCGCTGATCGGCGCGGTGTACGGGGCCTTCTGGCTGAACGGCTCGGGGCCGCCGTAGGCGCCCGGCGGGGCGCGGCGGAGCGGTCGGGGGGCGCCGGCGGGGTGGCCCGCAAGCGCCCGGCGCTCCCGGCGGCGGCCCGCAGGCGACCCGCCGGCGGCGGAAGAATCAATTCCGATCGCATTCACGGCCCCCGGAAAGGAAATTCAGGCACCTGCCGTGAAGCCCGGATAAACACCCGAACCCCATTCCGGCGACCACCCCCACCACTCCCCGAACTCCCGCCGGATTCTCGGGAATAGCCCCCGAATGAGACCAACTCCACATCACATGGTCATCACAACCCCGGCGATTCGACCGGCCCGCCCACCAGCTCGCGGTAACGTCGATTGAGTGCGTACCGATCAAATCTTCACCCGTCTGGAGCGGGTCTTCGCCCGGCTGGACCGTGAACCCCAACGACCGGCTCATCTGCAAACGCCGCAGATGAGCCGGCACCGTGTCGTGCTGCTCGGTGCCACGCTCGCCTTCTATTCGGCGATCGTGGTGGCCGTACTGACCACCTCCTGGCTGGTCCGGCTCGACTGGCAGATCATGTTCTTCCGGCCGTACGAGCAGTGGCCGCAGCTGCACGCGTTCCTCGACTACCTCGTCGTCCTGGGACAGCGCGGCCCCACCGCCGTGATGGTCGCCGCCTGGCTCGGTTGGCGCTCCTGGCGGCAGCACACCCTGCGCCCGCTGCCGCTTCCGATACTACGTCAAGGACCAGCCGGTCATCAGCGACGCCGAGTTCGACAAGCTGCTGCGCTCCCTTGAGGCCCTGGAGGAGCAGTACCCGGAGCTGCGGCCAGGACACGGCCTGCTGGAGCCAGAACGGCGCTCCGGCCCGGCCCACGACCAGCGCGGCCAGCGACAGCAGGGGCAGCGCGAACGCGGCGGCGGTCAGCACCCGCCGCACCCGCGAGCCCGGGGCGGTGGTGTCGCGCACGAGCCGTGTCCACAGCCAGCGGTGCACCAGCGCGAACAGGGCCAGCACCAGCAGGACCACGACGACGACGAGCACGACGGTCATCGGTGGTCCCCCGGGCCGCCGTCGCGTGACGCGCGCCGCAGCGCCCTGACGCCGCGCAACCCGATCACTCCGATGGCCGTCCCCAGGAGAAAGGAGGTCACGGCGAGCGCGAGGTGGACCCAGAAGTAGGCGGTGGGTTCACCGTCCTCGAACGCCAGGCCACTCGCGTCCTTCACCAGGTTGCGGACGAAAGTGATCCAGATGAACCAGCTCCACACTCCGAACGCGAGCAGGAACCAGGAGGCGGATCGGCCGAGTCTCATGCCCTCAGTATCGGTTCCGTCCCCGGGACGGACGCGCCGGGGTGGGCTGTCCCGGCGGTGGTATCGGCGGGTTGGCCCAAGCGTCACGATAAATATGACAAGGCGATGTACGTTCACCTGCGTGTCTGCAAAAAAGTCCGCGCTGACGGCCGTGTCCGCCGCGCTGCTGCTCCCCGCCCTGCTGGCCGCTCCCGCGCACGCCGACGACGACAACAAGCCCGGCGCGCCCGCCAAGCTGCCCGCGGAGCCGCCCGCGAAGATGTCCACGGTCGGCGGCGCCCGGCTGGGGCAGCCCGGCACCCAGGTCAACCTGCTGCCCGGCGCGCCCGCCCTGCCGTCCAACCTGACGGGACGTTCGTGGATCGTGGCGGACGCCGAGTCCGGTGAGGTGCTCGCCGCGCACAACGCGCACTGGAAGCTGCCTCCGGCCTCCACCTTGAAGATGCTGTTCGCGGACACCGTCCTGCCGACCCTCCCCAAGAACAAGGTCCACAAGGTCACCCCGCAGGACCTGGAGGGGGTCGGAGCCGGGAGCAGCCTGGTCGGGGTCAAGGAGGACATGGAGTACTCCGTCCACGACCTGTGGCTGGGGGTCTTCCTGCGCTCCGGCAACGACGCCGTCCATGTGCTCTCCGCGATGAACGGCGGGATCGACAAGACCGTCAAGGACATGCAGGCGCACGCCGAGGAGCTCCAGGCCCTGGACACCCATGTGGTCTCCCCCGACGGCTACGACGCCGCCGACCAGGTCTCCAGCGCCTACGACCTGACCCTCTTCGCCCGCTCCGGGCTGCAGAAGAAGGACTTCCGGGAGTACTGCGGCACGGCGACCGCGGCCTTCCCCGGCGACCAGGTGCCCGGCAGGCCGCGCGACACCTTCGAGATCCAGAACACCAACCGGCTGATGACGGGCGCCGGCGGGGTCGCCCCGTACAAGGGCATCGCGGGGGTGAAGAACGGCAACACCTCGATGGCCGGCTCCACCTTCACCGGGGTCGCCCAGCGCGGCGACCGCAAGCTGCTGGTGACGGTCATGAACCCGAGCGCGGGCGGCGCGAACCCGGTCTACAACGAGACCGCCGCCCTGCTCGACTGGGGTTTCGAGGCGGCGGGGAAGGTGAAGCCGGTCGGTGAGCTGGTGCCGCCGAAGGGCTCCGACACCAGCCCCTACGGCTCCCCGGCCGAGTCCCACGAGAACAACGTGTCGGCCGCCGCCGCCCACACCGGGGGCCTGGGGACGGCGCTGGGCATCGCGGGCGGCGCCGTGGCCGTGCTCGCCGCCGGCGCGTTCGTGGTCAACCGGCGGTGGCCGCGTGGCGCGCGGAGCCGGCGGACGCCGCCCCCGACGGACTGACCGGTTCGTCCTCGGCCTTCCCCGTCGCCGTCCAGGCCGCGCAGTACAGCAGCAGCTTCGCGGTCAGGTTGATCCACAGCAGCAGGGCGACGGGGACGCCGAAGGCCCCGTACATGCTCTTCGCGGCGACCCCCTGGATGTAGCCGCTGAGCAGCAGTTTCAGCAGTTCGAAGCCGACCGCGCCGAGCAGCGCCGCCTGGAGCAGACGGCGCCGGGGCGGCTCGACGCCCGGCAGCAGCGTCAGCAGGTAGAGCAGCAGCAGGAACGCGGCCAGCACCCCGACGGCGAAGGCACCGCCCCGCAGCAGCAGCCCGCCGGCGCCCTGCTGGGGGATGCCCAGCCAGCTGCCGAGCCGGCCGACGGCGCTGGAGCCGACGGTCGAGGCGGCCGCGGAGGCCAGTCCGGCCGCGCCGAGGCCGAACAGCACCAGCGCGTCCTTGCCCTTGCGCACGACGGGGTTGCCGTCGTCCTCGTCGTCCTTCTCCCACACCGCACGCAGGCAGTCGCGCATCGAGCCGACCCAGCCGATGCCGGTGAACAGCAGCAGGGCGCCGGCGACCAGGCCGACGGTGGCGGCGTTGGAGACCAGCGAGCCGAGGTCCAGCTGGTCGGAGATGCCGGGCACCTGCTCGGCGAGGCGCTTTTGCAGGGTGTCCAGCTGCTCCTGGCTCAGCAGGCTCGCACCGATCGCGGCGGCGACGGTGATCAGCGGGAAGAGCGCGAGGAAGCTGATGAACGTGACGGCGGCGGCGAGCCTGCTCCAGTGGACGCGTTCCAGGCGCTCGAACGAACGCCAGGCATGGGTGCGCATCAGCCGGGTCACGAGCGGCCCGATCACCGGGAGCCGCGTCAGCCAGTCCATGGAGTCACCGTAATGTGAGGTGCCGGAAATAGCCGGGATTGTCCGCTTCGGGCGCTACGGTCGTCCACTGTGACTTTTCGAGACCTGGTCCAGCGCAGGCTCCACTACAGCGCCCTGGCCGCCCGGAGGGCCCTGCGTCAGGGACGGCGCAGGGCCGTCTCGTCCGCCGGCGCGCCGGGCTGCGCCGGCACGCTCGCGGCGCCCGTCCCGAAAGGGTATTCACGCAACTTGCGCCAGACCCCGTCCGAGCCCTGCTCGTAGAGCGCGAAGCCCTCGCACACCCACTCCGCCGTGTAGTCGGCGAGCGCCTCGAACGCCACGTCCATCGCCTCCTCGGAGATCCCGTGGGCGACCGTGACGTGCGGGTGGTACGGGAAGGCCAGCTCCCGGTCCAGCGGCCCCCGCGGGTCGCGGACCCGGCCCTGGAGCCGGGTGCAGCCCGCCGCGCCCTCGACCACCTGGACGAAGACCACGGGCGAGAGCGGACGGAAGGTGCCGGTGCCGGCCAGCCGCATCGGGAAGGCCCGGAAGCCCGCCGCGACCTCCGCCAGGTGCGCCCGGATCTCCGGGAGCCGCTCGGCGTCCACCTCGGTCGGCGGCACCAGGGTGACATGCGTGGGGATGCCGTGCGCGGCCTCGTCCCCGAAGCCGGCCCGCCGCTGCTGGAGCTGGCTGCCGTACGGCTCCGGGACCGCGATCGAAACGCCGAGCGTTACGGTCCCCACGGATGTCTCCTCGGTGAAGTCGGTGGCCTGCGCGGTTCACGTGCCGACCCCCAGTGTGGGGGCAGCACCCCCCGGTCGGCCAGTGGCGCAGGTGGTCAGTGCTTGGCGGGCAGCAGACCGAGCCGGTCGTAGGCCTGCGCGAGCGTCTCCGCGGCCACGGCACGGGCCTTCTCCGCGCCCTTGGCCAGGATGGAGTCCAGCGTCTCCGGGTCGTCCAGGAACTCCTGGGTGCGCCGGCGGAACGGTGTGACGAAGTCGACCACGACACCGGCGAGGTCCGTCTTGAGCGCGCCGTAGCCCTGGCCGGTGTACTTCTGCTCCAGGGCCGCGATGCTCTCCCCCGTAAGGGTGGAGTAGATCGTGAGCAGGTTGCTGACACCGGGCTTGTGCTCGGGGTCGAAGCGGATCTCGGCCTCGGTGTCGGTGACCGCGCTCTTGATCTTCTTCTCGCTGACCTTGGCCTCGTCGAGGAGGTTGATCAGGCCCTTGGGGGTGGCCGCCGACTTCGACATCTTGGCCGTCGGGTCCTGGAGGTCGTAGATCTTGGCGACCTCCTTGACGATGTGCGGCGCCGGGACGGTGAAGGTCCGCCCGTAGCGCTGGTTGAAGCGCTCGGCGAGGTCCCGGGTCAGCTCGATGTGCTGGCGCTGGTCCTCGCCCACCGGCACGGAGTCGGCCTGGTAGAGCAGGATGTCGGCGACCTGCAGGATCGGGTACGTGAACAGGCCGACCGTGGCGTTGTTCGCGCCCTGCTTGGCGGACTTGTCCTTGAACTGGGTCATCCGGCTGGCCTCACCGAATCCGGTGAGGCAGTTCATCACCCAGCCGAGCTGCGCGTGCTCGGGGACGTGGCTCTGCACGAAGAGGGTGCACCGCTCGGGGTCCAGGCCGGCCGCGAGCAGCTGCGCGACCGAGAGCCGGGTGTTCGCGCGCAGGTCCTTCGGGTCCTGCGGCACGGTGATCGCGTGCAGGTCGACCACCATGTAGAAGGAGTCGTGCGTCTCCTGCAGGGCGACGTACTGGCGGATGGCTCCGAGGTAGTTCCCGAGGTGGAACGAACCGGAGGTGGGCTGGATACCGGAGAGCGCTCGCGGGCGGCGCTGCGGCGCGGGGCGCCCCGATTCAGGGCGGGGGTGGGTGACGGGAGGGCGGTCGAAGGCCATGGGGCCATTCTCGCAGGTGCGACGGCTGTGCCGGATCCGCGCTGGCCGGAAGGACGCCACTTCCCCGCACCGGTGAGGCCCGGATCACACCGCCCGCCCCACCAGGGGCGGGCGGTGCCCACGTACCGGACAGTAGCCGCGCGGCCGGATAGTGCCCCGGCCGAGCGACCGCTTACGCCTGCGGCAGGCCGGGCGCCGGGTACTGCGCCATGAGGTCGCCGACCTCCTTGCGGATCACCGCGAGGGCACCCTCGTCGCCGGTGCGGGCCGCGGCCACCGCCCGCGCGATCCACTCCGCGACCACCGGCATGTGCGCGGTGGTCAGACCCCGGGAGGTCAGCGACGGCGTGCCGATCCGGATGCCCGACGGGTCGAAGGGCTTGCGCGGGTCGAACGGCACGGTGTTGTAGTTGACCACGATCCCGGCCCGGTCCAGTGCCTTCGCGGCGACCTTGCCCGGCACGTCCTGGCCGGTGAGGTCGATGAGGATCAGGTGGTTGTCGGTGCCGCCCGAGACCAGGTCCAGGCCGCGCGCCAGCAGCTCCTGCGCCAGCGCCCTCGCGTTGGCCACCACCGCGTGGGCGTACGTGGTGAAGGCGGGCTGCGCCGCCTCCTGAAGGGCGACCGCGATCCCCGCCGTGGTCTGGTTGTGCGGGCCGCCCTGCAGGCCCGGGAAGACCGCCTTGTCGATGGCCTTCGCGTGCTCCTCGCGGCACATCAGCATCGCGCCGCGCGGGCCGCGCAGCGTCTTGTGGGTGGTGGTGGAGACGACGTCCGCGTGCGGCACCGGCGAGGGGTGCGCGCCGCCCGCGATCAGGCCCGCGATGTGGGCGACGTCCGCGACCAGCACCGAGCCCGCCTCGCGGGCGATCTCGGCGAAGGCGGCGAAGTCGATGGTCCGGGGCAGGGCCGTGCCGCCGCAGAACAGGATCTTCGGCCGCTCGGCCAGCGCCAGCTCGCGCACGGCGTCGTAGTCGATCAGGCCGGTGTCCGCGCGGACGCCGTACTGCACGCCGCGGAACCACGAGCCCGTCGCCGAGACACCCCAGCCGTGCGTGAGGTGGCCGCCCATCGGCAGCGCCATGCCCATCACCGTGTCGCCGGGCCGGGCGAAGGCGAGGTAGACGGCCAGGTTGGCGGGCGAGCCCGAGTACGGCTGGACGTTGGCGTGGTCCACGCCGAACAGGCCCTTGGCGCGCTCCACCGCCAGCGCCTCGATCCGGTCGATGTTCTGCTGGCCCTCGTAGTAGCGCCGGCCCGGGTAGCCCTCGCTGTACTTGTTCTGCAGGACGGTGCCGGAGGCCTCCAGCACGGCGGCGGAGACGTAGTTCTCACTGGGGATCAGGCGCAGGGTGTCGGCCTGGAGGCGCTCCTCGGCGGCCACCAGGCCGGCGAGTTCGGGGTCGGTGGCGGCGAGGGCGGGATGACGGTGCGCGGTCACGGCGGCTCCTGTCGGGGTCGAGGTCGAATGTCGTACCCCGCGACAGGCCCAGGCGGGCGGCCGATGCGTTGCGGCTGAACGCACACGGCTCCCCCGGAGTTCGTTCCCCGTACGCCAGTCGCCGCGCGTACCCCTCACCTTAGCGGCCGTGTCACGGGGAAGGTTTCCCCGTCCGGTATCCGAGCGACGATAGAAGTGACGTCACCCTCGTCACTCATGGGCCAGGACGGACGAAACGGAGACCCCGTGTCGACTACAGCGCACGCCACAGCAGCCGCCATCCGTTCCGCGGAGGAGCACAGCGCGCACAACTACCATCCGCTCCCCGTGGTCGTCGCGACGGCGGAGGGCGCGTGGATGACGGACGTCGAGGGCAAGCGCTACCTCGACATGCTCGCCGGGTACTCCGCACTGAATTTCGGCCACGGCAACCGCCGGCTGATCGACGCCGCCAGAGCGCAGCTGGAGCGCGTCACCCTCACCTCCCGCGCCTTCCACCACGACCGGTTCGCCGCGTTCTGCGCCGAGCTGGCCGCGCTGTGCGGCAAGGAGATGGTGCTGCCGATGAACACCGGCGCCGAGGCCGTCGAGACGGCGGTCAAGACCGCGCGCAAGTGGGGGTACGAGGTCAAGGGCGTCCCCGACGGCCAGGCCAAGATCGTCGTCGCGGCGAACAACTTCCACGGCCGCACCACCACCATCGTCTCGTTCTCCACCGACCACGAGGCCCGCGACCACTACGGCCCCTACACCCCCGGCTTCGAGATCGTCCCCTACGGCGACCTGACGGCGATGGAGGCCGCGGTCACCGCGAACACCGTGGCCGTCCTGCTGGAGCCCATCCAGGGCGAGGCCGGCGTCCTCGTCCCGCCCGCCGGATACCTGCGCGCCGTACGCGAGCTGACCCGCACTCGGAACGTGCTGTTCATGGCCGACGAGATCCAGTCCGGCCTCGGTCGCACGGGGAAGACGTTCGCCTGCGAGCACGAGGGCGTCGTCCCCGACCTCTACATCCTCGGCAAGGCCCTCGGCGGCGGCGTGGTCCCGGTCTCGGCCGTGGTCGGCGACCGCGACGTGCTCGGCGTCTTCCGGCCCGGCGAGCACGGCTCCACCTTCGGCGGCAACCCGCTGGCCTGCGCGGTCGCCCTGGAGGTCATCGCGATGCTGCGCACCGGCGAGTACCAGCAGCGCGCCGCCGAGCTCGGCGAGCACCTCCACCACGAACTGAACATGCTGGTCGGCGCGGGCGCGGTGACCGCCGTACGGGGCCGGGGCCTGTGGGCCGGCGTGGACATCGCCCCCGGGCACGGCACCGGCCGGGAGGTCTCGGAGCGGCTGATGGAACGCGGGGTCCTGGTGAAGGACACCCACGGCGCCACGATCCGCATCGCGCCGCCGCTGGTCATCACCAAGGAGGACCTGGACTGGGGCCTGGAACAACTGCGGGCGGTCCTGGGCTGACGGCCACCCCGCCGGGCCGCGGCGACCGCCGCGGCCCGGCGGCTGCGCGGGCCCGGCTCCGGCCGGTGCCTCAGAGGATGACGTGGGGCAGGAACCGGGCGTACTCGTCCGTGACCGGCCCCGCCGACTCCCGGATGCCGAGTCCCGCGGCCTCCTCCTCCACGACCCACGCCCCGAGCACCACCCGGTTGCCGTCGAAGTCCGGCAGCGGGGCCAGGGCCTGGAAGCACACGGGGTCCGCACCCGGCGCGGCCACGTACGGCTGCCCGCCCACCTCGTGCAGACTCACCCCGGCGCCCTCCCGGCCCAGCAGCGGCTTGGCGACGTACCCGCCGGCCTCCGCGAGCTCGCGCGGCCCGTCGAGGTAGGCGGGCAGCAGGTTCGGATGGTCCGGGAAGAGCTCCCACAGCACCGCCAGCAGCGCCTTGTTGGACAGCAGCATCTTCCAGGCCGGCTCGATCCAGCAGGTGGTGCCGGTGCCGCCGCCCTGGTCGATGGTGTCGAGCACGTACGGCCCGAACTCGTCGGCGGCCAGCCACTCCCACGGGTACAGCTTGAAGCAGCTGCGGATGAAGCGGAGCCGCTCGTCCACGAACCGGCCGGACAGCCGGTCCCAGCCGATCCGCTCCACGGTCAGCGCCTCGGTCTCCAGCCCCGCCTGCTCGGCGGTCTCCTGGAGGTAGGCGACCGTCATCAGGTCCTCGCCGAGCTCGTCCGCCTCGGAGTGGACGAAGTGCACCGGGCCGGGCGGCAGCAGCTCCGCCTGCCGGCGCCAGGCGTCGACGAGGCGCTCGTGCAGGGAGTTCCACTGGTCGGCGCCGGGGAAGCGCTCCTCCATCCAGAACCACTGCGGACTGGCCGCCTCCACCAGCGACGTCGGCGTGTCGGCGTTGTACTCCAGCAGCTTGGCCGGCCCGGTGCCGTCGTAACGCAGGTCGAACCGCCCGTACAGGGACGGCTGCTCGGCCCTGCGCCGCCACGACTCGGCGACGACCTCGCGCAGCCGCGGATCGGTGATCCCGAGATCGGCGAACCGGTCCTCGGCGACGATGTGCGCGGCCGCGGCCAGGCACATGGCGTGCAACTCCTCGACCACGTCCTCCAGCGCCTCGACCTCGGGCAGGGTGAAGGAGTAGTAGGCGCTCTCGTCCCAGTAGGGCCGCAGGCTGTCGTCGGGATAGCGCGTGAGCGGGTAGATGACGCCCTGCTGCTCGACGATCTGCTGCCAGCCGCTGCGCGGCTCGATGGTGTGACGCTTCACGGGACCCGGTCACCCCCCGCTGGAGGAGGACCCACCCCCGATGCCACCACGCTGCACGGCGGACTTGTCGAAGCTCCCGCCGGACACCTTCCCGGCCGACACGGTCCCACCGTAGTAGTAGGACCCGCGCCCGCCGCTCTTGCACTCCTTCATCGACAGCTGGTTCAGCGTCGAGCGGTCGGCGCAGCGCTTGTCCGGTTCCTTGCTGCTGCCGCAGGCGACGAGGCTGGCGGCGAGCAGCCCCATGCCCCCGAGCGCGACCGCGCCGGAGCGCATCCGGCGCTGCGTAGTGCTGCTGCTGTTGTCCATGTCCGAGGCTCCCCCTGATGGCGTGCTGGCGGACAGCCTAGGCCCGCCCCACCGACCGATGGAATCCAGCCGCCGCATCCCGCTCCCACCCGCCCCCGATATGCGCCACTTACCCCGATCTGCACGCGGCCCGCACACCTGTCACCGGAGGGCGCGGCTGCGCGGCACCCACCGGGAGGGCGCGGCAGGCGATCGGAGGGGGTTTCGCCCGAAGGGCGCGGCTTGCTCGGGCCACGGCAGGGTCCGGGCGTCTCCGCAGGGGCCCGGGTGCACAAGGACCCCCCTGCCGCCCTTCCGGGTGCCTGACCGCCAGGCTGTTGGCTGGGCGGGGCGGTGGTCGGGGTCAAGGGTGGAGCGCAGCGGAATCGCGCAGCGACGCGACCGCAGGGAGCGCCCTTGAGGCCGGCCACCGCCCCGCACGGACAATGGACTGGCGGTCAGACACCCCGCCCCACCGACCCCGCCCGGCCAAGGCCAAGGCTCGCCAAGGCCAAGGCTCGCCACGCGAACCCGCCCCCTCAAGGCAACGCCGCCACCAACGCCTCCAGCGTCGGCCCCCACGCGCTGTCCGACGGAGTCGCGTAGCCGACGACCAAGGCGTCGCGCGGGGGAAGGTCGGCGGCCGGGTGGCGGTACGTCGACAGGCCGTCCAGGGCCAGTTCGTGCCAGGCCGCCGCCTGGAGCACCGATCGCTCGGTGCCCGGCGGCAGGTCCAGGACGGCGTGCAGGCCCGCCGCTATGCCCGAGACCTCGACCCGGCCGTCCAACGCCGCGACCAGCTGGTCCCGGCGGCGCCGGTACCGCAGCCGCATCCCGCGCACGTGCCGGTCGTACGCGCCCGACGCGATGAACTGCGCCAGCGTCAGCTGGTCCAGCGCGCTGGAGGTCCAGTCCGCCCGCCCCTTGGCCGCCAGCGCCTCGTCCAGCATGCCGGGCGGGACCACCATCCAGCCCATCCGCAGGCCCGGGGCCAGGGACTTGCTCGCGGTGCCCAGGTAGATCACCCGGTCGGGGTCCAGGCCCTGGAGGGCGCCGACCGGCTGCCGGTCGTAGCGGAACTCCCCGTCGTAGTCGTCCTCGACGATCAACCCTCCGGTGGTCCGCGCCCAGTCCACGGCCGCCGCCCGCCGCGCGGGCGTCAGCGCGACCCCGGTCGGGAACTGGTGCGCGGGCGTCAGCAGTACCGCACCCGCCGACAGCCCCGCCAGGTCCTCCGTCCGCGCGCCCGCCCCGTCCAGCGCCAGCGGCACCGTCCGCAGCCCGGCGTCCGCGAGCAGACCCCGGTGGACGTACACCGCGTACGACTCCACGGCCAGCTCCCGCACCCGCCGGGCCCGCAGCATCCGCGCCACCAGCACCAGCCCGTGCGCGAAGCCCGAGCACAGCACGATCTGCTCCGGGTCGGCGTACACCCCGCGCGCCCGCGCCAGATAGCCGGCGAGGGCCTCGCGCAGTTCGATCCGGCCGCGCGGGTCCCCGTACCCGAAGGCGTCGTTCGGCGCGATCGCCATCGCCCGCCGGGCCGCCGCCAGCCAGGCCGCGCGCGGGAACGCGCCGAGGTCCGGCGAGCCGGGCCGCAGGCTGTACGACGGCCCGCGCGCGGCCGACGGGCGGCGGCTCGCGCCCGGCGCCTGCGCCGGGACGGTCGGCTTGCGCGGCCGGGCCCGTTCGGCGACCCGGGTGCCCGAGCCCTGCCGGGCGGTCAGCCAGCCCTCGGCGACCAGTTCGGCGTAGGCCTCGGCGACGGTGTTGCGGGCGATGCCCAGGTCCGCGGCCAGCGTCCGCGAGGACGGCAGCCGGGTGCCCGGCGCCAGCCGCCCGCTGCGCGCCGCCTCCCGCAGGGCCTCGGCGAGCCCGGCCCGCAGGCCTCGCCCCGGGACCGGCTCCAGCAGCAGGTCGGTACCGAAAGTGGCCCAGGAATCCGTCATGGACATGGACCATATCGGTGGGACGCCCGGTCCCTAGGGTGTGTCCATGACCACGAACCAGGCACAAGCACACGAACACGTGCACAACACCCGGAACGGCTCCCTCCATGCCCACGCGGCGGAGCACACGCCCCGCATGCAGCTGGCCAAGCTGGCGCCCGAGGTCTACAAGGCCGTCGTCGCGCTGGAGATCGCCTCCAAGAAGGGCCTGGACCCGGCCCTGGTCGAGCTCGTCAAGATCCGCGCCTCGCAGCTGAACCACTGTGCGTTCTGCCTGGACATGCACACCAAGGACGCGATCGCCGCCGGCGAGAGCGTGGAGCGGATCGTGCTGCTGGGCGCGTGGGAGGAGTCGCGCCACTTCTACACGGAGCGGGAACTCGCGGCGATCGAACTGACGGAGGCCGTGACGGTCCTCACGGACGGGTTCGTGCCGGACGAGGTGTACGAGAAGGCCGCGAAGCACTTCGAGGAGGCCGAGCTGGCGCAGCTGATCGCCGTGATCGCCACCATCAACGTGTGGAACCGCTTCGGCGTCACGACGCGCATGGTCCCGGGCCACTACACCCCCGGCCAGTACAAGCTCTGACCGGCGGGCCCGCCGGAACCACCCGGAACCACCCGGGACCACCCGGGACCACCGCACCAGAGGGCCCAGCGGGACCACGGGGACCACCGGGCCCACCAGGCGGGCGCCGCTCGGCAGCAGTCCCGGTCAGCTCCCTGGGCGGAACGCCCGCAGGGCCGCCTCGTGGCGGGACTGCGTACGGGGCCAGTCGGCGGCCGGGCCGGCCGCCAGGACGGCCCACTTGTTGCCGTCCTGCGCCACCAGCACCCGCTCCACCCCGCGGCGCCGCCCGCGGGACTCGTCGCTGTCGTACTCGTAGACGAGCTCGCCTGCCCCGCCCGCGACCTCGCCGACCCGGATCTCCTTGTAGCGGGGCGTACGGGAGCCCAGGTCGGCGCTCGCCCGCTCGACCGCCTGGACCGGGCTGAGGTCCGGTTCGACGACCCGGAACACCTGGATCAGAGCGGTCCGGTCGGGCGAGCGGTAGAAGACGGAGCCGCCGGACTCCTCGCGCTCCCAGCCGGAGGGCACGGCGACGACGAAGCCCTTGGGGTCGGTCAGGACCTCCCGCGCCTCGGCCGAGGCGCTCGCGCCGGGACCGGGCGACCCGGACGTGCTCGGGCCGCTCGTGGCAGGGCCCGGGCTCCGGGACGACGCGCTCGCGGCCGGCCCGCCGGAACCCGGCGCGCCCGTGGGCGCGGAGGGTTCCGGCGGGCCGGGGCTGACCGTGCCGCGGGACTCGCGCGCGGGCTCGTCGCGGTTCGCGAGCCACCAGCCGGTCGCCGCGCCCACGACGACGATCGCCACCAGGACCGCGGCCACGGCGGGCCGCACCCGCGCCCCTGCCCCCGCCCCCGCCCCACCGGACGGCGCCGGAACCAGCTCCGGTACCACCACCGGCACCGGTGCCGCTGGGTCCTCCGGCCGCCCGTACGGCACCCCGCCGAGCGTCGGCTCGTACCCCGGCAACGGCGGCACACGAGGCAACGTGGAAGCCGAGCCCCCCTCCGCCCCGGAGCCGGAAGGCCGCGACGGCGAAGGCCCGTACGACTCCGGCCCGGACGGCCCCGGCCCGGACGCCGCCGCACCGGGCCCGGCCCCGGCACCCGGCCCGGCCGGGGAGGCCGGGGCCGTCCGGTCCGGATCCGTCGCCGGGACCCAGCGCTGGGTCCTGGTGTCCCAGCGGAGTTCGCCGGGGGGTGTCACCGTCAGCCTCCCAGGGTCGTCAGCAGCCCGGCCAGGGTGCCGGCCGCGCCGATGGTCTCCACCAGCGGGGCCCACCGGTCCAGCGCACCGCGCAGCCGCGCGACCACGCCCGGACGGATCTCCTCCGCCTCCTCCAGGTCCCCGGCGGCCTCGTCCAGCTCCGCGTCCAGCTCCGACCGGTCGGTGCTCCGCGGCAGCCGCACCAGGGCCGCCCGCAGGTCCTGCACCGCCTCCAGCAGCTCCTCCGCGGTCGGCGCGGCGGCGGCCGCGCCCGCACCGTAGTGGTTCACGGTGTTGGTGTGGCCGCTGCCGCCGATGCTGAAGCTGCTGCCGGAGACGTTCCCGATCCGCACCGCCGGATCCTCGCCACCACCGGCCCCGGCACCGCCCCCGGCACCGGCCCCGCTCACCCCGCCGCCGTGCCCGTGCCCGTTACCGTGTCCATGCCCGTTATTTCCCACGGCCCTCGTTCCCCCTCGTCGCGTGCGTCGTGTTCTGCGCGCCGGTCCCGCCGACGCTGAAGGCGCTGTCGTGGACGGAGTGGATGTACGTCCCGCCGCTCGCGATGGTGATCGCGCTGCGCCGGGCGAACTCCTCGGTGTGCCAACCCGCCTCGTGCAGGGCCAGGATCACCCCGTGGACCACCCGGTCCTGAATCGTCTTCAGGTACCGGTCGGCATCCATCAGATGGAAGATCGAGCCGTTGTCCTGCGCGGCCAGCTCCCGCACCGACACCCGCGGCCCCTCCGGCCGCGCCCCGCCGTGCCCGCCGGTGACGATCCGCCACCAGCCCGCCAGCCCGCGGGCGAGCGTGGCGACGGAGCTGCCGAACGAGGCCGGGGTGCGCACCAGCGCCCAGACCGCCCGCCCGAGGGCGTTGTTGTTCAGGTAGCGGTGCGCGTCCGCGTCGGCGTTGTAGAAGCGGACGTGCACCGGGTTGAGCACGTGCGGGGCGACCTCCAGCATCAGCATGCCGCCCTGGGTGTGGACCCGTACGAACACGGTGACGACCAGGTCCTCGTCCCAGCCGCCGACCCGCACCCGCAGGAAGTGCCGGCGCCGCTCGCCGCCCTCCTCGACGGCCACCGCCCGCTGCTCGGCGAAGAACTGCGGGCTCAGCGGCGCGGAGTCGCGGTGCGGCAGCCCGTCGACGGGGACGAAGACGCACTCGTCGATGACCAGTTCGCGCAGCCGGTCCTGCACGGCCGCCTCCGCCTGCGCGGAGCCGTGCGGCGAGGGCACGCGCAGCGCCTGCAGCAGCGGCACGATCCGCTCCACGATCCGCGCGTTGGTCACCGGCGTCGGCTTGCGGTCCGGCCCGAGGTCCTCGCGCGGGCGCAGCTCGACCGACAGGTGCCACGGGTGGAACGGCTCGCCCGCCCCGCACAGCGGGTCGTTGACGTCGTACATGACGAGCGGCGAGTGCTGCTCGGCCCGGATCCGCCGCCGGATCCGCTCGAACCGGGCGCCGGGCGCCGCCTCGGCCGGGTCGCCGGCCTGGTCGGCGTACCGGTGGCGGGAGAGCTCCCCGGTGATGACGCGGGCGACCTGGCTCTGCTGGAGGGAGACCAGGACGACCAGGCCCGCGAAGGAGACCGGGAGCATCCACAGGGCCAGCCCGCCACCGCCCGACGAACCGCCGCCCCCGGGGCCGGCGAAGGGGTCGGCGGAGCCGGAGGAGCCGGTCAGGGAGTCGGTGAGGAACAGCGCGCCGACCCCCATCAGGTCCCCGAAGGCCCCGCCCAGCGCCAGCCCGATGCCGATCACGGCGATCACGATCACCGCGAGCATCCACCAGGCGTACACGCGCACCACGACGCCGAGGAAGCGCAGCAGCGGCAGGTCGCGGCCGCGCAGCCAGCGGGCGAGGGTCAGCAGCAGGAACGGGACCAGCAGGAACGTCAGCACGCCCGAGGTGATCACCGAGCCCACGAACCAGGCGCCGAGTATGCCGGCGGCCCAACCGAGTTCCATGCGGCGGGCACGCAGCGCGTGCGCCAGGACGCGGGTGGTGTCGAAGCCGTACGCGGGGGCGACCAGGCGCTCCTCGTGGACGTAGAGCTCCTCGACGACCCGCTCGCGGTAGCCCGCGTCGAGGTAGGTGCCGGCGCACAGGAGCCGGCCCGCCTCGCTCACGGAGGGGTGGACCGGCGGCCGTCCGGCCCGCGGGTCGACCCAGCTGCCGCTCGGCTGGGGAGGAAGGGGAATATCGGTCACCGAGGTGACCTTAGTTTTTGCTTATGCGCCCTTGACAGGCGAAATCGCGCCAAAGCGCCCCGACCAGGTTTGGCCGGGGCGCTCCGGGAACAGCAGGCGTGGCGGGCTCAGATGAGGCCGAGCTCGCGCACCGCGTCGCGCTCCTCGACGAGCTCCTGGACGGAGGCGTCGATGCGGGCGCGGGAGAACTCGTTGATGTCCAGGCCCTGGACGATCTCGTACTTGCCGTCCTTGCAGGTGACCGGGAAGGAGGAGATGAGGCCCTCGGGGACGCCGTAGGAGCCGTCCGACGGGATGCCCATGGAGGTCCAGTCGCCCTCGGCGGTGCCGTTGACCCAGGTGTGGATGTGGTCGATGGCCGCGTTGGCGGCGGAGGCGGCCGAGGACGCGCCACGGGCCTCGATGATGGCCGCGCCGCGCTTGGCGACGGTCGGGATGAACTCGTCCGCGAGCCACGCCTGGTCGTTCACGACCTCGGCGGCGTTCTTGCCGGCGATCTCCGCGTGGAAGATGTCCGGGTACTGGGTGGCGGAGTGGTTGCCCCAGATGGTCAGGCGCTTGATGTCGGAGACGGCGGCACCGGTCTTGGCGGCCAGCTGCGAGATCGCGCGGTTGTGGTCGAGGCGGGTCATCGCGGTGAAGCGCTCGGCCGGTACGTCCGGGGCGGCGGCCTGGGCGATCAGGGCGTTGGTGTTGGCCGGGTTGCCCACGACCAGGACCTTGATGTCGTCCGCGGCGTGGTCGTTGATGGCCTTGCCCTGCGGCTTGAAGATGCCGCCGTTGGCCGAGAGCAGGTCGCCGCGCTCCATGCCCTTGGTGCGCGGGCGGGCGCCGACGAGCAGGGCGACGTTCGCGCCGTCGAAGCCGACGTTCGGGTCGTCGGTGATCTCGATGCCGCGCAGCAGCGGGAAGGCGCAGTCGTCGAGCTCCATGGCGATGCCCTCGGCGGCCTTCAGGCCCTGCGGGATCTCCAGGAGGCGCAGGCTGACCGGCACGTCCGCGCCGAGCAGGTGGCCGGAGGCGATGCGGAAGAGCAGGGCGTAGCCGATCTGGCCGGCGGCGCCGGTGACGGTGACATTCACGGGAGTGCGGGTCATGGCCTTCTCCGTTAGACAGCTGGCGGTGGGGCGTCCCTGCCCCATGTGCTGGAGGACGCCGCTTCCCGGTGAATCTTGATGTGAAGAGACATCCGCGGTCAGGCTATAGGACACCGGAGGGGGCGCATCCCCGCCCCCGTGTGGTGCGTGGCACACGGGGCCGCGGATTCGAAGGCGAAGTCCCTCCGACGGCCGTACGACCAGCTGGTGTTGCGCCGGTCGTCGCGGTGCCGGTCAGCGCACGATGAAGCGGACGGTGTCCTCCAGGAACGGGATCTCCAGCCACGGCTTGGGCTCGGCGACCAGGGCCAGCAAGGTGATGGCGACGCCCAGCACGCCGTACGTGATCATGTCCGTGAAGCGGGAGCGTACGGCGAGCATGCCGACGGACGGGATCGCGCGGCGCAGTACGGCGGCGGCCATGAGGGCGACGCCGATGACCAGGCAACCGATCCGGACCTGCCCGACGGCGGTGCTGAGCAGCCCGATCGCCGTGGCGGCCAGCACGCTGAGCATGGGCCACTGCCGCGCGGGCGCCGGCGCGTCCCCGGGCGCGGCGCGCCCGCCGCCCTCGGGGCGGGCGGTGTCCCGTGTGACGGTGGGAAACCGCCGAGACCTGCCGGCCTCGGGCGCC
>NZ_JAJAUY010000031.1 GCF_020532625.1 Streptomyces antimicrobicus | reverse complement strand
TGCGGCTGGTGCCCGTGGTGCGGCGGCTGGGCGGGACCGTGCGGTCGGCGCGGTCGCCGTGGCCGGTGCGGTCGGCACGGTCGCCCTGGTCGGCGCGGTCGGCGTGGTCAGCATGGCCGGTGCGATCGGCACGGTCGGTGCGGTCGGCGTAGTTGGGCTGGCTGGTGCGGATACTGCTTCCCCTGGTCATGCATCCACGATCGCGCCCGCCCCCACCCCGGCACCTCCCCCGCCATGGGGAACCCGCTCCCCCGCCTGGGGGAGGAGCGCCTCCTTCCACCGGCTCACATGCGCCGACCAGCCCCCGGCCCCCATCCGGGCCCGATCCGGCCCACCGGCTCACATGCGCCGCGTCGCCGCCGCCAGTCGGTCCCGTGCCTCGAACAGTGCCGCCCTGATGGCCTGTTCGTGCCCGGGCGTGAGCCGGGCCGCCGGGACCGAGCAGCTCACCGCGTCCCGGGCGGGAGTCCGGTAGGGCAGGGCCACGCCGAAGCAGCGCAGTCCGAGGGTGCTCTCCTCGCGGTCCACCGCGTACCCCTGCTCCCGCACCAGCGCCAGCTCCTCGATCAGCGCCTCGCGGTCGGTGATGGTGTGCGGGGTGACCGCCTCCAGCCGCTCGGGCAGCAGCCGCCGCACCTCCGCGTCGGTGTGGGTGGCCAGCACCGCCTTGCCCAGCGCCGTCGCGTGCGCGGGCAGCCGCCGTCCGACCCGGGTGAAGGGCCGGAGGTGGTGCTGAGACTGCCGGGTGGCCAGGTAGACGACGCTGGTGCCGTCCAGCCGGGCCAGGTGGATCGTCTCGGTCGTCTCGTCGGACAGCCGGTCCAGCGCGGGCCGGGCGGCCGCGACGACCTCGTCGCCGTCGATGTAGGAACTGCCGACCAGCAGGGCCCGTACCCCGATGCCGTAGCGCGTGCCGGTCGCGTCGGTCTCCACCCAGCCGAGGTTCACCAGGGTGCGCAGCAGCATGTACAGGCTGGACTTGGGCAGGCCGAGGTCGTACTGGATGTCGGCCAGGCTGTGCAGTCCGGGATGGGCCGCGAAGTGCTCCAGCAGCACCACCGTCCGCACGGCCGACTTCACCGCCGCTCCGGCCCCGGCCCCCGTCTCGGCCCCGGCCCCCGTCCCGGCTCCGGCTCCCGCCCCGGCCCCCGTCTCGGCTGTCGTCATCGGCTGCTTCCCCTCTGGCTGTCGCCTCTTGTCACGCGGTGGGCGCGGAAATAGAGTCCGCAGCAGAAGTGATCATTCACCCACCGGAACGCCGTTCAGAATACTGAACGACCAGGAGGCAGCGGGCCATGACAGCGACCCCAGTCTGGAGTGTGGACCCCCGCACCGGGAAGCAGCGCGAACAGGTTGCGGCGGAGGCCACACCCGCCGACGTGGACCGCGCCGTCACGGCCGCCCGCGCCGCGTGCGCCGCCCTGGCCGACCGCACCGCCCGCACCGCGTTCCTGCGCACCGCCGCCGATCTGCTCGACGAGGCGGGGCCGGCCGTCGTCGAGACCGCGGACGCCGAGACGGCGCTCGGTCCCGTCCGGCTCACCGGCGAACTCGCCCGCACCACCTACCAGCTGCGCGCCTTCGCCGACGCGGTCGAGGACGGCGCCTACCTCGACGTCCGCATCGACCACGCCGACGCCTCGCTCACCCCGCCGCGCCCCGACCTGCGCCGCTACAAGGTGCCGCTCGGCGTCGTGGCCGTCTACGCCGCCTCCAACTTCCCGCTCGCCTTCTCGGTCCCCGGCGGCGACACCGCCAGCGCGCTGGCCGCCGGCTGCCCGGTCGTCGTCAAGGCCCACCCGGACCACCCGGCCACCTCCGAGCTGTGCGCCTCGCTCCTGCGCCGGGCCGCCGAGCGGACCGGCCTGCCGGCGGACGTCGTCCAGGTCGTCCACGGCTTCGACGCGGGACTGGAGCTCATCCGCCACCCGCTGGTGGCCGCGGCCGGCTTCACCGGCTCGATCCGGGGCGGCCGGGCGCTGTTCGACGCGGCCGCCGCGCGGCCGGTGCCGATCCCCTTCCACGGCGAGCTGGGCTCCCTCAACCCGGTCGTGGTCACCCCCGCGGCCGCCGCCGAGCGCGCCGAGGAGATCGGTGCCGGCCTGGCCGGCTCGGTGACGCTCGGCGTGGGCCAGTTCTGCGTCAAGCCCGGCCTGGTCCTCGTCCCCGAGGGCGCCGACGGCGACCGGCTGGCCGGCGCGTTCGCCAAGGCGCTCGGCGAGACGGCCCCCGGCGTGCTCCTCGACCACCGGATGCGGCAGAACTTCCTCGCCGGTGTCCGCGAGCGCGCCGCCCTGCCCGGCGTCGACACCCCCGTCACCCCCGGCCCGGGCGACGAGCACACCGTCGGCGCGGGCTTCCTGACCGTGCCCGCGCGCAGCCTCGCCGAGGACCGCGACGGGCGCTACGAGCTGCTGCTGGAGGAGTGCTTCGGCCCGGTGACGGTCGTCGCGCGCTACGCCGACCAGCACGAGGCCGGCGCGGTGCTGGCCCGGCTCCCCGGGAACCTGACCGCCACCCTCCAGCTGTCGCAGGCCGAGGCTGCCGGTGCGCCCGGGCCCGCCGCGGAGCTGCTCGGCCGGGTGACCGCCCTGGCCGGGCGGGTCGTGGTCAACGGGTGGCCGACCGGCGTGGCCGTCGCCCCGGCCCAGCACCACGGCGGCCCCTACCCGGCCGCGACCTCGCACTCCACGTCCGTCGGCGGCACGGCGATCGAGCGGTGGCTGCGCCCGGTGGCGTACCAGTCGGTTCCCGACGCGCTGCTCCCGCCGGAACTGCGCGAGGCGAACCCCCTGGGCCTGCCGCGCCACGTGACGGGGCCGAGCGGCACCTGACGGTCCACCGCCGCCCCACCGGCGCCCCCTACGCCCCGACGCCCCCGACGCCCCGGCACCACCGGCACGACGGACAGCCCCGCCCTGCCACCGGCCCCCGGCCCAGGCCCGAGGCCCAGGCCACAGGCTCACAGGCCACAGGCCGCCATGCCGCCATGCCCCCATGCCCCCATGCCCAGGAAATTCCGTTGCCCGCCCCGCCCCCCGCAGGGCAGGCTCCGCCCATGCCGAGACCTCAGGGATTCACGTACGACGAGCGTGCCGACGGCACCGTGGTCATCACCCACCGCGGCCGCGCCGCCGGCACGCTGCGCGGTGGCCGGGCCGAGAAGTTCCTCGCCGAGGTGGTGTCCGGGGACGCCCAGCTGGTCATGGCCCGCTGGACGGGCGCGTACAAGTTCGGCAACGAGCGCCTCGCCCGCTCGCACCCGCGCAACAGCGGCCGCCGCTGACCCTTCCCGCCGTACACCGTACGAGCCGCCCGTACGGCAGGTACCGGGGAACGGCGGCGCACCCTCGGTCGTTCTCGGGGCATGACCGCTATGACCCCTGGTTCGAACCTGCCGCTGAACGCCGTCCGCGTGACGGTCGAGGTGGCCGCTCCGGTGCGTCTCGACGTCTCGGGACTGCTGCTCGCGGCCGACGGCAAGGTGCGCTCGGACGCCGACTTCATCTTCTACAACCAGCCCTCGGGCCCCGGTGTCAGCTACCGGTCCGGCGGCGGCACGGCGCCCGACTCGATCACCGTCGACACCGCCGCCGTGCCGCCCGGCATCGAACGGATCGTGGTCACGGCCAGCCCCGACGCCGCCGGCCAGACCTTCCAGGGCATCGAGCCCACGGCCACGGTGCGCGACGCCGACAGCGGCACGCAGATCGCCACCTTCACCCCGCCGCGGCTGGGCACCGAGACCGCGCTCGTGGTGGTCGAGATCTACCTGCGCGGCGGTGCGTGGAAGGTGCGCGCGGTCGGCCAGGGGTACGCCGACGGGCTCGCGGGCATCGCCACCGACTTCGGGGTCACGGTGGAGGAGGAGCCCGCCGCCACACCCGCCGCCGCCCCGGCCGCGGCCCCGCCCGCCCCCGCCGCGGCCCCGCCCGCCCCGGCCACGGCCCCGCCCGCGGCTGCGTCCGCCGCCACCCCCGCCGCCCCCACGGGAAGCGGCAAGATCAACCTCGACAAGGGCCGCGTCAGCCTGACCAAGAACCAGACCGTCTCCCTGGTCAAGGGCGGCCGGCCGCTGCTCTCGCAGGTCAAGATGGGCCTGGGCTGGGAGCCCGCCTTCCGCGGCGCCGACATCGACCTCGACGCCTCCGTGATCGCGTACGGCCCCCGGCGCAACCACATCGACAGCTGCTACTTCGGCAAGCTGGCCATCCTCGGCGGGGCGATCAAGCACTCCGGCGACAACCTCACCGGCGAGGGCGCCGGGGACGACGAGGTCATCGTCGTGGACCTCGGACGGCTGCCCGCCGAGGTCACCGGCCTGGTCTTCACCGTCAACTCCTTCTCGGGGCATAAGTTCACCGACGTCGCCAAGGCCTACTGCCGGCTGATCGACGCGGCCTCCGACGAGGAGCTGGTCCGCTTCGACCTGACCGGCGCCGAGCCCCAGACGGGCGTGATGATGGCCAAGCTCGTGCGGCAGTTCTCGGGCGAATGGGAGATGACGGCGATGGGCGAGTTTGTGAAGTCCCGCACAGTGCGGGGCATGGTCAAGCCCGGCTCCGAGGCGCTTTAGCAGGTGGGCGGGCCGGAGCCCCTTCGGGATCGCCGCGGGTGATCGATGACACCCCGCAATGCGAAGGAGGCTGTCCGTGCCCGCCCGTAGCCTTGTACCCATGTACGAGACGCTTCCGCCCGCGGGTCCCGCCCGCCCGTCCGCCGAAGAGGCGAACCAGGCGATACGGCACCTCGTCGAGACCCGGGTCGACGACGAGTGGCCCGCCGCCGCCTACGAGTTCCTGCTCGGCGAGTGGGCCGCGGCCACCCGCGAAGAGGTCGGCACCGCCGCCCACCGCTGACGCCCCCTGCCCGGACGGACGGCGTGCCCGGACGGACGGCGTGCGGACCCACCGCGCGCCCGGACGCACCGCGCGCCCCGGACGCACCGCGCGCCCGGACGGGCCTCCCGGCCCGCCCGGGCACCCGCGTCGGATCAGCCCCGCGTACGCCGCCAAGGACCGGTGATGGCGAACATGATGCCGGGGTCCTGGAAGTTGGCGAACAGCGTGCGCCCGTCGGGCGCGAAGCAGACCCCGGTGAACTCGGAGTACTCCGGCTCCTCGGCCGTACCGATGTTGAGCTCGTTGCGCGCCAGCGGGTACGTGCGGCCGGACTCGGTGGCGCCCAGCAGGTGCTGGACGCCCGAGCCGTCCTCGGCCACGACCAGGCCGCCGTACGGGGAGACGGTGATGTTGTCCGGGCCGTCGTAGGCGCCCTCCGCCGCCGGATCGGCGTTGACGCCGAACAGCACGGTCAGCCGCAGCGTGCGGCGCTTGGGGTCGTAGAACCACACGGCGCCGTCGTGCGGCGTGCCCGGGCTCTCCTCGCGGGCGAAGGAGGAGACGACGTACGCGCCGCCGTCCGCCCACCACATGCCCTCCAGCTTGCGCCCCCGT
Source organism: Streptomyces antimicrobicus (assembly GCF_020532625.1). Lineage (GTDB taxonomy): Bacteria > Actinomycetota > Actinomycetes > Streptomycetales > Streptomycetaceae > Streptomyces > Streptomyces antimicrobicus. The sequence goes on along the minus strand of NZ_JAJAUY010000031.1, from coordinate 46,325 downwards.
GTGATCGTGCCCTGCGGGAACTGCTGGCGCGTGGGCACCGTCCGGGCGTCGCGGTCGGGTACGTCGACCCAGTCGACCCCGTAGACCGTGCCGATCTTCGTGGCCCGCGAGAGGTCGTCCACGAACCGCCCGTACTTGTCGAAGCACTTGGCGGCCTGGAGCACACCGGCGTCGTCGGCGAGCGTGCGCAGCTTGCCGCGCCCGTGCTCGAAGCCGCGCGGCGGGGTCCAGCGGTACAGCAGCCCGTTGGGCCCGGAGGCGTCCTCGGTGAGGTAGGCGTGGCCCCTGTGCGGGTCGATGACGACGGCCTCGTGCTCGTAGCGGCCGAAGGCCTTGACCGGGCGCGGATCGAGGTTGGCGCGGCGGTCGTGCGGGTCCACCTCGAAGACGTAGCCGTGGTCCTTGGTCATGCCGTTCCTGCCGGCCCGGTCGGTGTTCTCCTCGCAGGTCAGCCAGGTGCCCCAGGCGGTGGCGCCGCCCGCGCAGTTGGTCGACGTACCGGCGATGCCGACCCACTCGGCGACCTCGCCGCCGCGGCGGACCTCGACGACGGTGCAGCCGCCGGCCGCGGCCGGGTCGTAGACCAGACCCTCGGTGAGCGGCACCGGGTGCGGCCACTTCGCGCGGGCGCCCTTCAACTCGTGGTTGTTGACGAGGAGGGTGACCCCGCGGGGGCCGGCGAAGGCGGCGGTGCCGTCGTGGTGGGACGGGGTGAACTCGCCGGACTCCAGGCGGGTCACACCGCTGTGGGTGATGATCCGGTACGAGAAGCCGGCCGGCAGGGCGAGGATCCCCTTCGGGTCGGGGATCAAGGGGCCGTAGCCGGGCTCGCACGGCCGGCCGTGCTCGTCGCGCAGCGCGCTGCTGCTCTCCTCCGCCGCGAGCGCCCCCGGAGCGGTGGCGAGGGCCCCCACCGTTCCGGTGAGCGCCACCCCGGCGCCGGCGGCGACGGTGCGGGCGGTGAAGTCTCTACGACTGAGCGGCATCGATGCTCCAGGGTGGGGAGTGGTGCGCCTGAGTGCGGTCGGCCGAAAGGTTCCCGTCCGCACGTGAACGGCGCCTGAATTCCCCCCGAAGCCCCGTCGGCCCTCCGGACCCTCCCGGAATTGGCCAACTCCCGACCCAAAACGGCGTGGAGCCGCCGCCCTGGGCCTCGGACCGCCCCTGGTTGGTCAGGGGCGGTGGGAGCGGGCCTTGAAGGCCGCCTTGCGGGCCTCCTTGGCCGCCTTGCGGTCCGGGTGGAGCCGCCCCATGGCCTCCAGGACGTCCGCGGTGGCGGGGTGTTCCACCCGCCAGGCGGTGTCGAAGAAGGCGGTGTGGTGCGCGGTCAGGGACTCCATCAGCGCCGGGAGTTCCGCGCTGCCGTCGTCGGCGGCGAGCTGCGCGGCGATCGTGTCGACCGTCAGCCAGAACACCAGCGCCTCGCTCGGCGGCGGCACGTCGGTCGCGCCCTGCTCGGCCAGCCAGACCCGGGCCAGCCCGCCGAGTTCGGGGTCGTCCAGGACGGCCCGGACCACCGGCTCGGCGGCGGGCCCGGCCACCGCGAGGGCCTGCTGGCAGCGCAGCCGGCGCAGCGGCCCGCCCGCGTCGCCGCCGCGGGCCGCAGCCAGCAGCTCCGCCACGGCCGCGGCCGTACCGCTCCCGGTGCCCTCGGAGGCGTCGCGGGCCGCCCGCGCCAGCCACAGCTCGATCTCGGCCTGGGCGGCGTCCTCCGGATAGGCCGACACGGTGTCGAGCAGCACGTCGGCGCCCTTGTCCGCCAGGTCGCCGACGGCGGGGGCCTCGACCCCGGCCTCCAGCAGCCGGGCGCGGACCCCGTACAGGCCGAGCGGGGTGAGCCGGACCATGCCGTAGCGGGCGACGTCCTCCTCGTCCGGGTCCGCGGCGGCCACGAAGTCCTCGTCGTCGGCCTCCGCCATCAGGTCCTCGTCGACGGGGCGGAACTCCACCAGCCCGATGCCCTCCAGCTGCCGGAACTGCGCGTCGAGCCGCATCATCGCCTCCGAGACCCGCTCCAGCACCTCGTCCGTGGGCTCGGCCATGTCCTCGGGCACCACCAGCGAGGCGGCGAGGACCGGCAGCGGCACCGGGGCGTCGCCGGCCCCGCCTTCGGTGACGGTCAGCAGGTAGAGGTTGGCGAGCACGGCGTCGAGCAGGTCCGCCTCGCGCTGCGGGTCCCAGTCCAGCCGTTCGAAGTCGATCTCGCCGCCAGCGTCGAGGGCGTCGACGAGGTCGTCGAGGTCGGGTACGGAGGCGTCGGCGAGCACGGTGTCGAGCGCGGCCAGCCACAGGTCGAGCACGTCGGTGGGCGCGCCTGCGGTGACGAGCGCCAGGTCGGCCCCCGGCCCGGCGGTCCCGAACTCCGCCCCGGCGTCGGCCGCGGCACCCTCGCCGGCTCCGACGCCCTCGCCGGTGCCGACACTCGCGTCCGTACCGGCGCCCTCGCCCGTACCGGCATCCTCGCCCGGGCCCGAGACGTCGACCGGGTCCGTGACGTCGACCAGCCCGGTGTCCAGGGCCACCCGCCAGGCCTCGCTCGCGTACGCCGCGCCGTCCTCGTCGTCGGCCAGCCCCAGGACCGCGGCCGCCTCGGGCAGCTGCTCGTCGGCGAGTTCGCCGCCCGCGCCGACCCGGGTACCGGGTCCGGCCCAGCGGGCGAGCCGGACGGCGCGGGAGAGCAGCGGGGCGGCCAGCGCGGCGCGGGCCAGTTCCGCGTCGGGGTGCAGCCGGACCGGCGGCAGCGTGGGGCGCGGCTGAGCGGACATGGAGTGCTTCTCCTCGGGGAGTTCAGGCGGACGGCGGGCCCCAGCGTAGACGCAATCGGGCAACCCCCGACGAGCCGCACCTTTGGTTCATCGCACAGATGCTTCCCGTATGCCTCGTAGACCTTGACAACTTCGCCGGCGGCCCGGGACATTGACGCGCGTAGATCTTCCAGATCCTCATCCACCCGCACAACCACCCACCGGAGTCCAGCCTCATGCGCTCCTCGCACCCCCGTTCCGCCGCGGTCGCGGCCGTCGTCGCCACCGCGCTGGCCACCGGCCTGCTCGCGGGCTCCGCCGGCGCCGCCGAGACCGACGCGGCCGCCGGTTCCATACGGATCCACGACATCCAGGGCACCACCCGTGTCTCCCCGCTGGTCGGCAAGCAGGTCACGGACGTCGAGGGCATCGTCACCGGTGTCCGCACCTACGGTTCCAAGGGCTTTTGGATCCAGGACCCCGACGCCGACGACGACGCCGCCACCAGCGAGGGCGTCTTCGTCTTCACCAGCTCCGCCCCGACCGTCGCCGTGGGCGACGCGGTCAAGGTCTCCGGCCTGGTCGGCGAGTACGTCCCGGGCGGCCTGAACTCGGGCAACCAGTCGATCACCCAGATCTCCAAGCCGACCGTGACGGTGGTCTCCTCGGGCAACGCGCTGCCCGCGCCGACCCCCATCAACGAGTACACGGTGCCCGCCGAGTACGCCCCCGCGGGTGACCCGGCCGCCGGCGGCAGCATCAACGGGCTGACCCTCGACCCCGCGCGCTACGCCCTGGACCACTACGAGTCCCTGGAGGGCATGAACGTCGCGATCGGCACCTCCCGCGTCGTCGGCGCCACCGACCCGCACGCGGAGCTGTGGGTCACGGTCAAGGGCTGGGAGAACAACACCCGCCGCGGCGGCACCCTGTACGGCTCGTACGAGTCCCAGAACACCGGCCGCCTCCAGATCCAGCAGCTGGCCCCGCTCGCGCAGCAGCCGTTCCCGGTGGCGAACGTCGGCGACCGGCTGACCGGCACCACCGAGGGCCCGCTGGACTTCAACCAGTTCGGCGGCTACACCCTGGTCGCCCGCACCCTGGGTACGGTCCAGTCCAAGAACCTGGAGCGGGAGAAGACCAAGCCGCAGGCCGAGGGCGAGCTCGCGGTCGCGACGTACAACGTCGAGAACCTCGACCCGACCGACCCGCAGGAGAAGTTCGACGCGCTCGCCAAGGCGGTCGTGGAGAACCTGGCCTCCCCCGACATCCTCGCCCTGGAGGAGATCCAGGACGACAACGGCGCCAAGAACGACGGCACCGTCTCGGCCGGGCAGACGCTGACCAAGTTCACGGCCGCGATCGCTGCCGCGGGCGGCCCGGCGTACCAGTGGCGTTCGGTCGACCCGGCCAACAACAAGGACGGCGGCGAGCCCGGCGGCAACATCCGCCAGGTGTTCCTGTTCAACCCGGCCCGGGTCTCCTTCATCGACCGCGCCGCGGGCGACGCGACCACCGCGACCGGTGTGACGCAGGAGCAGGGCAAGGCCGCCCTGACCCACTCCCCCGGCCGGATCGACCCGGCGAACCCGGCGTGGGCCGACAGCCGCAAGCCGCTGGCCGGCGAGTTCGTCTTCCGCGGCCGGACGGTCTTCGTGATCGCGAACCACTTCGGCTCCAAGGGCGGTGACGAGAGCCTCACCTCGCACCACCAGCCGCCGGTGCGCTCCTCGGAGGCCAAGCGGCTGCTCCAGGCGCAGGCGGTGAATGGTTTCGTCAAGCAGCTCCTGGCCGCCGACAAGAACGCGAACGTCATCGCGCTCGGCGACATCAACGACTTCGAGTTCTCCGCGACCACCAAGGCGCTGACCGACGGCGGGGCGCTGTTCCCGGCGATCACCGCGCTGCCGAAGTCGGAGCGCTACTCGTACGTCTTCCAGGGCAACTCGCAGGTCCTGGACCAGATCCTGACCAGCCCGGCGATCAAGAAGTTCGCGTACGACAGCGTGCACATCAACGCCGAGTTCGCCGACCAGAACAGCGACCACGACCCGCAGGTCCTGCGCTTCCGCCCGTAACCACCGCCGGTTCGGGCCCCTGGCACACTCGGCGCCGAGCGCGCGAACGGGCGCCGCGCGGGCGTTCGGGACGGTTTCCGGGTAGGAGGGGGACTTTGTACCCTGGCGTGATCCTCGACACATCTGCCCGCATAACCGGCCGGTTGTGGTGTTGAGTGTCGTCACGTCCGACCTCGCGCCGCCCTTACTCCCTGGAGGACCGCGTGTTCCCCTCCATCACCCTCGTCCAGGAGATCGGCCTCGCCGTCCTGCTGGTCGCCGCCCTCGTCTGGGTGATCGGCCTCGGCCACATGATGTGGGACAGCCGCTTCCACCACCCGGAGCCCGGCGCCTTCGACGGCCTGGCCCTGATCCCGACCCAGCGGGGGGCCGCCGCGCACCCGTTGGAGACCGTGGAACTGACCGAGGCGGAGGAGCAGGCCTTCGCGGGCCTGGTCCGCTCCTTCCCGGGCCACTGACCGCCCCGCGCGCCTGCCCCGCAGGCCCGCCCCGCCCGCGCGGCCCCGCCGCCGGCAGCCGTACGAAAGCCCCCCGCCCCGGCGTCCGCCGGGCGGGGGGCTTCGTGCTGCACGCGCGTCAGCCGTGCGACGCCACTGGTACGACGTCGACGACGCCGCGTCAGTTGTGGCAGAGCTGAACTCGGCGGCCGAGCGAGCAGGCATCCATCTGTTCAGCAAGGGCATGGGGGTGTGCAGCGCCTCAGATCGGAATCGACCGAGCAGCCGTCATCGTCCGGACGCCCGAAGGGGAGACGGTCACTCTGCTGAACCCCAAGGTCATCGAGGAGTCGGCAGAGACGGACGAGCAGTACGAGGGGTGCTGGAGCTCTTTCGACGTACGGGGAAAGGTGCCAAGGCCGTTGAGCATCACGGTCGAGCACACCGACATCAGCGGCGAACAGCGCATCACGATCTTTGAGCACGGGGGAGCCCGTCTCGTCGCCTACGAGATCGACCACATCGACGGCGTGCTGTACACCGCTCGCATGCGTCCCGGGGTGGACCCGATCTCAGTCGCCGAGTACCGAGGGACCGGCCGTACGTGGAGCTACGACGCCAGCGGCCCGAAGGCCTGACAGCAGAGCTGCTACAGGTTTCTCTACCTCATCAAGGCACCCGCCGCGCACGGCGCGGCGCGCGCGGCCCGTCGCCCGGGCCTGCGCTCCTGTCTCCGCCCCGCTCCGGCCCGACCGCCGGCCGCACGCCGAGATCCGGCGAAGGTTGATGGGCGACGAACCTCAGCAGCTGAGGCTTCGTGGGCCATGGCTGTACCAACGTCGCCGGGCCCTTGTTCCTCGAAGGGAGCCAGTCCCGCCCCCGCTTGCTGCGGCCTTGTCCGCCCGCCAGCAGCCGACCCGTAAGGACGGCGGCATGCCCTTGCCTCAGTCGGGTTGCGCCACGCGAAGGAGTGGAGGTCAGAACAGGCCTCCGGCGGGGGCGCTCAAACTCCGGGATGGAGGGGGGCCGTCGCGCGGGTGCGGGTCCGTTGTGGCGAGCGATGGGAGCCAGGGCAGTAGTGGGTAAAGGTAGGGGTTACGTGCCCCTCGTAGGCACTGCGCTAGCCTTAACGTGATTCCGCCAGCCGACGCAGGAATCGGTCGACTACGGCGTTCAGCTCCTTAGGGCTCTCTAGCGCCTCAACAGGCACACGGTCGACGTATGCAATGCCAGAATCGTGCAACAGGTGGTCGCGAGTCCGATCCAATGCGCGGCGCGCATTGTGATGCGGTCCGTCAACCTCAAGCACTCCGGCACGTCCCTTGTACGTGACAAGAAAGTCAGGCTCCCAAGTCCTCTTCGAGACACGACCATTCGGCAGCGGGAAAATCGCTATCGTGTCCTCCGCCGGAAGCACCTGCTCCTGTCGATGCTTCAGCGCACGGTAGACGCGCTGTTCTCCGGCGTTCGTGAAGAGAAGGTCATCTTCCACCCATCGCGGCGGACCAGTTTGGAGCCGACGAGCCTGATTGGTTGGACGCTCGCCCTTTAGCTCACGCTCAAATTGATCACGCCAGCCGGGACCAAGAGCAGGGAGCGTCTCGCGGACTTCGATCCAATTGATTCCGTACTTGAATCGATCTGACACTTCGGAGCAGATAGCACGGAGCTTCTCAATCACGTCTTGCGTGAAGTGCCCCCTGTTCGCGGGGTCAACGTCGAGTACGAGGTCTTTCTCCTGGCCTTCGTTATCCCATTCCAGCGCCCACCGCTCGACCAAGAGCATAAGGCGGGCAGTCTCTACGTCTCCACGCCGCACAAGAAGCATGGAAATGTATGCGACAAGGGCCTCAGCAGTGAGCCTTTCGCGTTCGGAGTCCTTCAACACTGGATTCTGCAGAATCTCATCGTAACTCCGCAGATTGTTGTCAACTCCGCCGTGACCGGTCCCGTAGTCAGACACCCATGCCTCCGCCCCTGCGCCGACCTACGAGGTCACCGTAGCCGTTCCCACTGACGTCGCGGGCCGCGCCACATGACGAGCGCCCTCCCGGGCCGCCGTGGGGCCGTGGGAGGGCGCTTGTTGGTGACCAACGTTGACAACCGGCGACGGCTCAGCCTCAGGTCAGCGCGTTGGTCGGTTGCTCAGCCGCACGTCAGGGCGGCGGGGCGTCAGTTGTGGCTGTGCAGGATCTCGTTCAGGCCGCCCCAGACCGCGTTGTTCGGGCGGGCCTCGACGGCGCCGGTGACCGAGTTGCGGCGGAAGAGGATGTTGTCGGCGCCGGAGAGCTCCAGGGCCTTGACGATCTGGCCGTCCGGCAGGGTGACGCGGGTGCCCGCGGTCACGTACAGGCCCGCCTCGACGATGCACTCGTCGCCGAGCGCGATGCCGACGCCGGCCTCGGCGCCGACCAGGCAGCGCTCGCCGATCGAGATGATCTGCTTGCCGCCGCCGGAGAGGGTGCCCATGGTGGAGGCGCCGCCGCCGATGTCGGAGCCGTCGCCGATCACGACGCCCGCGGAGATGCGGCCCTCGACCATGGAGACGCCGAGGGTGCCGGCGTTGAAGTTGACGAAGCCCTCGTGCATGACCGTGGTGCCCTCGGCCAGGTGCGCGCCGAGGCGGACCCGGTCGGCGTCGGCGATGCGCACGCCGGCGGGGACCACGTAGTCGGTCATCCGCGGGAACTTGTCGACGGAGGTGACCTGCAGGTGCAGGCCCTCGGCGCGGGCGGCGAGCCGGACGGCCTCGATGCGGTCGACGGCGACCGGGCCGAGCGAGGTCCAGGCGACGTTGGCCAGCAGGCCGAAGATGCCGTCCAGGTTCTGGCCGTGCGGCTTGACCAGGCGGCTGCTGAGCAGGTGCAGGCGCAGGTACGCGTCGTGCGCGTCCAGCGGCTTGTCCTCCAGGGAGGAGATCACGGTGCGGACGGCCACGACCTCGACGCCTCGGACCGCGTCGGTCCGGATCGCCTTGGCCGCGGCGTCGCCCAGGAGTTCCACGGCCTGCTGCGGGTCGAGGCGCTCGGTGCCGGCCGGGCCGGGCTCCTCGACCAGCTGGGGGGCCGGGAACCAGGTGTCGAGCACGGTGCCGTCGGGGGTCAGGGTGGCAAGGCCGGCGGCGACGGCGCCGGTGGTACGCGTAGCAGTCATGCCTGAACGCTAACCGGCGACGGCCGGTGCGGGCGAACCGGTCTCATGTGCCGGTCGCCCGGGTCGCCGGACCGCCCGTGCGCCGGTGATCAGCACGGCCGCGCCGGCCGCCGCGCCCAGGCCCGCGCACAGGGGCCACACCAGGCCCGGCGCGGCGGTGTACAGGGCCCCGCCCAGGGGTGCGGAGAGCACGGTGCCGCTGACGGAGACCCCTGCGTACAGGCTCTGGAACCGGCCCACGGCATGGGCGGGGGCCTCGTCGGCGACGTAGGCGGTGGCGGTGGTCTTGTAGAGGATCTCCCCGAGGGAGATCAGCACCATCATCGCGACGGTGGTGGCGACCCCGACGCCCAGCATGAGCATGGCGTACCCGGCCCCGACCAGGACCAGGCCGGTGCCGATCAGGTGCAGCGGGGAGCGGCCGAGCAGGGCGAGGGCCACCGGGATCTCCAGCAGCAGGATCACGGCGCCGTTGATGCCGACGAGGAGCCCGTAGGCGCGGGTGTCCATGCCGTGGTCGGCGAGGAAGGTGGGGAAGGTGGAGTAGTGCTGGCGGTAGACGACGTCGATGACGAGGATCGCGCCCAGCAGGACCAGGACGGCCGGCCGCGCCCGCAGGGCGCGCCACACCCCGCCGCCGCCCCGACCCCCGTCCGGGGCGGCGGCGGGACGGGCGGCCGCGCCGCGGGCCGGGACGACCCGGGCGGTCCAGCCGGCGAAGAACAGCGTGCCGAGCCCGTCCGCCACGAACAGCCAGTCGTAGGAGAACGCGGTCGCGACCAGGGCCCCGAGCGGCGGGCCGACGGTGAAGCCGCCGTTGGACACCGCCCGGACCAGGGCGAAGGCCTGGCGCCTGGCTCCCTCGGGCACGGTGACGGCGACCAGGGCGGAGTTGGCGGCGCGGATCACCCCGGCGGCGTACTGGGCCAGCGGCAGGGCCACGTACAGCAGGGCGGTGTGCAGCGTGGGCAGCAGGAGCAGGACTCCGCCGCCCAGGGCGGAGGCGAGGAGCAGGACGCGCCGGTGGCCGAAGCGGTCGCCGTACCAGCCGCCGGTGAAGTTCCCGGCGATCAGGCCGACCCCGCCGGCCCCGACGATCAGCCCCGCCTCGGCGGCGCCGAGCCCGCGGGGACCGGTCAGGTACACGAAGACGAAGACGAACGTGAAGCTCACGACGGCGTTGACGAAGACCCCGCCGGCCAGTAGCCACACCGGTCTCGGCACGTCCTTGAAGCCCTGCGGCAGCACGGCGCCTCCCCCCGTTCCGCGCGGCCCCCGCCGCGGCAGTCAGTTCCTTTTGGGAACTGACTATGTCAGCATGGCAGCCTCGGGTCAACGAAGGTGAGGACGACTCCCATGGCCCAGCGCACCCGACTCGGCGACGCCGACTGCTCCATCGCCCAGGCCCTCGACGTGGTCGGGGACTGGTGGACGCTGCTGATCGTCCGTGACGCGGCGCGCGGACTGCACCGCTTCGAGGAGTTCCAGCAGGAGCTGGGCGTCTCCCGGAAGGTGCTGGCGGAACGGCTGAAACTGCTGGTGGAGGCGGGGGTGCTGGTGCGCGAGCCGTACCAGGACCGTCCCGTACGGCACGCCTACCGGCTGACCCCGCGCGGCCGCGCGCTGCTCCCGGTCCTCGTGGCACTCCAGGACTGGGGCGACACCTGGATCCTGGGAGAGGGAGAGATGACGGCGACGACGGACACCGCCTCGCGCGAAGCGGAACGGGTGCACGCCCTCAAGGGCACCCGCATCCCCGAACTGCTGCTCACCGACACCTCGGGCCAGCTCCGCGACCCGGTCGCGGACACCCCCTTCACCGTCCTGTACTGCTTCCCGGGCGCCTACGCCCGCGCCGAGGCCTATCCGCCCGGCTGGGCCGGGATCCCGGGGGCGCGCGGCTGCACCTTCGAGTCGTGCACCTACCGCGACCAGCTCGCGGAGTTCGCGGCGGCGGGGGCAGACGTGCACGGCGTCTCGACCCAGCGGCCGGACGAGCAGCGGGACTTCGCCGAGAAGGAGAAGCTCCGCTTCCCGCTCCTGTCGGACGCGGACCTCGACCTGACGGCGGCCCTGCGCCTGCCGACGTTCCGCGCGGGGGGCACCAGCCGCCTCAAGCGCCTGACGCTGGTGGTGGCGCGGGACCGCACGGTGGTGGAGGTCCTGTACCCGATCCCGGACATCGAGGCGAGCGTCGCGGCGGCACTGGCGGCCGTCAGGAGGGGCGGAGCACCCGGGTGAGGACCTCGCGGGCGTACGCCTCGTCGTACGCCGCGTCCGTCAGCAGCACCTGGAGGCAGATCCCGTCCATGACGGCGACCAGCGCGCGGGCGGTGACCGGGTCGGTGTGGTCCGCCAGCGCCCGCGCCATCGCCTCGCACCACTCGGCCGCCACCGGGCGCAGCGCCGGGCGGCGCAGGGCGGCGAGGTAGAGCTCGTACTCCAGCTCGGCCCGGCCGCGCTCCCGCTCCAGCAGCTCGCCCAGCAGCCGGGCGAGGGCGGTCGGCAGGTCGGCCCGGGGGTCCACGCGGGCGAGGCCGGCCTCGACGGCGACCGCGAAGCCCTCGTTGGCCTGCCGCAGCGCGGCGACGAGCAGCTCGTCGAGGGTCGCGAAGTGGTACGTGGTGGACCCCAGCGGTACGTCGGCCTCCGCGGCCACGCTGCGATGGCTGAGCCCGGCGATGCCCTGGGCGCCGACCACCCGGATCGCGGCGTCGATGATCCGCTGGCGCCGGTCGGGGTCGTAGCGCCGCACGCCGGCGGCCATCAGTGGGCCCCCGCCCCGCCCATGTTGAGCACCACGACACCGGCGATCACCAGCGCGATGCCGGCGATCCGCGCGGCGGAGGCGGTCTCCCCGAGGAAGCACATCCCGATGGCGGCGATGGCGGCGGTACCGACCCCGGACCAGACGGCGTAGGCGGTGCTGACCGACATCGACTTGAGGGTCTGGGCGAGCAGGGTGAAGGCGACGGCGTACCCCACGAAGGTCCCCACGGAGGGCCACAACTTGGTGAACCCGTCGCTGTACTTCATGGCGGTCGTACCGGCGACCTCGGCGGCAATGGCAGCGGCAAGCAGGACCCAAGGCATGCGTACGAGCGTACACAACGATGCGTACGCGCGTACACACGTGCGGACACGCACGTACCCACGTGCGGGTGCGCGTACGCCGAAGGGCCCGGCACCCATCGGTGCCGGGCCCTTCCGAGGCCGGTGGCTCAGACGTTGAAGCCGAGGGCGCGCAGCTGTTCGCGGCCGTCGTCCGTGATCTTGTCCGGGCCCCACGGGGGCATCCAGACCCAGTTGATCCGGAGCTCGTTGACGATGCCCTCCGTGGCCGACTTGGCCTGGTCCTCGATGACGTCCGTCAGCGGGCAGGCCGCCGACGTCAGGGTCATGTCGAGGGTGGCGATGTTGGCGTCGTCGATGTGGATGCCGTAGATCAGCCCCAGGTTGACCACGTCGATCCCCAGCTCGGGGTCGACCACGTCGTAGAGGGCCTCGCGGACCTCCTCCTCGGTGGCCGGCTTGATCGACGCCGCTTCGGGTGCGGCCTCGGGCGTCGCGTTCTCGGTCATGCCGTCTTCCTCTCGGCGTCGCCCAGGGCCTGGGCGGTCGCGTCCTTCCACGCCATCCAGCTCAGCAGCGCGCACTTGACCCGGGCGGGGTACTTGGAGACGCCGGCGAACGCGACCGCGTCCTCCAGGACCTCCTCCATGGCCTCGTCGGGCTCGATCTTGCCCTTGGACTGCATCAGCTCCAGGAAGGTGGCCTGGATCTTCTGCGCCTCGGGCAGCTCCTTGCCGACCAGCAGCTCGTTCAGCACGGACGCGCTGGCCTGGCTGATCGAGCAGCCCTGGCCCTCGTAGGAGACGTCCGTGAGCGTCTCGCCGTCGTACTTCACGCGCAGCGTGATCTCGTCACCGCAGGTCGGGTTGACGTGGTGCACCTCGGCATCGCCGTCGCGCAGGCCACGCCCGTGCGGGTGCTTGTAGTGGTCCAGGATCAGTTCCTGGTACATCGAATCCAGCTTCACAGCGGCCTCGTCGCCCTCGTCGCCCTCGTTATCCGAAGAAGTTCCGTACGTGCTCCAGCCCCGCGACCAGCGCGTCCACGTCGGCCGGAGAGGAGTACAGATAGAACGACGCTCGCGTGGTCGCGGGAATTCCGTACCGCAGGCAGACGGGGCGGGCGCAGTGGTGGCCGACGCGCACCGCGATGCCCTGCTCGTCCAGGACCTGGCCGACGTCGTGGGGGTGGATGTCACCCAGCACGAAGGAGATCGCCGCGCCCCGGTCCTCGGCCGTGGTGGGGCCGATGATCCGCAGGTCGGGGACCTCCTGCAGGCGCTGGACGGCGTACTCGGTGATCGCGTGCTCGTGCGCGGCGATCTTGTCCATGCCGATCGAGGTCAGGTAGTCCACGGCCGCGCCGAGGCCGACGGCCTGGGCGATCGGGGGCGTACCGGCCTCGAACTTGTGGGGCGCGGGGGCGTACGTCGAGGAGTGCATCGAGACGGTCTCGATCATCTCGCCGCCGCCCAGGAACGGAGGCAGGTCCTCCAGGAGCTCCTGGCGGCCCCAGAGCACGCCGATGCCGGTCGGGCCGCACATCTTGTGGCCGGTGAAGGCCACGAAGTCGGCGCCGAGCTCCTGCACGTCGATCGGCATGTGCGGGACGGCCTGGGAGGCGTCGATCAGGACCAGGGCGCCGACCTCCTGGGCGCGGCGCACGATGGCCTCGACCGGGTTGAGGGTGCCCAGGATGTTGGAGACCAGCACGAAGGAGACGATCTTCGTCTTCTCGGTGATGACCTCTTCGATGTTCGACAGGTCGAGCCGGCCGTCGTCGGTGAGGCCGAACCACTTCAGCTTCGCGCCGGTGCGCTGCGCGAGCAGCTGCCACGGGACGATGTTGGAGTGGTGCTCCATCTCCGTGATGACGATCTCGGTCTCACGGTCGACCCGGTAGGGCTCGTCGGCCCAGCCGAGCATGTTGGCGACGAGGTTCAGCGACTCCGAGGCGTTCTTGGTGAAGATCACCTCGTCGCGGCTGGGCGCGTTGATGAAGGTGGCGATCTTGTCGCGGGCACCTTCGTACAGTGCCGTGGCCTCCTCGGCGAGCACGTGCACGCCGCGGTGGACGTTGGCGTTGTGCCGCTCGTAGTACGCGTTCAGTGCGTCGAGCACCTGGCGCGGCTTCTGGGAGGTCGCCGCGTTGTCCAGGTAGACGATCTTCTTCCCGTCGTGGACCACACGATCCAGCAGGGGGAAGTCCTTGCGGATCGCCTCGGTGTCGAGGAGGCCAGGCAGCTGTGTCACGCGGTCGCGCCACCCTTCACGTACTTGTCGTAGCCCTCGGCCTCCAGCTGGTCGGCGAGCTCGGCGCCGCCGGACTCGGCGATGCGGCCGTTCGCGAACACGTGCACGAAGTCGGGCTTGATGTAGCGCAGGATGCGCGTGTAGTGGGTGATCAGCAGGGTGCCGACCTCGCCGGTCTCACGGACCCGGTTGACGCCCTCGGAGACGATGCGCAGGGCGTCGACGTCGAGGCCGGAGTCGGTCTCGTCGAGGATCGCGATCTTCGGCTTGAGCAGCTCCAGCTGGAGGATCTCGTGGCGCTTCTTCTCACCGCCGGAGAAGCCCTCGTTGACGTTGCGCTCGGCGAAGGCGGGGTCCATCTGGAGGCGCTCCATGGCCTCCTTGACCTCCTTCACCCAGGTGCGCAGCTTGGGGGCCTCGCCGCGGACGGCCGTGGCCGAGGTCCGCAGGAAGTTGGAGACGGAGACACCGGGGACCTCGACCGGGTACTGCATGGCGAGGAAGACACCCGCGCGGGCGCGCTCGTCGACGGACATCTCCAGGACGTCCTCGCCGTCGAGGGTCACGGTGCCACCGGTGATGGTGTACTTCGGGTGACCGGCCAGCGAGTAGGCCAGGGTGGACTTGCCGGAGCCGTTGGGGCCCATGATGGCGTGCGTCTCGCCCTGCTTGACGGTCAGGTCGACGCCCTTGAGGATCTCGCGGGAGCCGTTCTCCGTCTCGACGGAAACGCGCAGGTCGTTGATTTCAAGCGTTGCCATGGGTGCCTCAGGACTCCTGGGTGAGGGAGACGAGCACGTCGTCCCCTTCGATCTTTACGGGGTATACGGGGACGGGGCGCGTCGCGGGGAGGCCGGACGGCTTGCCGGTGCGCAGGTCGAAGCTGGAACCGTGCAGCCAGCACTCGATCATGCAGTCTTCGACCTCGCCCTCCGAGAGGGAGACGTTCGCGTGCGAGCAGATGTCGTGGATCGCGAACACCCCCTCCTCGGTGGAGACGATGGACACCGGCGTGCCGTCGAGTTCCACCCGCTTGGGGGTGTTCTCCTCCAGCTCGCTCAGCGCGCAGGCCTTGAGGTAGGTCATCAGACGGACGCCTCGAGCTCTGCCTCGATCTTGGCGATCAGGCGCTCCTCGATGTCGGCGACACCGATCTGCTGGACGAGCTCGGCGAAGAAGCCGCGCACGACCAGGCGGCGCGCCTCGTCCGCCGGGATGCCACGGGCCTGGAGGTAGAACAGCTGCTCGTCGTCGAACCGGCCGGTCGCCGAGGCGTGGCCGGCGCCGACGATCTCGCCGGTCTCGATCTCCAGGTTCGGCACCGAGTCGACCCGCGCGCCGTCCGTGAGGACCAGGTTGCGGTTCATCTCGTAGGTGTCGGTGCCCTCGGCGGTCTTCTCGATGAGGACGTCGCCGATCCACACCGCGTGCGCGCCCTCGCCCTGGAGCGCGCCCTTGTAGACCACGTTGGACTTGCAGTGCGGGGCGTCGTGGGTGACCAGGAGGCGGTGCTCCTGGTGCTGGCCGGCGTCGGTGAAGTACAGGCCCAGCATCTCGGCCTCGCCGCCGGGGCCGGAGTAGCGCACGCGCGGGTGCAGGCGGACGACGTCGCCGCCGAAGGTGACGACGACGGACTTGAAGCTGGCGTCGCGGCCGAGCAGCGCGTTGTGCTGCGAGGTGTGGACGGCGGTGTCGTCCCAGTCCTGCACCGACACGAAGGTCACCTTGGCGCCGTCGCCGACGAGGATGTCGACGTTGGCGGCGCGCACGCCGTCACCGGTGTGGTCGATGACGATGATCGCCTCGGCGAACGGCTTGATGTCGAAGACGGTGTGGCCGAAGGTCGTGCCGCCCTCGCCGTGCAGCGCGACGCGGATCGGCTCGGCGAGCACGGTCTCCTTGGGCACGGTGACGACCGTGGCCTTGGCGAACGACGAGAAGGCCTGGGCGGAGACCCGGTCCACCGGGGTGCCGGCCTTGCCGACGCGCTCGTCGCCGCGCTCCACCGACTCGACCGTGACGCCCTCGGGCGCGTCGATCTGGGCCTTCATCGTGCCGTTGGCGATCGCGGTGCCGTCGTGGAGGCCGCGCAGCCGCTCCAGGGGGGTGAAGCGCCACTCCTCCTCGCGGCCGTGCGGCACGGGGAAGTCGGCCACGTCGAAGGACGGGGGCGCGCTCATCCGGGTGGCGACGGTGGACTCGGCGGCCACCGCGATCGATCCCGTGGTGGTCGAGCCCACGGGGATGTTCTGAGCCTCAGCCATGGCTGTCGTCTTGCTCTCTTCCTGCTTCGTGCGTAGGGGGCCTGCTGCGGACGGGGGGGGCCGGGACTAGCCGACCGCGCCCTCCATCTGCAGCTCGATCAGCCGGTTGAGCTCCAGCGCGTACTCCATCGGCAGCTCCTTGGCGATCGGCTCGACGAAGCCGCGCACGATCATCGCCATGGCCTCGAACTCGGTCAGGCCGCGCTGCATCAGGTAGAAGAGCTGGTCCTCGGAGACCTTGGAGACGGTGGCCTCGTGGCCCATGGTCACGTCGTCCTCGCGGACGTCCACGTACGGGTACGTGTCCGAGCGGGAGATGGTGTCCACGAGCAGGGCGTCGCAGAGCACGTTGCTCTTCGAGCCGGGCGCGCCCTCGCCGATCTCGACCAGGCCGCGGTAGGAGGTGCGGCCGCCGCCCCGCGCCACCGACTTGGAGACGATGTTGGAGGAGGTGTTCGGCGCCATGTGGACCATCTTGGAGCCGGCGTCCTGGTGCTGGCCCTCGCCCGCGAAGGCGATGGAGAGGGTCTCGCCCTTGGCGTGCTCGCCCATCAGGTAGACGGCCGGGTACTTCATGGTGACCTTGGAACCGATGTTGCCGTCGATCCACTCCATGGTCGCGCCCTCGTACGCCACGGCGCGCTTGGTGACCAGGTTGTAGACGTTGTTCGACCAGTTCTGGATGGTCGTGTAGCGGCAGCGGCCGCCCTTCTTGACGATGATCTCGACCACGGCGCTGTGCAGCGAGTCCGAGGAGTAGATCGGGGCGGTGCAGCCCTCGACGTAGTGGACGTAGGCGTCCTCGTCGACGATGATCAGCGTCCGCTCGAACTGGCCCATGTTCTCCGTGTTGATGCGGAAGTAGGCCTGCAGCGGGATCTCGACGTGCACGCCCTTCGGCACGTAGATGAACGAGCCACCGGACCACACGGCGGTGTTCAGCGAGGCGAACTTGTTGTCGCCGACCGGGATGACGGTGCCGAAGTACTCCTTGAAGAGCTCCTCGTGCTCCTTCAGCGCGGTGTCGGTGTCGACGAAGATGACGCCCTGCTCCTCCAGGTCCTCGCGGATCTGGTGGTAGACGACCTCGGACTCGTACTGGGCCGCGACACCGGCGACGAGGCGCTGCTTCTCCGCCTCCGGGATGCCGAGCTTGTCGTACGTGTTCTTGATGTCCTCGGGCAGTTCCTCCCAGGAAGCGGCCTGCTTCTCGGTGGAACGCACGAAGTACTTGATGTTGTCGAAGTCGATGCCCGAGAGGTCGGAGCCCCAGGTCGGCATGGGCTTCTTGTCGAAGAGCTTCAGGCCCTTGAGGCGGAGCTTCAGCATCCACTCGGGCTCGTTCTTCTTCGCCGAGATGTCGCGGACGACGTCCTCGCTGAGACCGCGCTTGGCAGCGGCACCGGCCGCGTCGGAGTCGGCCCAGCCGTACTCGTACTTGCCCAGGCCCTCGAGCTCAGGGTGAGCAATCTCCGTGGTCATGCGGGGTTCCTCCCGGCCGTGCTTGCAGATGCTGATGTGTCGGTCTGTGCTGTGCTCGCGCTTCGCGGGATGAACGTCGTGCACACCCCGTCGCCGTGGGCGATCGTGGCGAGACGCTGCACATGGGTCCCGAGCAGGCGGGAGAAGACCTCGGTCTCCGCCTCGCACAGCTGCGGGAACTGCTCGGCGACGTGGGCGACCGGGCAGTGGTGCTGGCAGAGCTGTTCTCCGCTGTGCGGACCGGGAGCGCTCTTCGCCGTAGCAGCGTACCCGTCCGCGGTCAACGCCTTGGCCAGGGCCTCGGTGCGCTCCGCGGGGGCCGCCTCGTCGACGGCCTTGCGGTACGTCTCCGCCTGGGCGGCCAGCCGCGCCCTGGCGAACGCCGCGACGGCGGCGTCGCCCTGCTCGCCCCCGCCGGCGGACTGCGCGATCCAGCGCAGGGCGTCCACGGCGAGCGAGTCGTAGGACTGGTCGAAGGCGTCGCGGCCGCAGTCGGTGAGCGCGAAGACCTTGGCGGGCCGGCCCCGGGTGCGCGTGCCGTACACGCGCTGCTCACGGGGTGCGACCACGTCGTCGGCGACGAGCGCGTCGAGATGGCGGCGGACGGCGGCCTGGGTGAGGCCGAGACGCTGGGCGAGGTCGGCGACGGTGGAGGGACCGTGGTCCAGGATCGACCGCGCGACCCGGTTGCGGGTCGACCGCTCCCCGGTCGCGAGCTCCCCCTGGGGGGTCTCGATCAGCCGTTCGCCGTTTTTCACAACGCCATTGTTGCGTAATTAGCCGAGCCCCGACAAGCCGTGACGGAGGCCACGCGCGGTGTCCTCCATCACTAAGGGTTACCTAATCTGTCGACGCAGAGTGACGAAATCGGGAACGCTCCGCAGTCTCCGCAGGCCACCCGGGGGCCCGCGGCGGCCGGGACCGGCCGGCACCCCCCGGCCGGTGCCCGCGGCCCGGGCCCCGGGCCCCCTTTCCCGGCTCCGTAGACTCACCCGCATGAGCAACGACCCCGCCGTGGAGATCCGCGGACTGGTGAAGCGGTTCGGCACCAAGACCGCGGTGGACGGCCTGGACCTCGTCGTCCCGCGGTCCGCGGTGACGGCGGTCCTCGGCCCCAACGGCGCGGGCAAGACCACCACGGTGGAGACCTGCGAGGGCTACCACCGGCCCGACGCCGGCACCGTCCGGGTCCTCGGGCTCGACCCGGTCGCCGACGCCGCGGCCCTGCGCCCCCGGGTCGGGGTGATGCTCCAGTCCGGCGGCGTCTACTCCGGCGCCCGCGCCGAGGAGATGCTGCGCCACATGGCCTCGCTGTACGCCGACCCGCTCGACGTCGGCGCCCTGGTGGAGCGGCTCGGCCTCGGAAGCTGCGGCCGCACCCCCTACCGCCGGCTGTCCGGCGGCCAGCAGCAGCGGCTGTCCTTGGCCATGGCCGTGGTCGGCCGCCCCGAGCTGGTCTTCCTCGACGAGCCGACGGCCGGGCTCGACCCGCAGGCCCGGCGCGCCACCTGGGAGCTGGTGCGGGAGCTGCGCGCCGACGGGGTCACCGTCGTGCTCACCACGCACCACATGGACGAGGCCGAGCAGCTCGCCGACGAGGTCGCCGTCGTCGACGCCGGCAAGGTGATCGCCCACGGCAGCCCCGAGCAGCTGTGCCGCGGCGGCGCCGAGAACACCCTGCGCTTCACCGGCCGCCCCGGCCTCGACCTCGCCGCCCTGCTCAAGGCCCTGCCCGACGGCACCCGGGCCGCCGAGCTGGCCCCGGGGGCGTACCGGGTGACCGGTGACGTCGACCCGCAGATGCTGGCCACCGTCGCCTCCTGGTGCGCCCAGCACGGCGTCCTGCCCGACAGCCTGTCGGTGGAGCGGCACACGCTGGAGGACGTCTTCCTCGAACTCACGGGCAAGGAGCTGCGCGGATGAGCGCCGGTACGTTCACCCCCCGGCCGGGCGCGGCCCCGGTGTTCCGCATGATCGCGGCGCAGACGGCGCTGGAGACCCGGATGCTGCTGCGCAACGGGGAGCAGCTGCTGCTGACCGTGATCATCCCCGCCCTGCTGCTGGCGCTGTTCTCCTCGGTGGACGTCGTGGACACCGGGGCGGAGGAGCCCGTGGACTTCCTCGCCCCGGGGGTGCTCGCGCTCGCCGTGCTGTCCACCGCCTTCACCGGCCAGGCGATCGCCACCGGCTTCGACCGCCGCTACGGGGTGCTCAAGCGGCTCGGCGCCTCGCCGCTGCCGCGCTGGGCGCTGCTGACCGCCAAGACGCTGTCGGTGCTGGTCACCGAGGTGCTCCAGGTGGCCCTGCTCACCGCCATCGCCTTCGGCCTCGGCTGGTCCCCGCAGGGCGGCCCGTTCGCCGTCGCCGCGCTGCTCCTGCTGGGGACGGCCGCCTTCTCCGGGCTCGGGCTGCTGATGGCCGGCACCCTCAAGGCGGAGGTGACGCTGGCCGCCGCCAACCTGGTCTTCCTGCTGCTGCTCGTCGGCGGCGGTGTGATCGTGCCGCTGGAGAAGTTCCCCGACGCGGTCCGCCCGCTGCTGGAGCTGCTGCCGATCTCCGCGCTCTCCCACGGCCTGCGCGAGGTGCTCCAGCACGGCGCGGCCCTGCCCTGGCGGGACGTGGCGGTCCTGGCCGGCTGGACCGCGGCCGGGCTGGGCGCCGCCGCCCGCTTCTTCCGCTGGCAGTGAATCCCTTCCGCCCGCCGGGCCCGCGGCGTCAGGATGGAGCCTGACCACACGAGGGTGACGCCGGGGGGCGGCATGGCGGGGCGTGAGGCCGTTCTGCGGCTGGACGAGCGGTGGGCGAGGATCCGGGCGGGGGCCGGGCACATGGCACCCGAGGACGCCGGACGGCTGCTGGACGAGCTGATCGCCGCCCTGCGCGGGCCCGCCCGGACCGACCCGGAGTACGCCGCCCTGCTCGGGCTGCGCCTGGGCGACCTGGCGGCCCGCCGGTTCGCGGCGGGCGACCGGGCGGGGGCGCTGTCGGCCGTCGAGGAGGCGCTGCACCACGCCCGGCGGGCCGCCGGACACCGCGCCGAGTACGCCCGCTGGTACGCCCGGGCCCTGATCAACCAGGGCGTCTGGCTGGCCTGGCCGCTGAGCGACGGGCACCGGCTGCCCCGGCACCCGCTGGGCCCGGCCGCCGCGCAGGGCCCGGACCCGATGGAGCGGGCGGACGGCGAGCGGGCCCGGGACGTGACCCGCGCCGCCGTGGAGGTCTGGGCGGGCCTGGACCAGAGCGACCCCGTCAACCACCGGGGCCTGGCCCAGGCCAAGGTGTTCCTCGGCGACCGGCTCGCCGAGCTGGGGCAGGCGGAGGAGGCGACGGCCTGGGCGGTGGACGCGGAGGGCGACTTCCGCCGGCTGCTGCAGGTGAGCGAGGACCCCCAGATCCTCCAGGAGTCCGAGGAGGCCCTCGCGCATCTGGGCCGCCAGCTCCAGCTGCGGCTGCGCTACCTGTCCTTCGAGTCGCTGGTGAACCTGCGCGTGAGGGGCCTGCTCCCGGAACGGCTGCTGCCGCAGGCGGTGGTCGCGGCGCGGATCCAGGGCGTGGCACCCGGCGACATGGCCGCGCTGCTCCGGCTGGACCCGGAGGACGTGGACACCATGCTCGACGTCACCCCGTGGCTGGCGGTGTGGCGGTTCGACGTCCGCGGCCCGGACGGGGTCTGGCAGACCCGGCCGCATCCGTGGCACGGCGCCGCCGAGGTACGAAACCGGACAGCTGCGGACGTAGGGGGCGAACTCCTGCGCGGCTTCATGGAGTCCGCCGACTGCCCGGGGCCCGGCGGCTCTTGGCGGCTGCACGTGTGGTGGCAGGAGGAGGGCGACCCGGCCGCGGCCCGGTTCCGCCAGCTCGTCGGCCCGCAGGCGGCGGGGCCGGCGCCCGGCGGCACCCCCTCGTGAAAGTTTGCACAAGGCGGCGCCTACGATAGGGGCGTGTTCAACCCCTTCGCCTACCTTGCCGCCCGCTGGACGCCCTCACCCCGGACCGTCCAGCGCGCCGCACTCGCCGCCCTGGTCATGACCGTCGTCATCGTCGTCACCGGCGGGGCGGTCCGGCTGACCGGATCCGGGCTCGGCTGCGACACCTGGCCCAAGTGCACCGAGGACAGCCTGATCACCACTCAGGCCCAGGGCATCCACGGCGCCATCGAGTTCGGCAACCGCATGCTGACCTACGTGGTGAGCGCCGCCGTCGGCTGGTGCATCCTGGCCGCCCGGTGCGCCAAGCCGTGGCGCCGGTCGCTGACGAAGCTCGGCTGGACGCAGTTCTGGGTCGTCTGCGGCAACGCGGTGCTCGGCGGCATCACCGTCCGCACCGGCCTCAACCCGTGGAGCGTGGCGGGGCACTTCCTGCTGGCCACGGCGCTCATCGCGGTCACCACCGTCACCTGGCAGCGCACCCGCGAGGGGGACGGCGCGGTCCGGCGCCGGGTGCCCGCCCCGGTGCGCAAGCTCTCCTGGGCCCTGGTCGCCGCCACCGTCGTGCTGATCGCGGCCGGCACGGTCGTGACCGGCTCCGGTCCGCACGCCGGTGACAGCAGCGACGTGCCGCGCATGCCCTTCGACTGGGAGGGCACCGCACACGTGCACGCCGTCGCCGCCTGGGTCGTGTGCGCGCTCGGCGTCGCGATGTGGCTGGTGCTGCGGGTGGTGGACGCCCCGGACGACACCCGGGCCCGCGCCCGCGACCTGCTCCTGGTGCTGCTCGCCCAGGGCGCGGTCGGCTACGTGCAGTTCTTCACCCAGCTGCCCGAGGTGCTCGTCGCCGCCCACATGCTCGGTTCCTGCCTGGTGTGGATCGCCGTGCTGCGGCTCGTGCTGAGCCTGCGCGAGCGGCCGGCGGACCGGGCCGAGATCCCGGCGCAGGGCGACCCGGCGCTCTCCGCCGCCTGAGCCCCGGCCCCGGTCAGGCCGGGACGGCGTCGGCCAGCCGGTAGACGCGGCGGGCGTTGCCCGCCGCGATCATCGCGGCCACCCGCTGGGCGTCGCGGAGCGACCAGGCCCCGTCGCCGACCCAGCCGCCCAGCACCCGGCCCAGCGCCTCGCGGAACACCTGGGCGCCGACCACGTGCAGCTCGGGCAGGTGCCGGCCGCCGCTGGAGAACAGCAGCTTGCCGAAGGGGGCCAGCTCCAGCAGCTCGGCCAGCACCTCGGCGGCCCGGGCCCCGGTGTGCGCCAGGGCCGGCCCGAGGTCGGCGTAGACGTGCGGGAAGGCCGCCGCCAGATGGGCGGCGTGCCGGTGGTACGGGTATCCGTGCAGCAGGACCAGGTCCGTGCCGAGCCCCGCGGTCGCGCGGACGAAGTCCGTCAGCAGCGTGGGATCGGTGCGGTCGATGCGCTCGCACGGGTCCCCCGCGCCGGCGTGCAGCTGGAGCGGCAGCCCGCGGGCCACCGCGCTCCACAGCAGGTGCCGCAGCAGGACGGGGTCCCGTACGCAGCCGCCCTTGGCCCGGCGCTCCAGCCAGCGCCCGGCCGCGCCGCGGACCTCGCCCGGACCGGGCGGCTCGGGGGCGAAGGCGAGGGCGATGCCGTGGCCGGCGCCCGTACCGCAGGTGAAGGCGACCGCCGTGGCGGCGGCGGCGTGCAGCGCCTCGGAGAGGTTGGCGAGGAAGGCCCCGGCGGTGCCGGAGGTGTCGGCGACCTGCTCGGCGAGGGTCTCCAGCCGGACGATCTCGTGGGCCTCGGCGGCCGCGGCGTCGGCGAGCTCGCGGGGGCCGGTGAGGTCCGCGGACAGGCCGGTGTCCACGAGATACGTGGCGATGCCCGCGCCGCGCAGCAGCCGGCGGCCGGTCTCCAGGACGCCCAGCTCGCGGCGCCGCGCCAGGTAGTGGGCGGGCGGGCAGTGCGGCTCCAGGCCGAGCAGCGGCGGGCACCAGCGGCGGACGGCGAAGCCGGTCTGGGTGTCGAAGAAGGTGGTGCCGGCGGCGGGCGGCCGGCCCGACCGGCTCAGCTGGGCCTCGAAGGTGCCGAGGCCCAGCTCCGTCCGGAGCACTCCATGGCAGTACTGGTCCACCAGGGGCGGCGTTTCGATCATCCGGTCATCCCGTTGCGGACGTGGGGCGGGCTTGCGCGCTTCCACACGTCCTAACGGGTGACGGGAGTGTCAGGTGTTGCTCGTGCAGTTGACCGAGGCGACGCCCGACGGGGGCCGGAGCCGCTCAGGCCTGGTCGTCCCCGGCCGGCTTCGCGGGCTTGGCCTCGGCGGCCCCGTCCTTCACCTCGGCGGCCCCGTCCTCGGCCTCGGCGGTCTCGGCCTTGGCCTCGACGGACTCGGCCTTGGCCCCGGCGGTCTCGGCCTTGGCCTCGACGGACTCGGCCTTCGCCTCGGCAGGCGTGGCCTCGGCCTCCGCGGACTCGGCCTTCGCCTCGGCGGGAGCCTCCACGACCTCGGGCTCCGGCTCCGGCTCGGGCTCGGCGGCCACCGGAGCGGCCGGCCGCGGGTTCGGGGTGCCGCCGAGCTGGATGCCGGCCATCCGCGTCCACTCGTAGGGACCGGTGCGCACCTGGGCGGCGAACTCGCCGTCGAACTCCTCGTGGAGGGTCAGCCCGGCCTTCTCCGCCGCCAGCTTCGCGACCGCCTGGGAGGGGGCGACCAGGTCGCCCCAGCCGCCGTCCGAGCCGACGAGCACGATCCGGGTGCCCGCCTGGCCGATGTACGCGAGCTGCCCCTCGGCGCCGCCGTGCTGCTTGGAGAAGGCGCCGATCTGCTTGGCGAGCTTCGCCGCGCTGCGCTCCTGCTTGGTGTCTGCCATACCGCAGATGCTACCGGCGAGTAATCAGCGGAGGAAGGGATCCACGGCCACGGCCACGAACAGCAGCGACACATAGGTGATGGACCAGTGGAACAGGCGCATCTCCTTGAGCTTCGCGCCCGTGACCCCGGCCTTGGCCCGGGCCTGGAGCGCGTGCGCCTCCCACAGCCACCAGCCACCGGCCGCCAGCGCGACGGCCGTGTAGAACCAGCCGGTGTAGCCGAGCGGCTGCAGCAGCAGCGAGACGCCGACCATCACCCAGCTGTACAGGACGATCTGCCGGGCGACGGCCCGGTTGCCCGCGACCACCGGCAGCATCGGCACGCCGACGCGCGCGTAGTCCTCCTTCACCTTCATCGACAGCGGCCAGTAGTGCGGCGGCGTCCAGAAGAAGATGACGAGGAAGAGGATGACGGCGGCCCAGGAGACCTCGTTCTTGACCGAGGACCAGCCGATGAGCACCGGCATGCAGCCGGCGATGCCGCCCCAGACGATGTTCTGGGTGGTGCGCCGCTTCAGCAGCATCGTGTAGACCACGACGTAGAAGAGGAGCGCCCCGAGGGCGAGCGCGGCGGACAGCCAGTTGACGAGCAGTCCGAACCAGGCCGTGGAGACCACCCCGAGGGTGATGCCGAAGGCGAGGCACTCGCGCGGGCTGACCATGCCGGTCACCAGGGGACGCTGCGAGGTGCGGTCCATCAGCGCGTCGATGTCGCGGTCGATGTACATGTTCAGCGCGTTGGCGCCGCCCGCGGACAAGTACCCGCCGACGCAGGTGGCCAGGACCAGCCACAGCGAGGGCACGCCCTGCTGCGCGAGGAACATCACCGGCACTGTGGTGATCAGCAGAAGTTCGATGATTCGCGGCTTGGTCAATGCCACGAAAGCCATGACCCGGGCCCCGAACGGCCGGTGACCGGGGGTTGTCCCAAGCACCCCCGCTGGACGGGATTCGACGGCCGTCACGCACACCCCTGAGAGAGAATCCAGCAAGCTCCCGGCCTGAATCCCCGGTAAAGACTTGCGCGTACCACGCCACTCTAGACGTTGCGCTCACATCGCTCGGCGCCGGGGTCGGCTCGTGTTGGGCCGAGTGCCGCGCGCCACCCGGCCGGGCAAACCCGACGTGGCAAGGTGGTGACAGGCTGCAGGCACTCGAATAGCTGCACGCCCCGGCGAGGGTAGGCTCGGAATCGCGCCGGTGCACCGTTCGTCACCGGGACTACAAGCATGTGGAGAGGAGCCCTGACCCACGGTGAGCACCAAGCCGACCAGCACAGAGCTCGTGTGGACCGATCTGGACCAGCGGGCCGTGGACACCGCCCGCATCCTGGCCGCCGACGCGGTACAGAAGGTCGGGAACGGCCACCCCGGCACGGCCATGAGCCTGGCCCCCGCCGCGTACACCCTCTTCCAGAAGGTGATGCGCCACGACCCGGCCGACCCCGAGTGGGTCGGCCGTGACCGTTTCGTGCTCTCCGCGGGGCACTCGTCCCTGACCCTGTACACCCAGCTGTACCTCGGCGGGTTCGGCCTGGAGCTGGACGACCTCAAGGCCTTCCGCACCTGGGGCTCGAAGACCCCCGGCCACCCGGAGTACGGCCACACCGCCGGCGTCGAGACCACCACCGGGCCGCTCGGCCAGGGCATCGCCAACGCGGTGGGCATGGCCATGGCCGCCCGCTACGAGCGCGGCCTGTTCGACCCGGAGGCGGCCCCGGGCACCTCTCCGTTCGACCACATGGTCTACGTCGTCGCCGGTGACGGCTGCCTGCAGGAGGGCATCTCCCACGAGGCGTCCGCGCTGGCCGGCCACCAGAAGCTCGGCAACCTGGTGCTGCTGTGGGACGACAACCACATCTCCATCGAGGGTGACACGGAGACGGCCGTCTCCGAGGACACCATGAAGCGCTACGAGGCCTACGGCTGGCACGTCCAGCGCGTGGAGCAGCAGGAGAACGGCGACCTCGACCCGAAGGCCCTGTACGAGGCGCTGCTCGCGGCCAAGGCCGAGACCGGGCGCCCCTCCTTCATCGCCGCCCGCTCGATCATCGCCTGGCCGGCCCCGCACGCGCAGAACACCGAGGCCGCGCACGGCTCGGCGCTCGGCGACGACGAGGTGGCCGCCACCAAGCGCGTCCTGGGCTTCGACCCGGAGCAGACCTTCGAGGTCTCCGACGAGGTCATCGCCCACACCCGCAAGCTCGGCGACCGCGGCCGCGAGGCCCGCGCCGCGTGGGAGAAGGACCTCTCGGCCTGGCGCACGGCCAACCCGCAGCGCGCCGCCGAGTTCGACCGGATCCAGGCGAACGAGCTGCCCGAGGGCTGGGAGGACAAGCTCCCGGTGTTCGAGCCGGGCAAGGGCGTCGCCACCCGCGCCGCCTCCGGCAAGGTGCTCCAGGCGCTGGGCGCGGTGATCCCGGAGCTGTGGGGCGGCTCGGCCGACCTCGCCGGCTCCAACAACACCACCATCGACAAGAACTCCTCGTTCCTGCCGAAGGGCAACCCGCTGCCGGAGGCCGACCCGTACGGCCGCACCATCCACTTCGGCATCCGCGAGCACGCCATGGCCGCCGCCATGAACGGCATCGCGCTGCACGGCCACACCCGTGTCTACGGCGGCACCTTCCTGGTGTTCTCCGACTACATGCGCAACGCCGTGCGCCTGTCGTCGCTGATGCACCTGCCCGTGACGTACGTGTGGACGCACGACTCCATCGGTCTGGGCGAGGACGGCCCGACCCACCAGCCGGTCGAGCACCTGGCCTCGCTGCGCGCCATCCCGGGCCTGAACATCGTCCGTCCGGCGGACGCCAACGAGACCGCCATCGCCTGGCGCGAGATCCTCAAGCGCCACACGAAGGTGTTCGGCAAGGGCGCCCCGCACGGTCTGGCGCTGACCCGCCAGGGCGTGCCGACGTACGCGCCGAACGAGGACGCGGCCAAGGGCGGCTACGTGCTCTTCGAGGCCGCGGGCCCGGACGGGCAGAACGCGCCGGCGCAGGTCGTGCTCATCGGCACCGGCTCCGAGGTCCAGCTCGCCGTGGCCGCGCGCGAGGCGCTGCAGGCCGAGGGCATTGCGGCCCGCGTGGTCTCGATGCCGTCCGTCGAGTGGTTCGAGGAGCAGGACCAGGAGTACAAGGACAGCGTCCTGCCGCCGTCCGTGCGGGCGCGCGTGGCGGTGGAGGCCGGTATCGGCCTGACCTGGCAGCGTTACGTGGGCGACGCGGGCCGGATCGTGTCGCTGGAGCACTTCGGTGCCTCGGCCGACGGCAACGTGCTGTTCCGCGAGTTCGGCCTGACCGCCGAGGCCGTCACCGCAGCCGCGAAGGCGTCCATCGAAGCCGCCGCGCGCTGACGCCGGTACGAAAAGCAGAAGTAGGAGATGCAATTCCCATGACAGACGCACTCAAGCGCCTCTCCGACGAAGGCGTGGCGATCTGGCTGGACGACCTGTCCCGCAAGCGCATCACGTCCGGCAACCTGGCCGAGCTGATCGACGAGTCGCACGTGGTCGGTGTCACCACCAACCCGTCGATCTTCCAGAAGGCCATCAGCAGCGGCGACGGCTACCAGCAGCAGCTCGCCGACCTGGCCGCCCGCAAGGTGACGGTCGACGAGGCCATCCGCATGATCACCACGGCGGACGTCCGTGACGCCGCCGACATCCTGCGCCCGGTGTTCGACGCCACCGACGGCCAGGACGGCCGGGTCTCCATCGAGGTCGACCCCCGCCTGGCCCACGACACGGCCGCCACGATCGCCGAGGCCAAGCAGCTGGCGTGGCTGGTGGACCGCCCGAACACCCTGATCAAGATCCCGGCGACCAAGGCCGGCCTGCCGGCGATCACCGAGGTCATCGGCAAGGGCATCAGCGTCAACGTCACGCTGATCTTCTCGCTGGAGCGCTACCGCGAGGTCATGGACGCCTACCTGGCCGGCCTGGAGAAGGCCAAGGCCGCGGGCCTGGACCTGTCGAAGATCCACTCGGTGGCGTCCTTCTTCGTGTCCCGCGTGGACACCGAGATCGACAAGCGCCTGGACGCCCTCGGCACCGACGAGGCCAAGGCGCTCAAGGGCAAGGCCGCCCTCGCCAACGCCCGTCTGGCGTACGAGGCCTACGAGGAGGTCTTCTCCTCCGAGCGCTGGGCCGCGCTGGACAAGGCGCAGGCCAACAAGCAGCGCCCGCTGTGGGCCTCGACCGGCGTCAAGGACCCGGCGTACAAGGACACGCTGTACGTGGTGGACCTGGTCGCCCCGGGCACGGTCAACACCATGCCGGAGGCCACCTTGGAGGCCACCGCGGACCACGGCGAGGTCACCGGCGACACCGTCACCGGCACCTACGAGCAGTCCCGCGCCGAGCTCGATGCGGTCGCGAAGCTGGGCATCTCGTACGACGATGTGGTTCAGCTGCTGGAAGACGAGGGCGTGGAGAAGTTCGAGGCGTCCTGGAACGACCTTCTGAAGTCGACCGAGGCGGAGCTCGCGCGCCTCGCCCCCGCGGAGGACTGAGTATTTTGTCAGCAAACGGAGCGAACAACCCGCTTCGTGACGCACAGGACCGGCGGCTCCCGCGCATCGCGGGGCCGTCCGGCCTGGTCATTTTCGGCGTTACGGGTGACCTGTCGCGCAAGAAGCTCATGCCCGCCGTCTACGACCTGGCGAACCGGGGCCTGCTGCCCCCGGGCTTCTCGCTGATCGGCTTCGCCCGTCGCGAATGGGAGCACGAGGACTTCGCCCAGGAGGTGTACGAGGCCGTCAAGCAGCACTCCCGTACGCCGTTCCGGGAGGAGGTCTGGCAGCAGCTGGTGCAGGGCTGCCGGTTCGTGCAGGGCGACTTCGACGACGACGCGGCGTTCGAGACGCTGAAGGCGACGATCGAGGAGCTCGACAAGCAGCAGGGCACGGGCGGCAACTTCGCCTTCTACCTGTCGGTCCCGCCGAAGTTCTTCCCCAAGGTCGTCCAGCAGCTCAAGGACCACGGGCTGGCGCAGAAGGAGGGCTCCTGGCGGCGTGCCGTCATCGAGAAGCCCTTCGGGCACGACCTCAAGAGCGCCGAGGAGCTCAACAAGGTCGTCCACGAGGTCTTCCCCCGGGACGAGGTGTTCCGGATCGACCACTACCTGGGCAAGGAGACCGTCCAGAACATCCTGGCGCTCCGCTTCGCCAACACGATGTTCGAGCCGATCTGGAACCGGTCGTACGTCGACCACGTGCAGATCACCATGGCCGAGGACATCGGCATCGGCGGCCGGGCCGGCTACTACGACGGCATCGGCGCCGCCCGTGACGTCATCCAGAACCACCTGCTCCAGCTGCTCGCGCTGACCGCGATGGAGGAGCCGGGCTCCTTCCACCCCAAGGCGCTGGTGGCGGAGAAGCTGAAGGTGCTCAGCGCCGTCCAGATCCCGGAGGACCTGGGCAAGCACACCGTGCGCGCGCAGTACACCTCCGCCTGGCAGGGCGGCGAGAAGGTCGTCGGCTACCTCGAAGAGGACGGCATCGACCCCAAGTCGAAGACCGACACCTACGCGGCCATCCGCCTGGAGATCAACAACCGCCGCTGGGCGGGCGTCCCCTTCTACCTGCGCACGGGCAAGCGCCTGGGCCGCCGGGTGACGGAGATCGCGGTGGTCTTCAAGCGGGCCCCCTACCTGCCGTTCGAGTCGGGCGCGACCGAGGAGCTCGGGCAGAACGCCCTGGTCATCCGGGTCCAGCCGGACGAGGGCGTCACGGTGCGGTTCGGCTCGAAGGTCCCGGGCACCTCGATGGAGGTCCGGGACGTGACCATGGACTTCGCCTACGGCGAGTCCTTCACGGAGTCGAGCCCGGAGGCGTACGAGCGCCTCATCCTCGACGTGCTGCTCGGTGACGCGAACCTCTTCCCGCGCCACCAGGAGGTCGAGCTCTCCTGGAACATCCTCGACCCGATCGAGGAGTACTGGGACAAGCACGGCAAGCCCGCGCAGTACCCGGCGGGCACCTGGGGGCCGGTCGAGGCGGACGAGATGCTCGCACGAGACGGACGGAGCTGGCGCCGGCCATGAAGATCGACCTCACGGAGACCAACTCCAGCAAGATCAACTCCGCGCTGGTGCAGGCGCGCCGGGACATCGGCACGCCTGCCATCGGCATGGTGCTGACGCTGGTCATCGTGACCGACGAGGAGAACGCGTACGACGCGCTCAAGTCGGCCAACGACGCCTCCCACGAGCACCCCTCGCGGATCATCGTCGTGATCAAGCGGGTCAGCCGCTCGCCGCGCAGCCGGCGTGACGCCCGCCTCGACGCGGAGGTCCGCGTCGGGGCGGACGCGGGCACCGGCGAAACGGTTGTCCTGCGTCTGCACGGCGAGCTGGTCGACCACGCCCAGTCGGTGGTGCTCCCGCTGCTGCTGCCGGACGCCCCCGTGGTGGTCTGGTGGCCCGAGGGCGCGCCCGCCGACCTGGCCGGCGACCCGCTCGGGGCGCTGGGCCAGCGCCGCATCGCCGACACCTACGCGGCCGAGGACCCGCTCGCGGCCCTCGGCGCCCGGGCGGCGGCGTACGCACCCGGCGACACCGACCTGTCGTGGACCCGGATCACGCCGTGGCGCTCCATGCTCGCGGCGGCCCTGGACCAGCAGCCGGTCAAGGTCACCTCGGCCACGGTCGAGGGCGAGGAGGACAACCCGAGCTGCGAGCTGCTGGCCATGTGGCTGGCGGACCGCCTCGGCGCGCCCGTGCGGCGCACCACCTCCACCGGGCCGGGCCTGACGTCCGTCCGCCTGGAGAGCAAGGACGGCTCGATCGTGCTGGGCCGGGCCGACGGGGCGCTGGCGACGCTGTGCATGCCGGGTCAGCCGGACCGCTCCGTCGCCCTCAAGCGGCGCGACACGGCCGAGCTGCTGGCGGAGGAACTGCGCCGCCTGGACCCGGACAACACCTACGAGTCGGCGCTGAAGTTCGGCGTGACCCGCCTGTCCCCGTCCGAACCGGCCCAGACCCAGGCCCCGGCTCCGGCCGAGCCGGAAGCCCCGGCGGCCCCGGAGGCCAAGCCGAGGGCGAGCCGCAAGGCGGCAGCGAAGTGACCGGTGCGGGGGGTGCCGCACCTGGGCACCCCCCGCACCACCTCGAACCCGCACGACCACGAAGGTGGCAGCAGCTATGGGCATGACGACACCTCAGGTCGTCGTCCACCGGGACAAGGAGCTGATGGCGCAGGCCGCCGCGGCCCGTCTCATCACCAAGATCGTCGACGCGCAGGCGGCCCGCGGCACCGCCTCGGTCGTCCTCACCGGCGGCCGCAACGGCAACGGCCTCCTGGCGGCGCTGGCCGCCGCCCCGGCCCGGGACGCGATCGACTGGTCCCGCCTGGACCTGTGGTGGGGCGACGAGCGGTACCTCCCCGCCGACGACCCCGAGCGCAACCACACCCAGGCCCGCCAGGCCCTGTTGGACGCCGTCCCGCTGGATCCCGCCCGGGTGCACGTCATGCCGGCCTCCGACGGCCCCTACGGGCCCGACGCGGACGCCGCGGCGGCCGCCTACGCCGCAGAACTGGCCCGGGCCGCGACCCCGGAGGACCACGGCCCCGTGCCGCAGTTCGACGTGCTGATGCTCGGCGTCGGCCCCGACACCCACGTGGCGAGCCTGTTCCCCGAGCACCCGGCGGCCCGGGAGACCGAGCGCACGGTGGTCGGCGTGCACGGCGCGCCCAAGCCGCCGCCGACCCGGATCTCGCTCACCATGCCCGCCATCCGCGCCGCCCGCGAGGTCTGGCTGCTGGCGGCCGGTGAGGACAAGGCCGGCGCGGTCGCCATCGCCCTCGGCGGCGCGGGCGAGGTCCAGGCCCCGGCCGCGGCGGCGTACGGCCGCAGCCGCACGCTGTGGCTGCTGGACCGCGCGGCCGCGGCCAAACTCCCCGCCGGGATGTACCCGCCCGCGCTCTCCTGACCCCGTCCGCAGGACCGGCCGAGGCCCCGCACCCCTTTCGGGTGCGGGGCCTCGCCGCGTCCACGGCCCGGAGCGCGCCCCGGCTCAGCGGCCCCGCAGCTCCCGGTACGTCGCCACCAGGGCCTTGGTCGAGGCGTCCAGGCCCGGGACCTCCGTGCCCTCGGTCAGGGCCGGCTCCACCCGCTTGGCGAGGACCTTGCCGAGCTCGACGCCCCACTGGTCGAAGGAGTCGATGTTCCACACCGCGCCCTGCACGAACACCTTGTGCTCGTAGAGGGCGATCAGCTGGCCCAGCACCGACGGCGTGAGCTCCGCGGCCAGGATCGTGGTGGTGGGGTGGTTGCCGCGGAAGGTCTTGTGCGGCACGAGCTCCTCCGCCACGCCCTCCGCCCGGACCTCCTCCGGGGTCTTGCCGAAGGCCAGGGCCTGCGTCTGGGCGAAGAAGTTGGCCATCAGCAGGTCGTGATGGGCCGCCAGGTCGTCGGACAGCTCACCGACCGGCCGGGCGAAGCCGATGAAGTCGGCCGGGATCACCTTGGTGCCCTGGTGGATCAGCTGGTAGTAGGCGTGCTGCCCGTTCGTGCCGGGCGTGCCCCACACCACCGGGCCGGTCTGCCACTCCACCGGACGGCCCTCGCGGTCGACGGACTTGCCGTTGGACTCCATGTCCAGCTGCTGCAAGTACGCGGTGAACCGGGAGAGGTAGTGGCTGTACGGCAGCACGGCGTGCGACTGGGCGTCGAAGAAGGCGCCGTACCAGATGCCCAACAGGCCCATCAGCAGCGGGGCGTTCTGCTCGGGCGCGGCGGTGCGGAAGTGCTCGTCCACCGTACGGAAGCCGGCCAGCAGCTCGCGGAAGGCGTCCGGGCCGATCGCGATCATCAGCGACAGGCCGATCGCCGAGTCGAAGGAGTAGCGGCCGCCGACCCAGTCCCAGAACTCGAACATGTTCTGCGGGTCGATGCCGAACTCCCGGACCTTCTCCTCGTTCGTGGACAGGGCCACGAAGTGCCGCGCGACGGCGGCCTGCTCGCCGCCGAGGCCGTCGAGCAGCCAGCTGCGCGCCGAGGTGGCGTTGGTGATGGTCTCGATGGTGGTGAAGGTCTTCGACGCGATGACGAACAGCGTCTCGGCCGGGTCCAGGTCCCGTACGGCCTCGTGGAGGTCGGCGCCGTCCACGTTGGAGACGAACCGCACGGTCAGGTCCCGGTCGGTGAACGCGCGCAGCGCCTCGTAGGCCATCGCCGGACCCAGGTCGGAGCCGCCGATGCCGACGTTGACGACGTTGCGGATGCGCTTGCCGGTGTGGCCCTTCCACTCGCCCGAGCGGACGCGGTCGGCGAAGCCGGCCATCTTGTCCAGCACGGCGTGGACGCCGGGCACCACGTTCTCGCCGTCCACCTCCACCACCGCGTCGGCGGGCGCGCGCAGCGCGGTGTGCAGCACCGCCCGGTCCTCGGTCGTGTTGATCTTCTCGCCGCGGAACATGGCGTCCCGCAGCTCCGCGACGCCCGTGGCGGCGGCGAGCTCGCGCAGCAGCGTGAGCGTCTCGTCCGTCACGAGGTGCTTCGAATAGTCGATGTGCAGGTCGCCGACCCGCAGGGTGTAACCGGTACCCCGGCCCGGGTCCGCCGCGAACAGCTCCCGCAGATGCGTCTGCCCCAGCTCCTCGCGGTGCTTGCCCAGGGCCAGCCACTCGGGGGTGCGGTTCAGCTTCGTCCTGCGGCCGTCTGCGTTCATCTCGGACATCAACCCACTTCTTCCGTCCTGTTGTGCCCCGCCTGCCCCCAACCTAAGGGATGCAAAGCCCCCCTCCGCACACAAACGGGCCCGGCCCGTGGGAGAAGGTCTCTCCCACGGGCCGGGCCCGATGTCCTGTGCGGCTAGATCTCGCCCCGGAGCTTGGCCAGGGCCTCGGCGAGGATCGCCTCGCCGTCGGCGTCGGTGCGCCGCTCGCGTACGTACGCCAGGTGCGTCTTGTACGGCTCGGTGCGCGGCGGGGCCGGGGGGTTGTCCCGGTCCTGGCCGGCGGGGAAGCCGCAGCGGGGGCAGTCCCAGGTGTCCGGGACCTGCGCGTCGCTGGCGAAGCTCGGCTGGGTCTCGTGCCCGTTGGAGCACCAGAACGAGATGCGCAGGCGCGGAGCGGACTCGCCGCGCTCGGCCTCACCCATCGGCCCCGCTCCGACCCGACTTCCACGGATCGCGTTGCCACTTGCCACGGTCGTAACTCCCTGCGTGATGGTGCCGCGAAGCGCGAGTGTACCGCGCTGGACCCGAGTTGGGGTCAGCTGCTCGACTTCATCAGCAGGCCGAGGGCGACGATGCAGGCGAACCAGAGCGTGCCGACGACGACCGTGATGCGGTCGAGGTTGCGCTCGGCCACCGAGGAGCCGCCGACGGACGACTGCATGCCGCCGCCGAACATGTCGGAGAGGCCGCCGCCCTTGCCCTTGTGCATCAGCACCAGCAGCATCAGCAGCAGGCTGAAGACGATGAGGGCGATGGAGAACCCCATGATCACGGCTGGACCCTACCTTCTTGGTTGGTGATGCGGGGGCCGGGGGCTGGGTGCAGCCCGGTCCGGCCCCCGCAAGGGTACGACGGATCCGCCCTACCGCATACTCACTGGTCGCGGAACCGGACGATCTTGACGAACTCCTCGGCGTCCAGCGAGGCACCCCCGACCAGGGCGCCGTCCACGTCGGGCTGCGCCATGATCGCGGCGATGTTGCCGGCCTTCACCGAGCCGCCGTACTGGATGCGCACCTTGTCGGCCACGTCCTGGGAGTACAGCTCGGCCAGCCGGCCGCGGATCGCCCCGCAGACCTCCTGGGCGTCCTCGGGGGTGGCCACCTCGCCGGTGCCGATCGCCCAGACGGGCTCGTAGGCGATCACGATCGTCTCGGCCTGCTCGGCCGGGACGTCCTTGAGGCCGCCGTCGACCTGCGCCAGGGTGTGGGCGACCTGGTTGCCCGCCTTGCGGACGTCCAGGCCCTCGCCGACGCAGAGGATCGGGGTCAGGCCGTGCTTGAAGGCGGCCTTCACCTTGGCGTTGCAGAGCTCGTCGGTCTCGCCGTGGTACTGGCGCCGCTCGCTGTGGCCGACGGCCACGAAGGTGCAGTTCAGCTTGGCCAGCAGCGGACCGGAGATCTCACCGGTGTAGGCGCCCGAGTCGTGCGCCGAGATGTCCTGGGCGCCGTACTTGATCTTCAGCTTGTCGCCGTCGACCAGGGTCTGGACGGAACGCAGGTCGGTGAAGGGCGGCAGGACCGCGACCTCGACCGCGTCGTAGTCCTTGTCGGCCAGGGCGAAGGCGAGCTTCTGGACGTGGGCGATGGCCTCCAGGTGGTTGAGGTTCATCTTCCAGTTGCCCGCCATCAGGGGCGTACGCGTGCTCACGGTTGTTCAGTCCTCCAGTGCGGCGAGGCCGGGGAGCGTCTTGCCCTCGAGGTACTCGAGGCTGGCGCCACCACCGGTCGAGATGTGGCCGAAGGCGTTCTCGTCGAAGCCCAGCGTGCGGACGGCCGCGGCCGAGTCGCCACCGCCGACCACGGTGAAGGCGCTGGAGTCGACGAGGGCCTGCGCGATCGCGCGGGTGCCGCCGGCGTAGTCGGGGTGCTCGAAGACGCCCACCGGACCGTTCCAGAACACGGTCTCGGCGTCGGCGATCTTCGACGCGTACAGCTCACGGGTCTTGGGACCGATGTCCAGACCCTCCTTGTCGGCGGGGATCTTGTCCGCGTCGACGGTGACGAACTCGGCCGGGGTCTTGCCCTTGAGGTCGGGGAAGTCCGCCGAGGCCAGGATGTCGACCGGCAGGACCAGCTCGACGCCGTTCGCCTCGGCGCGGGCCATGTACTCCTTGACCGTCTCGACCTGGTCCTTCTGCAGCAGCGAGATGCCCACCTCGTAGCCCTTGGCGTGGAGGAAGGTGTACGCCATGCCGCCGCCGATCAGCAGCCGGTCGGCCTTGCCGAGCAGCTCGTCGATGACGGCGAGCTTGTCGGAGACCTTGGCGCCGCCGAGGACGACCACGTACGGACGCTTGACGTCGTCGGTGAGCTTCTTCAGGACGCCGACCTCGGTGCCGATCAGGTAGCCGGCCGCGTGCGGCAGGCGCTGGGGCAGGTCGAAGACCGAGGCGTGCTTGCGGTGCACCGCACCGAAGCCGTCGCCGACGTAGAGGTCGGCGAGCTCGGCGAGCTGGTCGGCGAACGCGCCGCGCTCGGCGTCGTCCTTGGCGGTCTCGCCGGCGTTGAAGCGCAGGTTCTCGATGACGGCGACCTGGCCGTCGGCGAGGGCCGCGACCTTCTCCTTGGCCGAGTCACCGACGGTGTCGGTGGCGAACGCGACGTCCTGGCCGAGCAGTTCACCGAGCCGCCGGGCGGCCGGCGCCAGCGAGAAGGCCGGGTCCGGGGCGCCCTTGGGCCGGCCGAGGTGGGAGGCGACGATCACGCGGGCGCCGGCCTCGGCGAGCTTGGCGACGGTGGGCGCGACGGCGCGGATGCGGCCGTCGTCCGTGATGGTGGTGCCGTCGAGCGGCACGTTGAGGTCGGCGCGGACGAAGACCCGCTTGCCGGAGACGCCCTCGGCGAGGAGTTCGTCGATCGTCTTCATGTGTTTCTGACTCCTTTGGCGCCTATGTGAGGCGAAGAACGACAGGCAAACTACAGGGTCCGGGCGGCGCCTCGTCGCGCCACCCGGACCCTGAGCTCTCACATCGTGGTTACCGCTCCGTGGATCAGAGCTGGCCGCCGACGAAGACGGTGAGGTCGACGAGCCGGTTGGAGTAGCCCCACTCGTTGTCGTACCAGCCGACGACCTTGACCTGCTTGCCCTGGACCATCGTCAGGGAGGAGTCGAAGGTGCAGGAGGCCGGCCAGTTCACGATGTCGGACGAGACGATCGGGTCCTCGGTGTACTCCAGGATGCCCTTGAGCTGACCCTCCGCGGCCTTCTGGAAGGCGTTGTTGACCTCTTCCTTGGTGGTCTCGCGGTCGAGCTCGATGACCAGGTCGGTGACCGAGCCGGTCGGGACCGGCACGCGCATGGCGATGCCGTCGAGCTTGCCCTTGAGCTGGGGCAGGACCAGCGCGGTGGCCTTGGCGGCACCGGTGGAGGTCGGGATGATGTTGACCGCGGCGGCGCGGGCGCGACGCAGGTCGGAGTGCGGGAAGTCCAGGATGCGCTGGTCGTTGGTGTACGCGTGGACCGTCGTCATCATGCCCTTGACGATGCCGAAGCTCTCGTCGAGGACCTTCGCCATGGGCGCCACGCAGTTGGTGGTGCAGGAGGCGTTGGAGATCACGTGGTGGTTGGCGGCGTCGTACTTGTCCTGGTTGACGCCCATCACGATGGTGATGTCCTCGTTCTTGGCCGGGGCCGAGATGAGGACCTTCTTCGCACCGGCGGCGAGGTGCTTGGCGGCGTCGTCGCGCTTGGTGAAGATGCCGGTCGACTCGATCACGATGTCGGCGCCCAGCTCGCCCCAGGGGAGGTTCGCGGGGTCACGCTCGGCCATCGTCTTGAAGGTCTTGCCGTTGACCGTGATGGTGTCGTCGGTGTGGCTGACCTCGGCGTCGAGGCGGCCGAGGATGCTGTCGTACTTCAGCAGGTGGACCAGGGTGCCGTTGTCCGTCAGGTCGTTGACACCGACGACCTCGACGTCCGCCCCCTGCTCCAGCAGGGCGCGGAAGTAGTTGCGCCCAATGCGGCCAAAACCATTGATGCCTACGCGGATCGTCACGAACCGATCTCCTCGTTGGTGCGCCGGCCTGTCCGCCGGCGAGCTGTATGGGATGTCCCCGACCGCTTACGACCCTACCTCTCAGGGCGGCATGGAGTGACATCGATACCGAAGGGACACTCCCCCGGACACGGGGAAAAGCCCTGGGTGCGGCCCGTCGCGGTGCTCCGGTCCGGGCCGCCGGGGACTGGGTGCCGGTCACTCTCAGTCGTCGTAGGGGCGGGGGTGGAGCGCTCGCAGGGCCTTACCGATCAGTAGCGCCCGATCGACGGGCTTCTGGAGGTGTTCCAGGCCGAAACCGAGGAGCACCGTGTCACGCGTAGTGACCGAGGCGAAGGACCGGAAGAGCTCGCCGGTGCGCGACCAGTCGCCCGCGACGTCCGGACTCCCGGCCGGTGCGCCGGGGGTCGTCCAGACCCCGAGCGAGCTCTCGAACCCCTCGTTCTCCTTGTCGGTGCCGCCGACGACCAGGCGCGCGTCGTCCGCGAAGACACCCCGGCCGCCGCTGCCCGGGTCGGTGACGGAGGACAGGGACACCTCGACGATCCGGCCCGCGTAGGCGCTCAGGTCGAAGGCCACGTCCTTCCAGCCGCCGGAGGAACCGGTGAAGCTGTTCCAGGCGCCGCTGCTGCCGGTGGCGGTGCAGCCGCCGTTCTCCAGGGTGAGGTAGTGCCGCAGGAACGGGTGGGCGGCCACGTAGAAGCCCTCACCGCAGTCCGCGGGCACCGCGGTGCGGGTCAGGCCCGAGGCCTCGGGCAGCGTGGTCCAGTCCTCGGCGCCGGCGGTACGGGCCTCCAGCAGGGCGTGGTCGTAGTCCTTCTCCAGGTTCCAGGAGAGCGCCATCCGCAGCTGCGGCCGGTCGGCGGCCGTGACGTGGGTGAGGTCGACGGTGCGCGCCAGCCGCCGGTAGTCGTTGTCCGCGTGGGTGGCCGCCGCCATCCACGAGCCCGAGCGGGGGGCGTACGGGTTCACGACCCCGGTGTACCCGCCCGCCCGCGCGCTGGTGAACTGCGGGAACTGCGCCGGCGGCAGGCTGTCGGAGGTGACCGTGAAGGCTCCGGGGGCGTCCAGCGGGTTGCCGGCCGCGTCCCCGAGCGCGCCGGTCGCCCCGGCCAGGGCGCCGGCGCCGGTGAAGCCGGTCGCGCCGCGGGTGCCCGCGCGGC
This sequence comes from Streptomyces antimicrobicus, assembly GCF_020532625.1. GTDB lineage: Bacteria > Actinomycetota > Actinomycetes > Streptomycetales > Streptomycetaceae > Streptomyces > Streptomyces antimicrobicus. Next base: position 7,237 of record NZ_JAJAUY010000031.1, on the reverse strand, counting down.
CGTAGGCGCCGAGGTAGTACTGGCTGAAGTCGTCGGTCACGGCCGCGCCGACCTCGGCGTCACCGCCCGCGAGCTCGCCCGCCTCGACCAGCTTGCCGCCCTCGTTGAGGAAGTCCCGTACGGCGAGCTGGGTGGCCCCGCCGGGGGCCCGGGCACCCGTGTAGTGCACCGCCGTGCCGAAGTGCTTCAGGACGGCCAGCGGGTGCGGGGCGCCCTGCGTGGCGACGTCCCAGACGACCGCGGACCGGCCGTTGGCGCGCAGCGCGTCGGTGTACGTCCGGGCGTGCTGGGCCGGGGCGCCCTCCTCGGCGATCACCAGCACGTCCGCGCGCGGCCGCTCGGCCACCGTATACCTGAAGTGCTCACTGGCCACCTCGCGGCCGGAGTCGCGGTCGCGTCCGGTGAACCAGACCTCGACCTCGTCGCCGGGGCGGGTCGCGCCGACCTCGGCGCGGTACTGGTCGAAGTGGAGGTTGTCCTTGCCGCCGTAGACCTTCCCGCCCCGCCACGGCCGCAGGTCCTCGGCGTGCGTCCGGCCGCCGTTGACCCGGTACTTGAGCTGCTTGTCGCCCAGCGACTTGCGGGCCGTGACCGAGACCTCCTGCTTCTGGCCGCGGGCGGCCCAGGAGGTGGTGAAGGGGTCGGGGGTGAAGTCGGCCGCCGTCAGGCCCACCGCGGAGGCGGGCCGGTCGGGGTGGGCGGCGGTCTCGGCGACGGAGAGCGCGAAGGGGATGTTCTTGGCGAACTCCGCCTGGATCAGCTTCTCGTCGTCGGGGAAGTTGAACCCGGACGCGCAGTCCTCGGGCCGCCACCGGTCGTCGGGGTCGGCGGCGGACGCGGTCCGGCAGGTCGTCATCTCCGGCGTGAACATCATCATGCCGTTGACGTTGGCCGCGTGGCCGTCGGCCTCGCCGTTGGTGGTGTACAGCTCGGAGGACACCTGCGGGTGGTAGCCGGGGACGGCCGGACGGTCCGGGGTGCCCGCCAGCGCCTTGTACAGGACGTCGTCGGGGGTCGGGGTGGCCACCTGCCAGCCGACGCCGTAGAGGAGCAGTTCGGCCGCCGAGTGGTAGTTGATGCCGTACTCGAAGCCGATCCGCTGCTGGAACTTCTCCAGGGCGACGGTCTCGGGCTCGGAGTCCGGGCCGGGGCCGCGGTAGGTCTCGCTCGACCGGTTCGGCGAGGAACCCTCGTTGTCGTAGCCCCACTTGTAGCCGAAGTTGCGGTTGAGGTCGACGCCGTCGGCGGAGGTGATCTTCCCGTCGCCGTCGTTGTCGCGCAGGTTCTTGCGCCACAGCCGGCGGCCGTCCGGCGCGTGCGTGTAGTCGTAGCCGTCGGGGTTGGCGGAGAGCAGGAACCACAGCTCGGTGGAGTCCACCACGCCCGTGATCCGCTGGTCCTTGCCGTAGCGGTCGATGAAGTGGTGCATCAGCCGCCGGGTCATCTCCGGGGTGATCCACTCCCGGGCGTGCTGGTTGGACATGTACAGCACGGCCGGCTTGGACCCGTCGGCGCTCTCCTGGGCGTTGCGGGTGAGCTTCAGGGCGAGGATGTCCTTGCCCTGGACGGTCTTGCCGAGGGAGACGACCTTGGTCAGCGCCGGATGCTGCTGGGCGGTGCGCAGCAGCTCCTCCTGGAGGCCGCCCGGGCCGCTGTACGGGCGGAAGACCCCGTCGCCGGCGGCCCGGCCGCGCGCGGCCGCGCGCTCGGGCGGCTTGCGCTCGGTCAGCGCGACGCCCTTGGCCCCCAGTTCGCGGGCCTGGGTGGCGGTGAGGAAGAGCTCGACCTTCGCCGTGCCGCCCTCGGGGGCGCGTTCACCGAGCTCGTGGGCGTCCTGGCCGGCGGACAGGACGAGCGGGACCTGTTCCCGGGTGATCCGGGCGTCGTAGACGCGGACCTCGTCCGCGGCCGGGGCGGGAGCGCCACCGGGCGCCGCGGCCCGGGCCGCGGGTACGGCGGCGAGTGAGCCTAATGCGAGTGCGCTGGCGGCGAGGATCGATCTCGCGCGGTGCCTCATGTGCCCCCCTGGGCGTCGTAGGCCACGAAAGCGTCGGACGACAGGCTCACGACCCGCACATGCGCATGTCAATGGGGCGTCCCGCGCCACGCGCCGAAAGGGCCCGTACGCGTGACGCGTACGAGCCCTTCGGCGCAATCGGCGCGAGCCGCGGACGGGGGCCGTCAGCCGGCCAGGTTGTCCGCCATCTCCTCGGTGAGGTTGGACTCCGTGCCCGGGATGCCGAGGTCCTGGGCCCGCTTGTCGGCCATCGCCAGCAAGCGGCGGATCCGGCCGGCGACGGCGTCCTTGGTCAGCGGCGGGTCCGCCAGGGCGCCCAGCTCCTCCAGGGAGGCCTGCTTGTGCTCCATGCGCAGCCGGCCGGCGGCGGCCAGGTGCTCGGGCACCTCGTCGCCGAGGATCTCCAGCGCGCGCTGGACCCGCGCCCCGGCGGCCACGGCCGCGCGGGCGGAGCGGCGCAGGTTGGCGTCGTCGAAGTTGGCCAGGCGGTTGGCGGTGGCGCGCACCTCGCGCCGCATCCGGCGCTCCTCCCACGCCAGCACCGACTCGTGGGCACCGAGCCGGGTCAGCAGGGCGCCGATCGCGTCGCCGTCGCGTACGACGACCCGGTCGACCCCGCGCACCTCGCGCGCCTTGGCGGCGATGGACAGCCGGCGGGCGGCGCCCACCAGGGCCAGGGCCGCCTCCGGGCCCGGGCAGGTGACCTCCAGGGAGGAGGACCGGCCCGGCTCGGTCAGCGAACCGTGGGCCAGGAAGGCGCCGCGCCAGGCCGCCTCGGCGTCGCACGTGGCGCCGGAGACGACCTGCGGCGGCAGGCCGCGGATGGGCCGCCCGCGCCCGTCGACCAGGCCGGTCTGGCGGGCCAGCTGGTCCCCGCCGGCCACCACCCGCACGACGTAGCGGCTGCCGCGCCGGAGCCCGCCCGGAGCCATGACCACCAGGTCCGAGGAGTGGCCGAAGATCTCCAGGATGTCCTTGCGCAGCCGGCGCGCCGCGATCCCGGTGTCCAGCTCCGCCTCGATGACGATGCGGCCGCTCACCAGGTGCAGGCCGCCCGCGAACCGAAGGATCGCCGAGACCTCCGCCTTCCTGCAGCAGGTCCGGGTGACGGGGAGCCGGGAGATCTCATCCTTCACCGCTGGCGTCATCGCCATGGGCCGATCCTTCCATGCATCCGAAAAATACGGTCGTACGCGGCGGCCAACAGCTCCGGGTCGTGCTGGGGAGAACCGTCCTCCCTGGCCACCGGCGCCAGCTCGACCGCGGCACCGAAGCGTTTGGCGGCATCGGCGAGGGACTCGCGGTCGGGTACGGCGGCCTCGTCGGCCAGCACCACGTCCAGGGCGAGTTTAGGGGCGTGTCGGGCCAAAACCTCCAAATGACGCTGCGGAGAGAAGCCCTCTGTTTCACCCGGCTGCGGCGCCAGGTTCAACGAGAGCACCCGCCGGGCCTTGGTCGCCGTCAGCGCGTCGAGCAGCTCGGGCACCAGCAGGTGCGGGATCACCGAGGAGAACCAGGAGCCCGGACCGAGCACCACCCAGTCGGCGTCGAGCACCGCCTCGACGGCCTCCGGCACGGCCGGCGGGTCGTGCGGGACGACGTGGACGGACTGCACCTCGCCGGGGGTCAGCGCCACGGTGGCCTGGCCGCGGACGGTGTCCACGTCGTGCGGCCGGGCCGGGTCGTGACCGCGCACGAGGGCCTGGAGCTCCAGCGGAACGGCCGACATGGGCAGCACCCGGCCCTGTGCGCCGAGCAGCTTGCCGACCAGGTCCAGGGCCTGGACATGGTCGCCGAGCTGCTCCCACAGGGCGACGATCAGCAGATTGCCGACCGCGTGCCCGTGCATCTCGCCCTGGGACTGGAAGCGGTGCTGGATCACCCGCGCCCAGGTCTGGCCCCAGTCGTCGTCGCCGCACAGCGCGGCGAGCGCCTTGCGCAGGTCGCCCGGCGGCAGGACGCCGAGCTCCTCGCGCAGGCGGCCGCTGGAGCCGCCGTCGTCGGCGACGGTGACCACGGCGGTCAGGTCACCGGTGATGCGCCGCAGGGCGGCGAGCGAGGCCGACAGGCCCCGGCCGCCGCCCAGCGCGACCACCTTGGGCTGCGCCCCGCGCCGGCGCGAGGCGCGGCCGTCCCCGGCGCGTACCTCCGTCAGCCGGCGCAGGCGGCGCAGCCGCAGGCTCCGTCCGGTCACTCGCGCCCCATGTCCCGGTGTACGACGACGGTCTCGACTCCCTCGGAGGCGAGGCGGGCGGCGAGCTTCTCCGACACGGCCACACTGCGGTGCTTGCCGCCCGTGCAGCCGACGGCGATGGTCACGTAGCGCTTGCCCTCGCGGCGGTAGCCGGCGGCGATCAGCTGGAGCAGTTCCGTGTAGCGGTCCAGGAACTCCTTGGCGCCGGGCTGGCCGAAGACGTAGGCCGACACCTCCTCGTTCAGGCCGGTGAAGGGGCGCAGCTCCGGCACCCAGTGCGGGTTCGGGATGAAGCGGCAGTCGACCACCAGGTCGGCGTCGACGGGCAGGCCGTACTTGTAGCCGAAGGACATGACGGTGGCCCGCAGCTCCGGCTCGGCGTCCCCGGCGAACTGGGCGTCCATCTTCGCGCGCAGCTCGTGCACGTTCAGGCTGGAGGTGTCGATCACCAGGTCGGCGTCGCCGCGCAGCTCGCGCAGCAGGTCGCGCTCGGCGGCGATGCCGTCGACGATGCGGCCGTCGCCCTGCAGCGGGTGCGGGCGGCGGACCGACTCGAAGCGGCGCACCAGGGCCTCGTCGGAGGACTCCAGGAACACGGTGCGGCGGGTGACGCCCTGGGTGTCGAGGGCCGCGAGGGACTCGCGCAGGGCGTCGAAGAACTGCCGGCCCCGGACGTCGACCACGACGGCGATGCGCGCGACGTTGCCCTGGGAGCGGGCGCCGAGCTCCACCATGGTGGGGATCAGGGCCGGCGGCAGGTTGTCCACGACGAACCAGCCGAGGTCCTCCAGGCACTTCGCCGCCGTGCTGCGGCCGGCTCCGGACATGCCGGAGATGATCACCAGCTCGGGGATCGCCGCGTCGGCGACCTCGCCGGGCTCCGCTGTCGTGCCCGTACTCACCTGTGCTCCGTCTCCGTCGTGCGCGCCCGTACGGTCCGCTGCCTGCTGTGGTTCATGATCGGTCATTGTTCGGTCCCCCGTTCGGACATCGTTCCCGCGGGTGCGGGGGTCTCGTCGTCCATGATCTCTCCTGTGGCCGTGTTGACCGCGGGAGCCGCGGGGGCTGCCTGGGCGAGGGCCGCCGCCACGGTCTCGGCCGTCTTGCGGCCTATGCCGGGGACCTCGCAGATCTGGTCGATTGTCGCCTGCCGCAGCTTCTTCACCGAACCGAAGTGTTTGACCAGGGCCTGCTTGCGGCTCTCGCCCAGGCCCGGCACGTCGTCCAGCGGGCCCGTCTTCAGGCGCTTGCCGCGCTTGGAGCGCTGGTACTGGATGGCGAACCTGTGCGCTTCGTCACGCACCCGCTGCAGCAGGTACAGGCCCTCGCTGGTGCGCGGCAGGACCACCGGGTCGTCCTCGCCGGGCAGCCAGACCTCCTCCAGGCGCTTGGCGAGGCCGCACACGGCCACGTCGTCGATGCCGAGCTCGTCCAGGGCGCGGCGGGCGGCGGCGACCTGGGGTCGTCCACCGTCGACCACGACGAGCTGGGGCGGGTAGGCGAAGCGCTTGGGACGGCCGTCGTCCTCCGGGCGGGGCCCGTCCTCGCCGTCCTCCGGGGTCCACTCCCCCGTCCTGAGCTTCTCCTGCAGGTAGCGCCGGAAGCGCCGGGAGACCACCTCGTGCATGGACCGTACGTCGTCCTGCCCGGCGAAGGACTTGATCTGGAAGCGGCGGTACTCGCTCTTGCGGGCCAGGCCGTCCTCGAAGACGACCATGGAGGCGACGACGTCCTCGCCCTGGAGGTGGGAGATGTCGAAGCACTCGATGCGCAGCGGGGCGCTGTCCAGGTCCAGGGCCTCGGCGATCTCCTCCAGCGCGCGCGAGCGGGTGGTGAGGTCGCTGGCGCGCTTGGTCTTGTGCAGGGCCAGCGACTGCTGGGCGTTGCGGTGGACGGTCTCCATCAGGGCCTTCTTGTCCCCCCGCTGGGGGATGCGCAGGCTCACCTGGGAGCCGCGGCGGCCGGCGAGCCACTGGGTGAGGGCCGGGGCGTCCTCCGGCAGGGCCGGGACCAGGACCTCCTTGGGCACGCTCTCGCCGGTCTCCTCGCCGTACAGCTGCTGCAGGGCGTGCTCGACGAGGCCCGCGGTGTCCACCGCCTCGACCTTGTCGGTGACCCAGCCGCGCTGGCCGCGCACCCGGCCGCCGCGGACGTGGAAGATCTGCACGGCCGCTTCGAGCTCGTCCTCGGCGACGGCGACGAGGTCGGCGTCGGTGGCGTCGGCGAGCACGACGGCGTTCTTCTCCATGGCCCGGCGCAGGGCCCCTATGTCGTCGCGCAACCGGGCGGCCCGCTCGTACTCCATCTCCTCGGCCGCCTGGTGCATCTGCTTCTCCAGGCGGGAGAGGTAGGCGCCGGTGCGGCCGGCCATGAAGTCGCAGAAGTCCTCGGCCAGTTCCCGGTGGTCCTCGGGGGTGATGCGGCCCACGCACGGGGCGGAGCACTTGCCGATGTAGCCGAGCAGGCAGGGCCGGCCGATCTGGGCGGAGCGCTTGAACACCCCGGCGGAGCAGGTGCGGACGGGGAAGACCCGCAGCATCAGGTCGACGGTCTCGCGGATGGCCCAGGCGTGGGCGTACGGGCCGAAGTAGCGCACGCCCTTCTTCTTGGGGCCGCGCATGACCTGCACGCGGGGGAACTGCTCGCCCAGGGTGACCGCGAGCGAGGGATAGCTCTTGTCGTCGCGGTACTTGACGTTGAACCGGGGGTCGTACTCCTTGATCCAGGAGTACTCCAGCTGGAGCGCCTCGACCTCGGTGGAGACCACGGTCCACTCGACGGAGGCGGCCGTGGTCACCATCGTGGCGGTCCGCGGGTGCAGGCCGGCCAGGTCCTGGAAGTAGTTGGCCAGGCGCTGGCGCAGGCTCTTGGCCTTCCCCACGTAGATCACGCGGCGGTGCTCGTCACGGAACCGGTAGACCCCCGGGGAGTCGGGGATCTGCCCCGGCTGGGGGCGGTAGCTGGAAGGGTCGGCCATGCCTCCAACCCTACTTGCGGGGACCGACAAGCGGTCCCTGCCGCGCCCC
>NZ_JAJAUY010000030.1 GCF_020532625.1 Streptomyces antimicrobicus | reverse complement strand
GCTCGTGGACCTGACGGGGCCGGCCCCGGCGTACGCCCCCGGCGAGGCCTTCGCGGAGATGTACGTGCCCCGCTTCGGCGGGGACTGGGTCAAGCCGGTCCTGGAGGGCACCGACGCCGGGCTGCTCAAGAAGGGCCTCGGCCACTACGCCGGCACCGCCGGCCCCGGGGGCACCGGCAACTTCGCCGTGGCCGGGCACCGGCGCACCTACGGCGACCCGTTCAAGGACGTCCCGGCCCTGCGCCCCGGCGACCTGGTGATCGTCAAGGACGCGACCAACTGGTACACGTACACCGTCCGGGCCGCCCCGCTGCGCACCCTGCCCACCGACGTCGGCGTGGTCGCGCCGGTGCCGCACCGCTCCCCCTTCACCGGGCCCGGCCGCTATCTGACCCTGACGACCTGCGAGCCGGAGTGGGGGCACAGCCACCGTCTCATCGTCTGGGCGGAACTCACCGAGACCCGGCCGGTGAAGCGGGGCAGCCCGTAGTCTGGTGCGGAACAGGTGAGTGGAAGGGACGGCATGTACGGCTGGATCTGGCGGCATCTGCCGGGCAACGCGTGGGTCCGCGCGCTGATCTCGCTCGTGCTGGTGCTCGCGGTGGTGTTCGTACTGTTCCAGTACGTCTTCCCGTGGGCCGAGCCCCTGCTCCCGTTCAACGATGTGACGGTCGACGAGGGAGCGGGAGCCACCGGGTGAGCGCGCGCATTCTGGTTGTGGACAACTACGACAGCTTTGTCTTCAACCTGGTCCAGTACCTCTACCAGCTCGGGGCCGAGTGCGAGGTGCTCCGCAACGACGAGGTGGAGCTCTCCCACGCCCAGGACGGCTTCGACGGTGTGCTGCTGTCCCCCGGCCCCGGCACCCCCGAGGAGGCCGGCGTGTGCGTGGACATGGTCCGGCACTGCGCCGCCACGGGCGTCCCGGTCTTCGGCGTGTGCCTGGGCATGCAGTCCATGGCGGTCGCGTACGGCGGCGTGGTCGACCGGGCCCCGGAGCTGCTGCACGGCAAGACCTCCCCGGTGGTCCACGAGGGCAAGGGCGTCTTCGCCGGCCTGCCCTCCCCCTTCACGGCCACCCGCTACCACTCCCTGGCGGCCGAGCCGGCCGCCCTGCCCGCCGAGCTGGAGGTCACGGCCCGCACCGAGGACGGGATCATCATGGGCCTGCGGCACCGGGAGCACGACGTCGAGGGCGTGCAGTTCCACCCCGAGTCGGTGCTGACCGAGTGGGGCCACCGGATGCTCGCCAACTGGCTGGTGCGGTGCGGCGACACGGGTGCCGTGGAGCGCTCGGTGGGGCTCGCCCCGGTGGTGGGCAAGGCCGTCGCGTGACGGCGCTCGCGCCGCCCGCGTCCTCCGGGGGACGGGCCGCGCGACGCAAGGCTGCCCAGGCGGCCGCGAAGCGGGCGCGACGGCGGCGCAGGAGCGGCGCGGTGGTGGTCGTCAGCCGCCTGGTGGGGGAGCTGTTCATCACCGTCGGCCTGGTGATGCTGCTCTTCGTGACCTACCAGCTCTGGTACACCAATGTGCTCGCCGAACGGCAGGCCAGCGGCGCGGCCGGGTCGCTGCGCGAGGACTGGGCGGCGGGCGGCGCGGGCGCGCCCGCGGTGGAGGCCTTCGAGCCCGGGCAGGGCTTCGCCATCCTGCACATCCCGAAGCTGGACGTGAAGGTGCCGGTGGCGGAGGGGACCAGCAAGCCGAAGGTGCTGGACCGGGGCATGGTCGGGCACTACAGCGAGGGCGCGCTGAAGACGGCGATGCCGGCCGACCGCACGGGCAACTTCGCGGTGGCCGGGCACCGCAACACCCACGGCGAACCGTTCCGCTTCATCAACCGGCTGACCCCCGGCGACCCGATCGTGGTCGAGACCCGGGACGCGTACTACACGTACGAGATGACCAGCATCCTGCCGCAGACCCCGCCGACCAACGTGGCCGTGCTGCGGCCGGTGCCGGAGGGATCGGGCTTCACCTCTCCCGGCCGGTACCTCACGCTGACCACCTGCACCCCGGAGTTCACCAGCACCTACCGGATGATCGTATGGGGCAGGATGGTCGACGAGCGTCCCCGCAGCCAAGGGGCGCCGCCCGCTCTCAGAGGATGAGTCACCCGTGTCACGTGCCCGTCGCGCGGCCCCGCGCAACCGCAACTGGGTCGCAGGATCCCTGAGCCTGCTCGGCGAGCTGCTGATCACGGTGGGGGTCGTACTGGCCCTGTTCGTCTGGTACTCGCTGTGGTGGACCAACGTGGTCGCCGACCGCCAGGCCTCGGCCCGCGGCGACCAGGTGCGCCAGCAGTGGCAGAGCGCGCCGCCCGCGGCCGAGCCCGGGGCGCTGGACACCCAGGGCGGCATCGGCTTCCTGCACGTGCCGGCGATGAAGAACGGCGAGGTGCTGGTCAAGCGGGGGACGAGCCCCGAGGTGCTCAACGACGGGGTGGCCGGCTACTACACGGACCCGGTGAAGTCCGCGCTGCCGTGGGACCGCACGGGAAACTTCGCCCTCGCCGCGCACCGGGACGGGCACGGGGCGAAGTTCCACAACATCGACAAGCTGCGCAGCGGTGACGCGATCGTCTTCGAGACGCGCGACACCTGGTACGTCTACAAGGTCTTCGCGCAGCTGCCGCAGACCTCGAAGTACGACGTGGACGTGATCAACCCGGTCCCGAAGGCCTCGGGCCGTACGGCCCCGGGCCGGTACATCACGCTGACCACGTGCACGCCCGTCTACACGTCGAAGTACCGCTACATCGTGTGGGGCGAGCTGGTGCGCACCGAGAAGGTCGACGCCGAGCGGACCCCGCCGGCCGAGCTCCGCTGACGGAGCCCGCCCGGCGGGGCCGGGGTGTCAGTTGCGGCCGAAGCCGAACCAGCCGCCGCCCGAGTCGCCGCCGTTGCGGTTGTCCTGCTGCTGGATCCCGGCGAGCGTACGGACGTTGACCACCTGGCCGGGCACCACCGGACTGCCGGCGGGCGGGTCGCTGATCACGACGGTGGCGTTGTCGTCCGTCGGCCCGGACAGGACCGCGCCGAAGGTCAGGCCGTTGCGGGCGAGCTCCGCCTTGGCCTGGGCGACCGTACGGCCCACCAGCTGCGGCATGGTCGTGGCCGGCGTCGCCGACGTGGCCTTGGTGACCTGGATGTTGACCGCGGTGTTCGGGTTGAGCTGGGAGTTCGGGTCGTACTGCTGCTGGACGACCGTGTTCGGCGCCGCGCCGGGCGCGTCCACCTCGGTCACGCTGCCGAGCTTGAGCTTGGCGTCGGTCAGCAGCTGCTTCGCCTCGTCCTTCGTCTTGCCGATCAGGTTCGGCACGACGGACTTGGTGACCTCCTTGGCCACCTGGAGGGTGACCGTGGTGCCCTTCTCGACCTGGGTGTCCCGCTTGGGGTCCTGGCCGATGACGGTGCCGGCCTTGCGCTCCGACTCGACGTTCTTGCGCTCGACGGTCTGGAAGCCGAGGCCGCGCAGCTTGGCCTCGGCCTCCTCGTAGGTCAGGCCTTCGAGGTTCGGCATGGTCACCTTGGGCGCACCCGAGGAGATCTTGACCTTGACGACGGAGTCCTTGTCGGCCTTGGCGCCGGCCTCGGGGTTCTGCGAGCAGATGTTGCCCTTGGGCTGGTTGTCGCAGGGCTCCTCGCCGTCCTTCTCGACCTTCAGCCCGACGTTCTCCCCGCTCTTCTGCGCCTGCTCCAGCGTGCTGCCGACCAGCTTGGGCACGGTGGGCCGGTTGTCGGCGCCGCCGCCCGACAGGGAGCGGCCGATCAGGATCGCGCCGACCAGGACGAGGATGCCGGCGGCGACGAGCAGGATCGTCGAGGCCCGGCTCTTCTTCTGCTGCCGGCGGCGCGAGCCGCCCTGGTCGTAGCCGTTCTGGTCGGGGTAGTAACCGCCGTCGCCGCCCGGGGGCGTCGGCGGCATCATCGACGTCTGCCCGGGCTCGGCGGGGCGCATCGCGGCGGTGGGCTGGTCGTAGCCCTGGTGCCCGTAGCCGCCGTGGTCGGGGTAGCCGTAGCCCGGGGCGCCCATGGCCGCCGCGGCGGCGACGGGCTGGCCCTCGAGGCAGGCCTCGATGTCGGCGCGCATCTCGTCGGCGCTCTGGTAGCGGTAGTCCGGGTCCTTGACCAGCGCCTTCAGGACGATGGCGTCCATCTCGGGCGTGATCTCGGGGTCGAAGTTCGACGGCGGCTGCGGCTCTTCGCGTACGTGCTGGTAGGCGACGGCCACCGGCGAGTCGCCGACGAACGGGGGCCGGACGGTCAGCAGTTCGTAGAGCAGGCAGCCGGTGGAGTACAGGTCGGACCGGGCGTCGACCTGCTCGCCCTTGGCCTGCTCCGGGGAGAGGTACTGGGCGGTGCCGATCACGGCCGCCGTCTGCGTCATGGTCATGCCGGAGTCGCCCATGGCCCGGGCGATGCCGAAGTCCATGACCTTGACCTGGCCGGTGCGGGTCAGCATGACGTTGGCGGGCTTGATGTCGCGGTGGACGATGCCCGCGCGGTGGGAGTACTCCAGCGCCTGGAGGATGCCGATGGTCATTTCCAGCGTGCGCTCGGGCAGCAGCTTGCGGCCGGAGTGCAGCAGCTCACGCAGGGTGGAGCCGTCGACGTACTCCATCACGATGTAGGGGATGGAGATGTTGTCGACGTAGTCCTCGCCGGTGTCGTAGACCGCGACGATCGCCGGGTGGTTGAGCGAGGCCGCGGACTGCGCCTCACGCCGGAACCGGGCCTGGAAGGACGGGTCACGGGCGAGATCGGCACGCAGGGTCTTGACGGCGACGGTACGGCCGAGCCGGGTGTCCTGGGCGAGGTACACCTCGGCCATGCCACCGCGGCCGAGTACGTGGCTCAGCTCGTACCGGCCGCCGAGGCGACGCGGCTCTTCCATAACTTCCAGCCCTCTCCGTCAGTCCCGACCGCACCCGTGTGTGGTCCGGCGGTGTGCTGCTCGCGCAAAGGCTACCGGCCGATCGTCAGTGATCGGGTGGTGCCCACAGGCTGATACCGGACCGGTACCGTGCGCTGCGGGCACCGCCGTCAGCCCTGGTTGTTGAGTACGGCCTGCATGACCGCCTTGGCCACGGGGGCGGCCAGACCGCCGCCGCTGATGTCCTCGCGGTCGGCGCTGGAGTCCTCGATGACCACGGCGACGGCGACCGGGGAACCCTTGTCGGTCTTGGCGTAGGAGATGAACCAGGCGTACGGGTTCTTCTTGTTCTTCTCGCCGTGCTGGGCGGTACCGGTCTTGCCGCCGACCGTCACACCGGAGATCTTGGCCTTGCCGCCGGTGCCGTTGTCGACGACGTTGACCATCATCTGCTGGACCTTCTGCGCGTTGGCGGCGGAGAGGGGCCGGCCCATCTCCTGCGGCTCGGTCTTCTCGATCACGTCGAGGTTGGGGGCCGTCAGCTGGTCGACCATGTACGGCTTCATCAGCTTGCCGTCGTTGGCGATGGCGGCGGCGACCATGGCCATCTGCAGCGGGGTGGCCGCGGTGTTGAACTGGCCGATGGCCGACAGCGCGTTGCCGGGCTTGTCCATGGTCTTGTCGTAGACGCTGGCGAACGCGCGGACCGGGGTGTCGATCTTGCTGTTGTTGAAGCCGAACTTCTCGGCCGTCTCGACCATCTTGTCGCGCGTGACCTTGGTGGCGATGTTGGCGAAGACGGTGTTGCAGGACACCCGCAGCGCCTCGTTGAGGCTCGCCTTCTCGCACCCGCCGTGCTGGTTGGGCAGCTGGGTGCGGGTGTCGGGCAGGAGGTACGGCTCGGGGGTGTCGGTCGGCGCGTTGATGTCGGTGACGACCCCGTGCTCCAGGGCGGCCGCGGCGGTGACCACCTTGAAGGTGGAGCCGGGCGGGTAGGTCTCGCGCAGCGCGCGGTTGACCAGGTTCTTGTCCTCGCTGTCCTTCAGCTCGACCCAGGCCTTCTCGTCGGCCTTGGAGTTGCCGGCGAAGGTGGAGGGGTCGTAGGAGGGGGTGCTGACCAGCGCGAGGATGGCGCCGGTGCGCGGGTCGATCGCGGCGACCGCGCCCTTCTTGTCGCCGAGCCCCTCGTACGCCGCCTTCTGCGCGGCGGCCTTGAGCGTGGTGACGACGTTGCCGCCCTGCTTCTTCTCGCCGGTGAACATGCCGATGGTGCGGTCGAAGAACAGCCGGTCGTCGTTGCCGGTGAGGATGCCGTCCTCCAGCGACTCCAGCTGGGTGGAGCCGAACGCCTGGGAGGCGAAGCCGGTGACGGGGGCCCACAGGCGGCCGTCGAGGTAGGTCCGCTTGTACTTGTAGTCGCTGCCGCCGACCGCCTGCGAGCCGGTGATGGGCTGGCCCTCGACGATGATGTTGCCGCGCTCGGTCCCGTACTGGGCGATCTGGACCCGGCGGTTCTCCTTGCGGGTGGCCAGCTCCTCGGCCTGGACGTACTGCAGCCAGTTGGTACGGATCAGCAGGGCGAGGATGAGCAGCCCGCAGAAGATCGCGATTCTGCGCAGGGGCTTGTTCATGACGGGCGGACCACCTGGGTCATCTCGGAGTCGGGGGACTGGGCGGGGGCCGGGGCGGGGCGGCGTGCGGTGTCGCTGATCCGGATGAGGATGCCGATGAGGGCCCAGTTCGCGAGGACGGAGGAGCCGCCGGACGCGAGGAAGGGCATGGTCATACCGGTGAGGGGGATGAGGCCCATCACGCCACCGGCGACGACGAAGATCTGGATGGCGAAGGCGCCCGACAGGCCGATCGCGAACAGCTTGCCGAACGGGTCCCGGGCGGCCAGCGCGGTGCGCGCGCCGCGCTCGATGATCAGGCCGTAGAGCAGCAGGAACGCCATGACGCCGGTGAGTCCGAGTTCCTCGCCGACGGTGGAGAAGATGAAGTCGGAGTTGGCGGCGAAGCCGATCAGGTCGGAGTTGCCCTGGCCCCAACCGGCGCCGAGGACCCCGCCCGAACCGAAGCTCATGATCGACTGGCCGACCTGCTCGCAGGCGCCGGAAGTGCTGTAGCAGGCGAAGGGGTCGAGCCAGGCGGTGACGCGCGCCTTGACGTGGCTGGCGGTGGTGCCGACGACCACGGCGCCGGCCACCGACATCAGCAGGCCGATCACGATCCAGCTGGTCCGCTCGGTGGCGACGTACAGCATGATCACGAACATGCCGAAGAACAGCAGCGAGGTGCCGAGGTCGTTCTCGAAGACGAGGATGAGCAGGCTCATCGCCCAGATCACCAGGATCGGGCCGAGGTCGCGGCCGCGCGGCAGGTACAGGCCCATGAACCGGCGGCTGGCCAGCGCCAGCGCGTCCCGCTTGACCATCAGGTAGCCGGAGAAGAAGACCGCGATGACGATCTTCGCGAACTCACCGGGCTGGATGGAGAAGCCGGCCACCCGGATCCAGATCTTCGCGCCGAAGACGTCCGCCCCGAGGCCCGGGATCACCGGCAGGATCAGCAGCACCAGCGCGCCGGCCATCGAGATGTACGTGAACCGCTGGAGCGTGCGGTGGTCCTTGAGGATCAGCAGCACGGCGGAGAACAGCGCGATGCCCAGGGCCGTGTAGAGCATCTGGTTCGGGGTGGACTCGGAGAAGCCGCCGAACGCCCGCTTGGCGAGGTTCTGCAGCCGCTCGGACTGGTCCAGCCGCCAGATCAGCACCAGGCCCAGGCCGTTGAGGAGGATGCCCAGGGGCAGCAGCAGCGGGTCGGCGTACTTGGCGAAGCGGCGCACGACCAGGTGGGCCACGCCCGCCAGCAGCGCCAGGCCGAGGCCGTAGACGAGCATGCCAGGGGGCAGCTTGCCGTGGATGGCGAGGCCGACGTTGGCGTAGGCGAAGATCGGGATGACCACGGCGAAGCCGAGCAGCATCAGCTCGGTGTTCCGCCGGCTCGGCAGCTCGATGGCGCCGATGGTGGTCGTGTTGGTGACAACGCTCATGGTGTGACGGGCCCCCTGTGCCCGCAGGTGACTGCTGGTACCGCTACTGCTTTTCGCACAGGCCGACGAGCTTCTGCTCCTCGGGCGTCAGGGCGGTGTCCGCGGGCGGTGTCTGGTTGTTGGCCTCGGCGCCGCGGCGGGCCTCGTCCTTCTTGCAGGCGGTGACCTGGAGGGCGAGCTCGTCGATCTTCTGCTTGGCGCCGTCGAGGGTTCCCTCGGTGATGGCGCCCTCGACCTGCTTGCGCTTGAAGGGCGGCAGGTACTTCAGTTCGATGTCGGGGCGGTCCGTCTCCACCTTCGACAGCTTCAGCGGGCCGAGGTCCTGGCTCAGGCCCCGGTAGAGGGCGACGTGGTCGCCGTTCTTGCCGACGAAGAACTGGGTCTGGGTCCAGCGGTGGGCCGCGTAGGCGCCGCCGCCGATGACGCCCGCGAGCAGCAGCAGGAGCAGGGTGCGGGTGGTCCACTTGCGCCCTTTGCTGCGGCGCCGGCGCGGGTGGTCGTAGTGGTCGTCCATGCTGCCGTCGTCCGGGTCGTACGGCTCGGCCTCGCCGAAGGAGCCGTACGCGCCGCCGCCGTAGCCGGGCTCGGGCGCGGCGCCGTAGCCGGGCGTCTCACCGCTGCCGGGCGGCCCGAAGGCGCCGGGCGGCGGGGTCTGGCGGCCCAGGCCCGCGGCGCGGCCGGCCGGGGTCTGCATGGCGCCGTGGTCGAAGAGCTGGTGCTGGTTCTCGGCGACCGCGCCGACGACGACCGGGCTGTCGTTGAGCTGGGCGGCGAGGGTGTCGCCGCTGTCGGTGTCGAGGACGTCGGCGACGATGCAGGTGATGTTGTCCGGGCCGCCGCCGCGCAGGGCGAGCTGGATCAGCGCCTGCACGGTCTCCTGGGGGCCGTGGTAGTCGGCGAGGGTCTCCTCCAGGGTCTGGTGGGAGACGACGCCGGAGAGGCCGTCGGAGCAGACCAGGTAGCGGTCGCCGACGCGGACCTCGCGGATCGACAGGTCGGGCTCGACGTGTTCGCCGCTGCCCAGCGCGCGCATCAGCAGGGAGCGCTGCGGGTGGGTGGTGGCCTCTTCCTCGGTGATCCGGCCCTCGTCGACCAGCCGCTGCACCCAGGTGTGGTCCTGGGTGATCTGGGTGAGGACGCCGTCGCGCAGCAGGTAGGCGCGCGAGTCGCCGACGTGCACCAGGCCCAGGCGGGCACCGGTCCACAGCAGGGCGGTGAGCGTGGTGCCCATGCCCTCCAGCTGGGGGTCCTCCTCGACCATGATGCGCAGCTGGTCGTTGGCCCGCTGCACGGCGATGCCGAGCGAGGTGAGGACGTCGGAGCCCGGGATGTCGTCGTCGAGCTGGACGAGGGAGGAGATGACCTCCGAACTGGCCACCTCGCCGGCGGCCTGGCCGCCCATGCCGTCCGCGACGGCGAGCAGCCGCGGACCGGCGTAGCCGGAGTCCTCGTTGCCCTCGCGGATCATGCCCTTGTGCGATCCGGCGGCGAACCTCAGCGACAGGCTCATGCGCACCTGCCCTGTCGGTGATCCGGCATCCGGGTACAGAGCCACACTGCCCACCCTCCGGTCGGGAGCGCGCTCGGGCCGGTGCCCTCCAGGGGCCGGACCGCTGCGGCTCGCTCGCTCCGCTCGCTCATTCTCGTACTACTTCCGCAGCTCGATGACGGTCTTACCGATGCGGATCGGGGCGCCCGGCGGAATGGGCGTCGGGGTGGTCAGGCGGGTCCGGTCGAGATACGTGCCGTTGGTGGACCCGAGATCCTCGACGATCCACTGTCCGTCCCGGTCGGGGTAGATCCTGGCATGCCGGCTGGAGGCGTAGTCGTCGTCCAGCACGATCGTGGAGTCGTGCGCGCGGCCCAGGCTGATCGTCTGGCCCTGCAGGGCGACCGTCGTGCCCGTCAGCGTGCCTTCGGTGACCACCAGCTTGGTGGGGGCGCCCCGGCGCTGGCGCTGCTGCGGGGGCGCGGCCTGCCGGCCGGCGCCGCCGCTCGGCGCGGCCGCGCCGGAGGAACCACGGCGGGAGCCGCGCTGGGTCACGCGCGTGCCGAAGAGGTCACTGCGGATGACCTGGACGGCCACGATGACGAACAGCCACAGAACGGCCAGGAAACCCAGCCGCATGACCGTCAGGGTCAGCTCTGACATTGCCCCCGCTTCACCCTTCGGCTTGCCGGTAAATGATGGTCGTGCTGCCCACGACGATCCGCGAGCCGTCGCGGAGCGTAGCGCGGGTGGTGTGCTGCCCGTCCACCACGATGCCGTTGGTGGACCCGAGATCCTGGATCGTCGAGGGCGTTCCGGTCCGGATCTCGCAGTGCCGGCGCGAGACGCCGGGGTCGTCGATCCGTACGTCGGCTTCGGTGCTGCGGCCGAGTACGAGCGTGGGACGGGAAATCTGGTGGCGGGTGCCGTTGATCTCGATCCAGCGGCGCACCGCCTGGCCCGCGCCGCCCGGGACCGGGGCCACGTGGCCGCCGCCGGCGGGGCGGCGCTGCGGGCCGCCGGGCGGGCCGGGGGGCGGCGAGCTGGGCATCGGCGGGGCGCCCACCGGGGGGTACCCGTAGCCGCCCTGCTGCTGGCCCGGGCCGGCCTGCGGCTGGGAGGAGCTGGCGGCCAGGGTGCGGCTGCGCACGCGGTACAGGCCGGTGTCGAGGTCCTCGGCCTTCTCCAGGTGGACCTTGATCGGGCCCATGAACGTGTAGCGCTGCTGCTTGGCGTAGTCGCGGACGAGGCCCGCGAGCTCGTCGCCGAGCTGGCCCGAGTACGGGCTCAGGCGCTCGTAGTCGGGGGCGGAGAGCTCGACGATGAAGTCGTTGGGGACGACGGTGCGCTCGCGGTTCCAGATCGTGGCGTTGTTGTCGCACTCGCGCTGCAGCGCGCCGGCGATCTCCACGGGCTGGACCTCGGACTTGAACACCTTGGCGAAGGTGCCGTTCACCAGACCTTCGAGTCGCTGCTCGAACCGCTTCAGGACTCCCATCGGGCACCTCCTCCGTCGTTGTCGCCCTGTACTGCTTACTGATCGTATCCACGCGTGGGGGATTCGGGTGGTTCCCCTTGTCCCACGTGTGGACAAGTGTTGGTCCTCACAAGTCCTACCCAGGGGATCGTAGGGGCGCTCCAGGGACAGTGTCCCGCACCCGGCGGGCACTACGGGAGGGGCTGTCGGGACGTCGCGCGAGCGGTGCGGGGAAAGCGATTTCAATCCCCCGCCTCTGACGTGCTAATGTTCCGGTGTCGCCAGGGGAACGGCCCGAAAGGGAAGACCACTGGGACGCTGCTCGGGCGAGTGGCGGAACGGCAGACGCGCTGGCTTCAGGTGCCAGTGTCCTTCGGGACGTGGGGGTTCAAATCCCCCCTCGCCCACTGTGGGAAGCCCCGCGGATCATCGATCCGCGGGGCTTCTTCCGTTGCGGGCCGCGCGACTTTCGTCGGCCGGGACGCGACGAAAGTGAGCGGCCGGGCCCCGGCGTCGGACCCTAGGGTCGGGCGCGTGGATGTGACGTCGAAGATGCGCGCGGGCCGGGCCTGGCTCCAGGGGCCGGAGCGGTGGACGCGGGCCGCCCTGCTCAAGGACTGCGCGATGGCCGCCGTGCTCGCGCTGCTCGGCATGCCGTTGGAGGAGATCGAGGGCGGGGCCTGGTGGCGGCACACCCTGTCCGCGGTGGTCGTGGTGCTCCTCACACTGCTGCGGCGCCGGCTGCCCGCGGGGACGCTGGTGGCGGGCGCGGTGATCAGCGGGGTGCTGCCCGGGGCGTTCCTGGTGACGATCCTGCTCGCCTGGTCGGCGGGCCGGCGGATCGTCGGGGTGACCCGTGCGGTGGTCGCGTTCACGCTCACCTTCGCGCTGGAGGTGGGCGTCGCGGTGGTCACGGAGTGGTCGAACACCCGGCCGCTGTGGATCGCCGTCTTCGTCACCCTGGCGTTCCTCGCGACCACCCTGATGCCGGGCCTGGCGAGCCGGTACTGGTACCAGCGGCGGACCCTGCTGCACGCGCTCCAGGAGCGCAACGCGCAACTCATGCGGGAGCGGGCGATGATCGCCGGCCAGGCGCGGCTGCGCGAGCGCCAGCGGATCGCCCAGGACATGCACGACAGCCTCGGCCACCAGCTGGCGCTGATCTCCGTGCACACCGGCGCGCTGGAGGTCGACCCGGCACTGACGGAACGTCAGCGCGAGGCGGTGGGCGTGCTGCGCCAGGCCTCGGTCGGCGCGATGCACGAACTGCGCGAGGTCGTGGGCATCCTGCGCGACGGGGTGGAGGCGCCGGTCGCGGCGGAGGACACCGTCCAGCCGGCCGCCCGCGGGGTCGCCGGCATCGGCGGCGTGGTGGAGGCCGCCCGGGCGGCCGGCACCGAGGTGCGCCTGACGGTCACCGGGGCGACCCGGCCGCTGGCCCCGGCCTGCGACCACGCGGCGTACCGGATCGTGCAGGAGGCGCTGACGAACGCCTACAAGCACGCGCCGGGCGCGGCGATCACCGTGGAACTGCGCTACGAGGACGACTCCCTGGTGGTGGAGATCGCCAACGGCCCGGCGGCGGCCGAGCGGCCGGACGGGGTCGTCTCGGGCGGACAGGGCCTGACGGGGCTGCGCGAGCGGGCCCGGCTGGTCGGCGGCATGGTGCACGCGGGCCCGGTCGAGGGCGGCGGCTTCCGCGTCGCGGGCGTGCTGCCGTACGGCGCCGAGCCGGCCGGGGCGCAGGGGCCGGAGCCGGACGACTTCGGGCAACTGGCCGTCCGCGTCTCGGGAGCCACGGCGCCCATGGACTGGGCGGCGGTCGACCGGGAGCTGGCCGTGGGCCGGCACGGGCGCTCGCCCGGCGGCGGGGTGGCGCTGGGCTGCGGGATCGCGTTCGCCGCGGCGGTGCTGCTGCTGATCGCGGTGGTGGCGCTGATCGCGTTGATGGCGAGCTCGGCCGACGAGGCGTACCTGACGCGGGAGGAGTACGACCGGGTCCAGGTGGGACAGAGCGAGAAGGAGGTGCGCAAGGCGGTGCCCAGCGGGGACTCGATCATGACCTCGGGACTGGACCGCAAGGGGCCGCCGAAGCCGGCCGGTGCCTCGTGCCTGGCGCTCCTGGACCCGGAGGACGACACGGATCTGGCGAAGGACCGGGTTTTCCGGTTCTGCTTCAAGGACGGCAAGCTCGTCGAGAAGCAGACGTACGAGGTCGACGCGGGCTGAGCAGGGGTGGACACGGTGGAAGCAGTGGGAGGGCGGGCGTGACGGGCCGGACGATCAAAGTGGTGATCGCGGACGACGAGCCGCTGATCCGGGCCGGCATCAGGATGATCCTGACGTCGGACCCCGGGATCGAGGTGGTCGCGGAGGCGCCGAACGGGCGCGAGGCGGTGGAGCTGGCCCGCGCCCACCACCCGGACGTGGTGCTGCTGGACATCCAGATGCCCGTCCTGGACGGGCTGAGCGCGCTGGCGGAGCTGCGCCGGGCGGTGCCGCAGGCGCGGGCGCTGATCCTGACGACGTTCGGCGAGCGGGAGAACGTCCTGCGCGCCCTGGCGGAGGGCGGCGCGGGCTTCCTGCTCAAGGACTCCGCCCCCGGCGAGCTGATCGGCGCCGTACGGGCGGCCGCGGCCGGGGACGCCTACCTCTCGCCCGGCGCGACCCGGCACGTGGTGGACCAGCTGGCCTCGGGCCGGGAGGCGGCCCGCGGCGAGGAGGCCCGGCGCCGGGTGGCCGAACTCAGCGAGCGCGAACGCGGGGTGCTGGCGCTGCTCGGGGAGGGCCTGTCCAACGCGGACGCGGGGCGGCGGCTGCACATGAGCGAGGCGACGGTGAAGACGTACGTCAGCCGGATCCTGGCGAAGCTGGAGTGCGAGAACCGGGTGCAGGCGGCGCTGCTGGCCCGGGACGCGGGGCTGTGACCACGACTTCGTAGCGCGGTTGTGGCAGGACCGGGTCATGCCGGTCGGGCGCGGGTCGGTACGGTCGTGGGCACCGAAGACGGAAGATCGACACGGGGGGTCCGGCGGACATGGCAGTGGAGCGGATACCGGCGGTGGCGGGGTTCGCGCCCCGCACGACGGCCGGGGTGTCGCCCAAGGAGGCGGGCAAGGCGCTGCGCAGGAGCGTCCCGCGCGCCGCGCACGCGGGCCTCGCGGTGGCGGCGGACCGGCCGGACGCGGTGCGGGCGGTGGAGGAGTCCAACGCCGGCCGGGTGCCGGAGCTGACGCCGATCCGGGTGGGGCGGATGGCAGCCAACCCGTTCGCCTTCCTGCGCGGGGCCGCGGGGCTCATGGCGCACGACCTGGCGGGCACGCCGGTGACCGGCGTGGGCGCGCAGATCTGCGGTGACGCGCACGCCGCGAACTTCGGGCTCTACGGCGACGCCCGCGGCCGACTGGTGATCGACCTCAACGACTTCGACGAGACGGTCTTCGGCCCGTGGGAGTGGGACGTCAAGCGGCTGGCCGCCTCGCTGGTGCTGGCCGGCCGGGTCGCGGGCGCCTCCGAGGACGTCTGCCGGGCGGCCGCCCGGGACGCGGTGGGCGCCTACCGGCGCACCGTGCGGCTGCTGGCGAAGCTGCCGGCGCTGGACGCCTGGAACGCCATCGCCGACGAGGAACTCGTCTCGCACACCGACGCCCGGGACCTGCTGGGCACGCTGGAGCGGGTCTCGGAGAAGGCCCGCAACAACACCGGCGCGCGGTTCGCGGCGAAGTCCACGGAGCCGGCCGAGGACGGCGGCCGGCGCTTCGTCGACGCCCTGCCGGTGCTGCGGCGGGTCGGGGACGAGGAGGCCGCCGCCGTCGCGGCCTCGCTCGGCCCCTACCTGGGGACGCTGAGCGGCGACCGGCTGCCGCTGCTGGCCCGGTACGCCGTCCACGACGTGGCGTTCCGGGTGGTGGGCACCGGCAGCGTGGGCACCCGCTCGTACGTGGTGCTGCTGCTGGACCACCGCGGTGAGGCGCTGGTGCTCCAGGTGAAGGAGGCCCGTCCCTCGGTGCTGCTGCCGCACCTGCCGGCCGTCGGCTTCCCCGCGCCGGTGGAGGAGCACGAGGGCCGCCGGGTGGTGGCGGGGCAGCAGCAGATGCAGGTCGTCTCGGACATCCTGCTCGGCTGGACCACGGTGCAGGGGCGGCCGTACCAGGTGCGCCAGTTCCGCAACCGCAAGGGCAGCGTGGACCCGGCGGCGCTGTCCGCCGACCAGCTCGACGACTACGGGCGGATGACGGGCGCGCTGCTGGCCCGGGCGCACGCGCACAGCGCCGATCCGCGGCTGCTGGCGGGGTACTGCGGCAAGAACGAGGAGCTGGACGAGGCGGTGGCGGCCTTCGCGGTGGCCTACGCCGACCGTACGGAGGCCGACCACGCGGATCTGGTGGCGGCGGTCAGGGCGGGGCGGATCGCGGCGGAGGAAGGCGTCTAGGCGCGGCGGCGGGGCTTCCTCCGCTGCTGCGGAAGCCGGGCTGCCGCTTCTGGGCCTGCCCGGGGGGCGCCGGGCCGCGGGGGTCCCGGCCCTGCCCGCCTCCGGGCTGCGGGGGTCCGCCCCTGCCCGCCTCCCGGCCGCGGGGATCCGCCCCTGCCCGCCTCCCGGTGCCCGGCGGTCGGGCGTCTCCTGGCCGCGGGGGTCCCGCCCCCTGCCCGCCTCCCGGTGCCCGGCGGTGGGCCGTAGGGTGGGGCGGGTGAGTGAGCAGACTGCCGGGGAGCCCTCGGCCCCCACGGACGGGCCCGCTGCCGACGAGCGGCCCGAGGCACGGCTGGAGCGGGCCGTGCGCGCGGCCGAGCAGGCGCTGATCGAGTTCGAGATCGCGGTGGAGACCTTCCGGGTCGAGGTGGAGAACTTCTCCCGGCTGCACCACCAGAAGCTCGGGCCGATGTACACCCGCCTCGACGAGCTGGACGCGCTGATCTGGGAGGCCAGGGCGGCGCGCTCGGGCGACCCGGAGGACCTGCGGCGCGCCCGGGACGCGCGCTCGCTGGTCATGCCGATGCCGGGCGTGGAGGAGCTGTTCCACGACTGGATGGGCTCGGACGGGATCTCCGACGACGCGGGCGCGATGCTCACCGAGCGGCCGGTGCGCCCGCCGGAGCGGGTCCGGCCGACCGAGGAGGCCCGCAAGCTGTACCGCGAGCTGGTCCGCCAGGCGCACCCGGACCTCGCCCGGGACGAGACCGAGCGGGCCCGCCGGGAGGCCTTCGTCGTCAAGGTGAACGCGGCGTACGCGCGCGGCGACGAGCAGCTGCTGCGCGAACTGGCCGGGGAATGGGCGGCCGGCCCGGTGCCCGAGGCGGCCCGGCCCACCGAGAGCGAGGAGCTGTACGCGCAGCTGGAGTGGCTGGCCCGGCGCAAGGAGCTGCTGACGGTGGTGGCCCGCGAGCTGGAGGAGAGCGCCATCGGCTCCATGCTGCGCATGGCCCCGGACGACCCGGACCGGCTGCTGGAGGAGATCGCCGAGCAGCTGCTGGCCCAGGTCGCCGAGCGCGAGGCGGAGCTCGCGGCCGTGCAGGGCTGACCGGTGCCCGGCGGATCGCGCCCGACCCGGCGCGTCCCGGGCGGGCACGGCCGGTGGGGCACACTGGCGGTGGGTTCTCTTTTCGAAAGGCGATACGCATGAGCTTCGGCACCGTGCCCGTGGTGGGCGTCGACGCGCTGGACGCGGACAGCTTCATCCTGGACGTCCGCGAGCAGGACGAATGGGACGCCGGGCACGCCGAAGGCGCGCTGCACATCCCCATGAGCCAGTTCGTGGCCCGGTTCGGCGAGCTGACGGAGGCGGCCGAGGACGGCCGCCGGGTGTTCGTGATGTGCCGGGTCGGCGGCCGTTCGGCGCAGGTCGCGCGCTACCTGGTCGGCCAGGGCGTCGACGCCGTGAACGTCGACGGCGGCATGCAGGACTGGGAGGCCTCGGGCCGCCCGGTGGTCACCGACGCGGGCGCTCCCGGCACCGTCGTCTGATCCTCAGCCGAGGGGATGGGCGGCCAGCAGGTCGCCCAGCGCCTCCTCGTGCGCGGCCGCCGGGCCGAGCGACAGCTCCAGGTGCTTGGCCCAGGCGTGGTAGCGGTGCAGCGGGTAGTCGGTGTCGGCGCCGAAGCCGCCGTGCAGGTGCTGCGCGGTCTGCACGACCCGGCGGACGCCCTCCGAGGCCCAGATCTTGGCCACGGCCACGTCGCCGGCGCTCGGCAGCGGGCCCCCCGAGCCGGGGCTGTCCAGGCGCCAGGCGGCCTGCCAGAGGGTGGCCTCCATGGCGCGCAGGTCGATGTAGCGGTCGGCGGCCTGCACCGCGACGGCCTGGAAGGTGGCGACGGGGAACCCGAACTGCTCCCGCTCACCCGTGTACCGGCCGGTCATGGCGAGCACGGCCTCGCCCAGGCCCAGCGCGAGCGCGCAGGTGCCGGTGGCCAGCAGCTGGCGCAGGTGCTCCCAGGCGCCGTCGGCCTCGACGAGCCGCTCGGCGGGCACGCGTACGCCGTCCAGGGTGAGCTCGGCCAGCCGTTCCCCGCTGGTGGAGTACTGGTCGGCGAGGCCCAGGCCCGCGCAGGTCCGCGGCACCAGGGCGAGCACCGCCCTGCCCTCGCCGGTGTGCGCGGGTACGGCGATCCAGTCGGCGCCGTGTGCCCAGGGCACGGCGGTCTGGAGCCCGTCCAGGACCCAGGCGCCGTCGTCGCGGCGTGCCGTGACGGCGAGTTCGGCCGGGTCGTGCCCGGTCCGGCCCTGTGCGGCCACGGTCAGCACCAGCTCGCCGCGGGCGGCGCGGGGCAGCAGCTCCGCGGCCAGGCGGGGGTCGGCGTACGCCTGGAGGGCCGTCGCGGTGGCGCAGTGCTCCAGCAGCGGGACCCGGGCGAGCACCTTGGCGGACTCGCGCAGCAGCAGGCACAGCGCGACGGTGTCCAGCCCGGCGCCGCCGTACCGCTCGGCCAGGACCAGGCCGAGCAGGTCGGACGCGGCGAGCCGGGCCCACAGCGGGCGGTCGAAGTCCTCGGCGACGGCGCCGGGGGTGAGCGCGGGACTGGGCACGGAGTCCGGGGCGACGTCGGCGAAGACCGCCCGGGCCGCCTCGACGGCGGCCTGCTGCTCCTCGGTGAAGGTGAAGTCCACGGCTGTCCTTCCGCGCACACCGGTTTTCTGACGGGGCGTCAAGATAGAGCAGCTTCTTGGAATTCACCAGCCCCGGGCTACGGGCAACGGCGCCGAGGAGGCGCGGGCCGAGCCTTGGCCGGACTGGGCTGAACCCGGGCCGTGGCCGGGTCGGGCGGTGGCGGGGCTGAGCCCTGGCTGAGCCGCCGTGGCCGGGCAGGGCCGGGTCGGGCGGTGGTGGGGCTGAGCCCTGGCTGAGCCGCCGTGGCCGGGCCGTGGCGGGGCTGGACCCTGGCCGAGCCGAGCCGGGCCGTGGCCGGGCAGGCCCGAGCCGCGCCATGGCCGGGCCGGTCAGGCCCGAGCCGTGGCCGGGCAGGGCCGGGCCGGGCCAGGTCGAGCCGTAGCAGAGCCGGGCCGTGGCCCTAGCCGGGCTGAACCCCGGCCGGGCCGTGGCCCAGCCGTGGCCGGGTCGTGGCTTTGGGTGGTTCAGCGGTCGAAGTCGAGCTCGACCTCCTCCGTCACCGGGTGGGACTGGCAGGCCAGGACGAAGCCGGCCTCGGTCTCCTCAGCCTCCAGGGCGAAGTTGCGCTCCATGCGGACCTCGCCGCCGACCAGGAAGGCCCGGCAGGTGCCGCAGACCCCGCCCTTGCAGGCGTACGGGGCGTCGGCCCGGTTGCGCAGCACCGCGTCCAGCAGGGATTCGCCCTCACGGACCGGCCAGGTGCCGGAGCGGCCGTCCAGGCGGGCGGTGACCCGGCTGTGCGCGGGCGCGGCCGTGCCCGCGGCGACCGGCGCCGGGGCGGCGGTGTCCTCGACGTGGAAGATCTCCTCGTGGATCCGGCCGCGTCCGACACCCAGGCCCCGCAGGGCCCGCTCGGCGCCCTGCACCAGCCCGTACGGGCCGCACAGGAACCAGCCGGCCACCTCGGGGACCGGCAGCAGCGCGGGCAGCAGGGCCGTCAGCCGCTCCTGGTCGAGCCGGCCCGAGGGCAGCCCGGCCTCCTGCTCCTCCCGGGAGAGCACCGTGACCAGCTGGAACCGCTCCGGCCAGCGGTCCTTGAGGTCGGCGACCTCCTCCAGGAACATCGTCGAGGCGGCCGTACGGTCGCTGCGCACCAGGCAGAACCGGGCGTCGGGGCGGGCGGCGAGCAGGGTGGCGGCGATGGACAGCACCGGGGTGATCCCGCTGCCGCCGACGACCGCCGCGTAGTGCGCGCCGGGCGCGGCCTTGGCCGGGTCGAGCACGAAGCGCCCGGCCGGGACCATCACGTCCAGGACGTCACCGGCGGCGATCTCCTTGTGGGCCCACGTGGAGAACTCGCCGCCCTCCACCAGCCGTACGCCGACCTGCAGCCGGTCCGGCCCGGGGCCCCCGGGGTCCGGGGCGGGCGAGCAGATCGAGTAGGTGCGGCGGACCTCGGTGCCCTCGTCGGTGGTCCGGCGCAGCGTCAGGTGCTGGCCGGCGGTGTGCCGGTACTCCTCGCGCAGCTCCGGCGGCACGGCGAGGGTGAGCGCGACCGAGTCGTCGGTGAGCCGGTCGACGGCCGCCACCGTCAGCGGGTGGAACGCGCCGTGGCGGGCTGCGGCCATCTACAGCTCCTTGAAGTGGTCGAACGGTTCCCGGCAGGCGACGCAGCGGCGCAGCGCCTTGCAGGCGGTGGAGGAGAAGCGGCTGAGCAGCTCGGTGTCGGTGGAGCCGCAGTGCGGGCAGCGCACCGACAGGGAGACCGGGACCGGCCCGCCGGCCGCGTGCGGACGCGGCGGGGCGATGCCGAACTCGGCCAGCTTGCGGCGGCCTTCGGCGCTGATGTCGTCCGTGGACCAGGCCGGGGAGAGCACCGTACGGACGGTCACCCGGGGTATGCCGTGGTCGGTCAGGACCCGCTCGATGTCGGCGGACATCGCCTCGATCGCGGGGCAGCCGGTGTAGGTGGGGGTGAGGTCGACGTCGACGCCGCCGTCCTCCCGCATGTGGACCCGGCGCAGCACGCCCAGCTCGGCCAGCGTGAGCACGGGCAGCTCGGGGTCGGGCACGGAGCCGGCCAGCGCGGCCAGTTCCTGCTCCAGCCGGGTCTCCTCGACGACCGCCCCGGTCACCACGACGCCCCCGGGTGGCTGCGGTGCAGGTGCTGCATCTCGGCGAGCATCCGCCCGAACGGTTCGGTGTGCAGGCCCTGGCGGCCGGCCCCGGCGGACCAGGCGCCGGTGCGCGGGCCCTCGGGCAGGCTCAGCCGGGCCCGGTCCAGGACCTCGGCCAGCTCGGCGAGCCAGCGCTGCTCCAGGGCGGAGCCGTCCACGTCCAGGCCGTCGACGGGCTGGAACATCTCGCCCGTGTACTTCCACAGGGCGTCCAGGGCGGCCCGCATGCGGCGGGTGCTCTCCTCGGTGCCGTCGCCGAGGCGCACGGTCCACTGGGCGGCGTGGTCGACGTGGTAGGCGGTCTCCTTGACGGCCTTGGCCGCGAGCGGAGCGAACGGGCCGTCGCCCGCCGCCAGCTCCGTCCACAGCAGGTGCTGGTGGAGGGAGAAGTAGAGCTGCCGGGCGATGGTGTGCGCGAAGTCGCCGTTGGGCTGCTCCACCAGCTGGAGGTTGCGGAAGGCCCGCTCCTCGCGCAGGAAGGCGAGCTCGTCCTCGTCGCCCACCAGGGACAGCAGGACACGGGCCTGGCCCAGCAGGTCCAGGGCGATGTTGGCGAGGGCGACCTCCTCCTCCAGGACGGGGGCGTGGCCCGCCCATTCGCCGAGGCGGTGCGAGAGCACCAGGGCGTCGTCGCCGAGGGCGAGCGCGGCGGTCGCCGGCACGGTGGCGGTCGTGGGCACGGTGGCGGTCACAGGTGGCGCACCCCCTCCGGGATCTCGTAGAACGTCGGGTGCCGGTACGGCTTGTCGGCGGCCGGGGCGAAGAACGGGTCGCGCTCGTCCGGCGAGGACGCGGTGATCTGCGCCGACGGGACGACCCAGATCGACACGCCCTCGTTGCGCCGGGTGTACAGGTCGCGGGCGTTGCGCAGGGCCATCTCCGCGTCCGGGGCGTGCAGGCTGCCGGCGTGGGTGTGCGAGAGGCCGCGGCGCGAGCGCACGAACACCTCCCACAGGGGCCAGTTCTGCGTCATACCCGTGCCTCCTCGTGCTGCTGTGCGTGTGCGTCTGCGTCTGCGTCTGCGGCTGCGTCTGCGTCTGCTTGCGCAGGCGCCTCGGCGTGGGCCCGGGCCTGCTTCTCGGCGTGGGCGGCGGCGGCCTCGCGGACCCAGGCGCCCTCCTCGTGGGCGCGGCGGCGCTGGGTGATGCGCTGCTCGTTGCAGGGGCCGTTGCCCTTGAGCACCTCCCAGAACTCCGTCCAGTCGATCGCGCCGAAGTCGTAGTGCCCGCGCTCCTCGTTCCACCGGATGTCCGGGTCCGGCAGGGTCAGGCCCAGGGCCTCGGACTGGGGGACGGCGATGTCGACGAACCGCTGGCGCAGCTCGTCGTTGCTGTGGCGCTTGATCCGCCAGGCCATCGACTGCGCCGAGTGCGCCGACTCGTCGTCCGGCGGGCCGAACATCATCAGCGAGGGCCACCACCAGCGGTCCACCGCGTCCTGCGCCATCGCGTGCTGCGCCTCGGTGCCCTTCGACAGGGCGAGCAGCAGCTCGTAGCCCTGGCGCTGGTGGAAGGACTCCTCCTTGCAGATGCGGACCATCGCGCGGGCGTAGGGCCCGTAGGAGCAGCGGCACAGCGGCACCTGGTTCGTGATCGCCGCGCCGTCCACCAGCCAGCCGATCGCGCCGACGTCGGCCCAGGTCAAGGTCGGGTAGTTGAAGATCGAGGAGTACTTCTGCCGGCCGGAGTGCAGCTTGTCGAGCAGCTCGTCACGGCTGGTGCCGAGGGTCTCGGCGGCGCTGTACAGGTACAGGCCGTGACCGGCCTCGTCCTGCACCTTGGCCATCAGGATGGCCTTGCGGCGCAGCGAGGGCGCCCGGGTGATCCAGTTGGCCTCGGGCTGCATGCCGATGATCTCGGAGTGGGCGTGCTGGGCCATCTGGCGGACCAGCGAGGCCCGGTACTCCTCGGGCATCCAGTCCCGGGGCTCCACCCGCTCGTCGGCCGCCACGGCGGCCTCGAAGGCGGCCGCGAGGGCCCTGTCCTGCCCCGTCTCCGGGGTCACTGCCACCATCCCGGCCCCCTTGCCAGTGAATTCGGCTGCGCTGACCGTCCGACCCGGGCGACCGACCGACCGATCGTTCGGTTCGAACTCTTCAATGGTGAGACGGCGGCCCGTAGGGTGTCAACCTCTGTGGGACCCTCTGTGGACGCCGAGGAGCGGGGCGGGATGGATTCGAACGAGCGGGAGGGCGCGGCCCCGGGCCCGCGACCGGCCGGCATCGCCGGTCTGCCCGGCCCGTACCGCGTCGTGGCGGCCCTGGCGCTGGGCGCCGTGTCGGTGGCCGCCTGCTGGCACCTGGCCATGGTGTTCCTGCACGTCGCGCCGTCGAACACGGTCACCAAGCGGCACGGCGCCACCGTCGACGCCTGGGTCTACCCCGAGTTCGAACAGAACTGGAAGCTCTTCGCCCCCAACCCCCTCCAGCAGAACATCGCCGTCGAGGTCCGCGCCCAGATCCGCACCGAGGCCGGGGAACGCCTGACCACCGACTGGCGGGACCTGTCCGCCGAGGACGCCCGGCGGATCCGGCACCAGCTGCTGCCCAGCCACACCGCGCAGAACGAGCTGCGCCGGGCCTGGGACTTCTACACCTCCTCGCACGACGAGGACGAAAAGCCCCAGGGCGAGCGCGGCGCGCTCTCGGAGGCCTACCTCCAGCGGATCGCGGTGGCCCGGCTGGCGGGCACGTACGGCGCCGGCGAGCTCCTGCGGGTCCAGCTGCGCTCGGTGACCCGGGCGGTGGCCGCGCCGAGGTGGAGCACCGAGACCACCGACACCGCGCCCTCCTACCGGGAGCTGCCGTGGTGGACCGTGTGAGGGCCGCCGCCGGGCGGGCCCTGGCACGGGTCACCGGGCAGGCGCTGGGCCCGTACCAGAGTGCCGTGCTGCGCATCGGCATCGCCGGGACCTGGCTGTTCTTCCTGCTGCGGGAGCTCCCGCACCGGCGCGAGCTGTACGGGCCCGAGAGCCCGTGGAGCTGGGAGCTGGGCCGGCGGCTGATCGCGACGAACGACGCCTTCTCGGTGCTGATGTGGGGATCCTCGGCGGTCTGGTTCGAGATCGTCTACGCGGTCGCGGTGCTCTCGGCCGTCCTGCTGCTGCTGGGCTGGCACACCCGGGCCGTCTCGGTGCTGTTCATGGTGGGCGTGCTGTCGCTGCAGAACCGCAGCGTCTTCATGGGCGACGGCGGGGACAACGTCATCCACCTGATGGCCCTGTACCTGGTGCTCACGCGGTGCGCCCAGGTGTGGTCCCTGGACGCCCGGCGGGCCGCGCGGCGCCGCCCGGGGCGTGACGGGCCGGCCGGACCGCTGCTGTGGGCCGTCCTCGGCCTGGTCCTGCTGTACGCGGCGGTGACCGGGCGGCTCGGCGCCGGCTGGCTGGCCGGGTTCGCGGCGCTGTGGGTGCTCCAGGCGCTGTGGTGGACCGTGGAGCGCCACGACCCCGACGGCGCGGGCCGGGCGACCCTGGACGTGCTGGCCAACCTGGTGCACAACGCGGCCCTGCTGGTGATCATGGCCGAGGTATGCCTGATCTACGCGACGGCCGGCTGGTACAAGATTCAGGGCTCGCGCTGGCAGGACGGCACCGCGCTGTACTACCCGCTCGGCCTGGACTACTTCACGCCCTGGCCCGGGCTGTCGGGGTTGCTGGCGGGCAGCGGGACGCTGGTGATGCTGCTGACGTACGGCACGGTGGCCGTGCAGGTCGCCTTCCCCTTCACGCTGCTGAACCGGCGGGTGAAGAACGCGCTGCTGGCGGTGATGATGCTGGAGCACGCGGGCATCGCGGTGCTGCTCGGGCTGCCGTTCTTCTCGCTGGCGATGATCGCGGCCGACGCCGTGTTCCTGCCCACCGGCTTCCTGCTGTGGCTCGGCGCCCGCGCGGCGTCCGTACGCGGCATGCTCCCCGGGCGGCGTCCGGCCACCGCAGGGACGGACCTCGCGCCGGAGCCTGGCGGCCCGGAGCATCCCGGCCCGGCGCCCGCGCCGGAGCCCGACCCCGAGCATCCCGGCCCGGCGCCCGCGCCCCTGCCGGAGCCGAGGCCGGAGCCGAGGCCGGGGACCGGGGGCGGCGGCCCGGCGGCCGTGGAGCAGCCGTCGGCGGGCACCTCGTAGGCTCGTCGCATGAGTGATGCGCGGGTGGCCGAGCGGACGCCGGAGGACGACGGCACGGTACGGCTGTGGCGGTCGGCCGCGGAGCGGGACGACCTGGTGCTGCTGGACGGCTTCCACGCGCTCAAGCACGCGCTCCGCTTCGGCGCCGACGTGCGCCTGGCCGTCGCCGACGACCCCGCCGCCGTACGCGCCCTGGCCGCCGAGCTCGCCCCGGACGTCGAGCCGGCCGTCGCCGGCCTGGTGCGCGCGGCCGAGCTGCGCTCGCTGCTGCCCCGGGTGCACCCCACCGGGGTGGCCGCCCTCGCGGTGCGACCGGACCGCGACGCGGGCCGCGCCGCACTGGCCCGCATCCCGCGCCGCGCGCCCGTGGTGGTCCTGGACAACCCGCGCAACCTCGGCAACGTCGGCGCCGTCGTCCGGCTCGCCGCCGGATTCGGCGCCACCGGTGTGGTCACCCGCGGCAGCCTCGACCCCTGGCACCCGAACGTGGTCCGGGCCGGGGCGGGGCTGCACTGGGCCACCACGGTGGACCGGCTGGAGGGCGACGACCTGCCGCCCGGGCCGCTGTACGCGCTGGACCCCGAGGGTGAGGACATCCGGTCCCTCACCCTCCCCGACGACGCGCTGCTCGCCTTCGGCTCCGAACGGCACGGCATCTCGGCGCAGCTGCGGGCCCGGGCCGACCACCTGGTCTCCCTGCCCATGCGGCCGCAGGTCTCCAGCTACAACCTGGCCACGAGCGTGGCCATGACCCTCTTCCACTGGGGCGGCCCCGCCGCGGGCTAGGCCCGGCGGCGGGCGCTACGTCAGCGGCTTCGGCCCGTCAGCGGGTCAGACCCGGCGGCGGGCGCTCCGCAGCGGGTCAGGCCTGGCGGCGCACCTCCACCATGCGGAAGCGGTTGGCGACGAACGCGCCGTCGCACAGGGCCGCGTTGGCCGCGGGGTTGCCACCCGAGCCGTGGAAGTCGGAGAACGCGGCCGTCTGGTTCACGTAGACCCCGCCGGTGAGGTTGAGGGAGAGCTGCGCGGACTCCTCCAGGCAGACCTCCTCCACCGCCCGCTCGGTGTCCGCCGAGGTGGTGTACGCGCCGACCGTCATGGCGCCCTTCTCCCGGACCGTGCGCCGCAGCAGCTCCAGGGCGTCGGCGGTGGAGTCCACCGCCACCGCGAACGAGACCGGCCCGAAGCACTCGGAGAGGTAGGGGGCGGAGTCGTCCGGCTTGGCAGCGTCCAGCTTGACCATGACCGGGGTGCGCACCACGGCGCCCGGGAACTCCGGGTTGGTCACCTCCCGCGAGGCCAGCGCGACCTCGCCGAGCCCGGCCGCCGCCTCCAGGCGCGCCTTGACGTCGGGGTTGACCAGGGCGCCCAGCAGGGCGTTGGCCCGGGCGTCCTCACCCAGCAGCCCCTCGACGGACGCGGCGAGGTCGGCGACCACCTCGTCGTACGTCTTGTGGCCGGCGTCGGTGGCGATGCCGTCCCGGGGGATCAGCAGGTTCTGCGGGGTGGTGCACATCTGGCCGCTGTAGAGCGACAGGGAGAAGGCGAGGTTCGCCAGCATGCCCTTGTAGTTGTCGGTGGAGTCCACGACGACGGTGTTGACGCCGGCCTTCTCCGTGTAGACCTGCGCCTGGCGGGCGTGGGTCTCCAGCCAGTCGCCGAACTCGGTGGAGCCGGTGTAGTCGATCACCTTGATCTCGGGGCGGACCGCCAGGGTCTTGGCGATGCCCTCGCCCGGACGCTCGGTGGCCAGCGCCACGAGGTTCGGGTCGAAGCCGGCCTCGGCCAGCACCTCACGGGCCACCTGCACGGTCAGCGCCAGCGGCAGGACGGCGCGCGGGTGCGGCTTGACCAGCACGGCGTTGCCGGTGGCCAGGGAGGCGAACAGGCCCGGGTAGCCGTTCCAGGTGGGGAAGGTGTTGCAGCCGATGACCAGCGCGATGCCGCGCGGCACGGCGGTGAAGGTCTTGCCCAGCTCCAGGGGGTCCTTCTTGCCCTGCGGCTTGGACCACTGCGCCTGCGCGGGGACGCGGGTCTGCTCCTCGTACGCGTAGGCCACGGCCTCCAGGCCGCGGTCCTGGGCGTGGGGGCCGCCGGCCTGGAACGCCATCATGAACGCCTGGCCGCTGGTGTGCATGACGGCGTGGGCGAACTCGTGGGTGCGGGCGCTGATCCGGGACAGGATCTCGATGCAGACCAGGGCGCGGGTCTCGGGGCCGGCGTCCCGCCAGGCGGCCATGCCCGCCTTCATCGCGGGCAGCAGCACGTCGGGGTCGACGTGGGGGTACTCCACGCCGAGCTCCGGGCCGTACGGCGAGACCTCGCCGCCGGTCCAGCCGTCGGTGCCGGGCTGGCCGAGGTCCAGCCGGGTGCCCTGCAGGGACTGGAAGGCCGCGAGGCCGTCGGCCGGGGCGGTCTCGCCGTAGGCCTTGGGGTGCTCGGGGTGCGGGGACCAGTAGGCGCGGCTGCGGACGGCCGCCAGCGCCTGGTCGAGAGTGGGCCGGTGCTTCTCGGAAAGCTGGGCGGCGGACAGGTCGGCGGCGGCCATCAAGACCAACTCCTCGTTGAGCCGGGCGAAGCGGAGCAGACTGGAGTTAGAGTAACCGAACGATCGGTCGGGACAAGAGGGCCCGACCGAGCCTGTGGACAACGCATGCGGGAGGATCGGGGACATGACAGCTATCGAGCGCTCCCGCACCGTGGCGGTCGTCGGCGCCGGGACCATGGGCCAGGGGATCGCCCAGGTCGCCCTGCTCGCCGGCCACCCCGTGCTGCTCCACGACGCCCTGCCCGGGCGCGCCCGTGAGGCCACCGAGGCGGTCGCCGGCCGGATCGAGCGGCTGGTCGACAAGGGCCGCCTGGACCGCGCGGCCGCGGACGCCGCCCTGGGCCGGCTCGCGGCCGCGGAGCGGCTGGCCGATCTCGCCGGGACCGCCCTGGTGATCGAGGCGATCGTCGAGGACGCGGACGTCAAGCGCCGGCTGTTCACGGAACTGGAGGCGGTGGTGCCGGCGGACGCCCTGCTGGCCACCAACACCTCCTCCCTCTCGGTCACCGAGCTGGCGGGCGCCCTCACGCACCCGGGCCGGTTCGTCGGCCTGCACTTCTTCAACCCGGCGCCGCTGCTGCCGCTGGTCGAGGTGGTCAGCGGCTTCGCCACCGACCCGCAGGCCGCCGACACGGCGTACGACACGGTGCTGGGCTGGGGGAAGACCCCGGTCCGCTGCGCCGACACCCCGGGCTTCATCGTCAACCGGATCGCCCGCCCGTTCTACGCCGAGGCCTTCGCGGTCCACGAGGAGCAGGGCGCCGACCCGGCGACGATCGACGCGGTGCTGCGCGAGTGCGGCGGCTTCAGGATGGGCCCGTTCGAGCTGACCGACCTGATCGGCCAGGACGTCAACGAGGCCGTCACCCGCTCGGTG
Source organism: Streptomyces antimicrobicus (assembly GCF_020532625.1). Classification (GTDB taxonomy): domain Bacteria; phylum Actinomycetota; class Actinomycetes; order Streptomycetales; family Streptomycetaceae; genus Streptomyces; species Streptomyces antimicrobicus. The sequence goes on along the minus strand of NZ_JAJAUY010000030.1, from coordinate 25,560 downwards.
TGGGAGTCGTTCTTCCGCAGCCCCAAGTTCACCCCCTCGCTCGCGCAGCGCCGGCTGGTCCAGTCGGGCCGGCTCGGCCGCAAGTCGGGCCACGGCTGGTACCCGTACGGCCCCCAGGCGCCGGCTCCGCAGCCGCACACCGCCCCGCCCGCCGAGGCCCCCGAGAAGGTCACCGTCGTCGGTGACCTGGGGCCCGCCGCCGCGCTGGTGGAGCTGTTCGAGGAGGCCGGGATCGCGGTCACCACGAGCGAGACCGGCGGTCCGTACATCCAGCTGCCCGGTGAGGGCCAGCTCGTCCTGGCCGACGGCAGGACCTCGATCGAGTTCTCCGACGTCGTCTACTTCGACCTCGCCCTCGACTACCGCGGCGCCACCCGGATCGCGCTGTCGGCGTCCGAGGACACCTCCGAGCGCACCCTCGCCGAGGCCGTCGGGCTGTTCCAGAAGCTCGGCAAGCAGGTCAGCGTCATCGGGGACGTGCCCGGCATGATCGTCGCGCGCACCGTCGCGATGCTGATCGACCTGACCGCCGACGCGGTCGCCCGCGGCACGGCCACCGCCGAGGACATCGACACCGCGATGAAACTCGGCGTGAACTACCCCCTCGGCCCCTGGGAGTGGAACGAGCGGCTCGGCCGTGACTGGGCCTACGACCTCCTGCACCACCTCGACGAGCGGTGCCCGGGCGGCCGCTACGCGCCCTCCCTGGCGCTGTACCGGCTCGGCTACCGCGACGACGAGGAGAACGGCACCTCATGACCACCGCACGGCGGGACACCTACACCCCCGAGACGCTGCTGTCGGTGGCCGTCCAGGTCTTCAACGAGCGCGGCTACGACGGCACCTCCATGGAGCACCTCTCCAAGGCCGCCGGGATCTCCAAGTCCTCGATCTACCACCACGTCGCGGGCAAGGAGGAGCTGCTCCAGCGTGCCGTCAGCCGGGCGCTGGACGGGCTGTTCGCGATCCTCGACGAGCCGGGCGCCACGCACGGGCGGGCCGTCGAGCGCGTCGAGCACGTCACGCGGCGCACGGTGGAGGTGCTGGTCACCGAACTGCCGTACGTCACGCTGCTGCTGCGGGTGCGCGGCAACACGCGCACCGAACGCTGGGCGCTGGAGCGCCGCCGCGAGTTCGACCACCGGGTGGCCGAGCTGCTCGGCGCCGCCGAGGCCGAGGGCGACCTGCGCGCGGACCTCGACACTCGGCTCGCCACCCGGCTGCTGTTCGGCATGGTGAACTCGCTGGTGGAGTGGTACCGGCCGCACTCGGCCGCGGACCGGGAACAGCTCGCCGAGGCGGTCGTCCGGCTCGCCTTCGACGGTCTGCGCACGGCGCACTGACGTCGTCCGGGGTCGTCCGCGGTCGTCCGAGATCCTCCGCGTCCTCCGACGTCGTCCGACGTCCTCCGGTCCTCCTCTCGCGTCACTCCTCGCCGAGATGGGGCGCCCGGGGGGACTGCGGGTCCAGCAGATCCGTTTCCTCGAACACCAGCAGGGTGTGCGTGGAGAGCACCTCCGGGATGGCCTGGAGGCGGGTGAGGACGAGCTCGCGCAGGGTGCGGTTGTCCGGGGTGTGCACCAGCAGCAGGACGTCGAAGTCCCCGCTGACCAGCGCGATGTGGGCGGCGCCTGGCAGCTCGCGCAGTTGCTCGCGCACGGTCCGCCAGGAGTTCTGGACGATCTTCAAGGTGATGTACGCCGACGCGCCCTGACCCGCGCGTTCGTGGTTGATCCGGGCCGCGAAGCCGCGGATCACGCCGTCGTCGATCAGCCGGTTGATCCGGGCGTACGCGTTCGCCCGGCTGACGTGCACCTGCTCGGCGACCGACCGTATCGACGCCCGGCCGTCCGTCTGGAGCAACCGCAGGATCGAACGGTCGATGGGGTCCAGGGGGCGCGGCGGGGGCGTCGCGGCCGCGGGCGCGCCGGGCGGGCAGGCCGCCGCCGGACCCGGGGTGACCGGCGCGGAACCCGCTCCAGCCATTTGTTCATCCGCCATTGCCCCCTGCCTCCCTCTCCTGGACGTCCTGCACCCATCCCAGGGCCCCGGCGCCCGTTTGTCCACAGCCTGGAGGCGCCTGTAGCCAAAATGTGCGGTCGACCGAACAATCGGTAGGTGAGGCGCTTCACTCCGCCCGGTCACCGCCGGGGGTGCCGGGCGCCCGCCCTGCCCGCTTCCCACGAGGAGGTGTACGCCGCCATGACGGTCCAAGAGCTGCCCGGTGCCGGTGCGTCCTACCGTCCCACCCCGCCTCCCTCGTGGAGGCCCCGTACGGAGGCCGCGCCGCTGCTGCCCGACGCCGAGCCCTACCGGGTGCTGGGCACGCCGGCCGCGGACAAGCTCGACCCGGAGCTGATGCGGCGGTGCTACGCCGAGCTGGTGCGCGGGCGCCGGTACAACGCCCAGGCCACCGCGCTGACCCGGCAGGGCCGGCTCGCGGTCTACCCGTCCACCGTGGGCCAGGAGGCCTGCGAGATCGCGGCGGCGCTGGTCCTGGCCGAGCAGGACTGGCTCTTCCCGAGCTACCGCGACACCCTGGCGGCCGTCGCGCGCGGCCTCGACCCCGTGCAGGCCCTGACCCTGCTGCGGGGCGACTGGCACACCGGCTACGACCCGCGCGAGCACCGCATAGCCCCGCTGAGCACCCCCCTGGCCACCCAGCTGCCGCACGCCGTGGGCCTGGCGCACGCCGCCCGGCTGCGCGGGGACGACGTCGTCGCCCTCGCCATGGTCGGCGACGGCGGCACCAGCGAGGGCGACTTCCACGAGGCGCTGAACTTCGCGGCCGTCTGGCAGGCCCCGGTCGTCTTCCTGGTGCAGAACAACGGCTTCGCCATCTCCGTCCCGCTGGCCAAGCAGACCGCCGCGCCGACCCTGGCCCACAAGGGCGTCGGTTACGGCATGCCGGGCCGCCTGGTCGACGGCAACGACGTCGCCGCCGTCCACGAGGTGCTGGCCGAGGCGGTGCACCGTGCCCGTACGGGCGGCGGCCCGACCCTGGTCGAGGCGATCACGTACCGGATGGACGCCCACACCAACGCCGACGACGCCACGCGCTACCGGGACGACGACGAGGTGGCCGCCTGGAAGGAGCACGACCCCGTGGAACTGCTGGAGCGCGAGCTGACCGCGCGCGGCATCCTGGACGAGGCCGGGATCGAGGCCGCCAAGGACGCGGCCGAGACGATGGCCGCGGCCCTGCGCGAGCGGATGAACGCCGACCCGGTGCTGGACCCGATGGACCTGTTCGCCCACGTGTACGCCGAGCAGACCGGGCGGCTGCGCGAACAGGCCGCCATGCTGCGCGCCGAGCTCGACGCGGAGGCCCAGGGATGACCACGGTGGCGGTGAAGCCGGCGACGATGGCCCAGGCCCTGGGCCGCGCGCTGCGCGATGCGATGGCCGAGGACCCCACGGTCCACGTCATGGGCGAGGACGTCGGCACCCTCGGCGGCGTCTTCCGGATCACGGACGGGCTGGCCAAGGAGTTCGGCGAGGAGCGCTGCACGGACACCCCGCTGGCCGAGGCCGGCATCCTCGGCGCGGCCGTCGGCATGGCGATGTACGGGCTGCGCCCGGTCGTGGAGATGCAGTTCGACGCGTTCGCCTACCCGGCGTTCGAGCAGCTGATCTCGCACGTGTCCCGGATGCGCAACCGCACCCGCGGCGCGATGCCGCTGCCCATCACCATCCGGGTGCCCTACGGCGGCGGGATCGGCGGCGTGGAGCACCACAGCGACTCCTCCGAGGCGTACTACGTGGCCACCCCCGGCCTGCACGTGGTGACGCCGGCGACGGTGGAGGACGCGTACGGCCTGCTGCGCGCCTCGATCGCCTCGGACGATCCGGTGGTCTTCCTGGAGCCCAAGCGGCTGTACTGGTCGAAGTCCGAGTGGAACCCGGACACCCCGGCGGCCGTGCCGGGCATCGGCAAGGCGCTCGTGCGCCGGGCGGGCACCAGCGCGACCCTGATCACCTACGGCCCCTCGCTGCCGGTGTGCCTGGAGGCCGCCGAGGCGGCCCGCGAGGAGGGCTGGGACCTGGAGGTCGTGGACCTGCGCTCGCTGGTGCCGTTCGACGAGGACACGGTCGTCGCCTCGGTACGCCGCACCGGACGGGCGGTGGTGGTCCACGAGGCCAACGGCTTCGGCGGACCGGGCGCGGAGATCGCCGCGCGGATCACCGAGCGCTGCTTCCACCACCTGGAGGCGCCGGTGCTGCGGGTGACCGGGTTCGACATCCCGTACCCGCCGCCGATGCTGGAGAAGCACCACCTGCCCGGCGTGGACCGGATCCTGGACACCGTGGCCCGCCTGCAGTGGGAGAACTGATGCCTCAGGTGTTCGAGTTCAAGCTCCCCGACCTCGGTGAGGGACTGACCGAGGCGGAGATCGTGCGCTGGCTGGTCTCCGTCGGCGACGTGGTCGCCGTGGACCAGCCCGTGGTGGAGGTCGAGACGGCCAAGGCCATGGTGGAGGTGCCCTGCCCGTACGGCGGTGTGGTCACCGCCCGGTTCGGCGAGGAGGGCACCGAGCTTCCCGTGGGGGCGCCGCTGCTGACGGTGGCGGTGGGTTCGGCCACCGGGTCGGACGACGCCGCGGGGGCGGGCGCCGGTGAGCAGGCGGAGTCCGGCTCGGGCAACGTCCTCGTCGGGTACGGCACGGACCACTCCCGCCCGGCCCGGCGCCGCCGCATCCGCCCCGGCGCCCCGGCCCCGGCAGGTCCGGCTGCCACGCCCGCGCCTGGGCCTACGTCCGTGGCTGCTCCTGCTCCTGCTCCTGCTCCGGTGGCCGCTGCGGCGGCTCCGGTGGCAGCCGCGCCGGTGGTCCGGGACGCCGGTCCGGTGCCGGTGATCTCGCCGCTGGTGCGCAAGCTGGCCAAGGACAACGGGGTCGATCTGCGGGCGCTGGCCGGCAGCGGGCCCGACGGGTTGATCCTGCGCGCCGACGTCGAGGCAGCGCTGCGCGCCGCCGCGTCCGTGGCCGCGCCGGTGACCGTCCCGGCCGCCGCCGGGACGGCCGCGGCGGGCGAGCGCATTCCGCTCAAGGGGCTGCGCGGGGCGGTCGCCGAGAAGCTCTCGCGCAGCCGGCGCGAGATACCGGACGCCACGTGCTGGGTGGACGCCGATGCCACCGAGCTGATGGCGGCCCGGGCCGCGATGAACGCGGCCGGCGGGCCGAAGATCTCGGTGCTGGCGCTGCTGGCCCGGATCTGCACGGCGGCCCTCGCCCGCTACCCGGAGCTCAACTCCACGGTGGACCTGGCGGCCAACGAGATCGTCCGGCTGCCCGGGGTGCACCTGGGCTTCGCGGCGCAGACCGACCGGGGCCTGGTGGTGCCGGTGGTGCGCGACGCGCACACCATGAACCCGGAGGCGCTGACCGCCGAGTTCGCCCGGCTGACGGAGGTGGCGCGCGCCGGAAAGCTGGCACCCGCCGATCTGACCGGCGGCACGTTCACGCTCAACAACTACGGCGTGTTCGGCGTGGACGGGTCCACGCCGATCATCAACCACCCCGAGGCGGCCATGCTCGGTGTCGGCCGGATCGTCCCCAAGCCCTGGGTCCACCAGGGCGAGCTGGCGGTCCGCCAGGTGGTCCAGCTGTCGCTGACCTTCGACCACCGGGTCTGCGACGGCGGCACGGCCGGCGGGTTCCTGCGCTACGTCGCCGACTGCGTGGAGTCCCCGGCGGTACTGCTGCGCTCGCTGTAGCTGGTGCTGGTGCTGGTGCTGGTGCCCGTGCCGGTGCGGGTGTCGGTGCTGGGCTGGTCTGGCGCCGGCACCAGCGATCCGGACCCGGACCTGGCCCGGACCCTGCCCGGCCCCGGCCCCCGTCTGTCACCGGTCTCGGGCCCCGGTCGCCGCTCGCGGGCCCGGCCCGGTACCGGCCCCGTCTGTCGCCGGTCTCGGGCCCCGGTCCTGGTCGCCGGTGGCGGGCCCCGGGCCCCGGCCCGGTCACTGGTCGCGGGGCCAGGCCCCGGTCACCGGTCGCGGGGCCCGGGCCCGGTGCCGGTGCCGGTGTCCGTCCCGGCCGCAGTAGCGGCCGGGACGCCCGGCAGCCGGGGCGGGGTCCAGTCCGCGTGGCGCAGGATCGTGCGGATGGTGGCCCCCGACGGGGCCAGCCGCAGTGCGGTGTTGCGCAGGGCGACGGCGAGCGGGTGGGTCAGTTGCTGGCCCATCCGCCCGGCCCGTCGCGCGGCCACGGTCACGGCCTGGGTCCGCGGCCGGCGCAGGGCGTCGTAGCGGGCCAGCGCCGCCTCCGGCCCGGGTCCGGCCGCCAGTTCGGCCGCCAGGGTGACGGCGTCCTCCAGGGCCTGGCAGGCGCCCTGCCCGAGGTGGGGGGTCATGGCGTGCGCGGCGTCCCCGAGCAGGGCCACCCGGCCGGAGACGAAGCGCGGCAGGGGCACGGCCAGTTCGTGGATGTCGTGGTGCAGCACGTCCTCGGGGCGGGTCGCGGCCAGCAGGTCCTGTACCGGTCCCGGCCAGGACGCGAAGCGGCGGGTGACGACCGCGAGCGGGTCGGCGTGGCGCACGCCCGCCGGTGCGTTCAGGACGGCGTGCCATTCGGCGCGCCCGTCGCGGAACCCGATGTGCCCGAACTCCGCGCCCGGCCCCCACACCAGGGTGAAGTCGGTGTCCAGGCGGACCGGCCGGGCGGTGATCGCCCGGAGCACCGTCGAGCCGCTGTAGGCGGGGCCGGGATGCTCCGGGAAGAGGGCCGCGCGGATCCGGCTGCGCACCCCGTCCGCGGCGACCACCACGTCCGCCTCGTGGGCCTCACCGCCCTGGCAGTGCACCACCGGCCGGGCGCTGCCGGTCGTGATCCGCTCCGCCGTGCGGCCCACCAGGAGGGCGGACTGCGGAAGGGCGGCGCGCAGCAGCGCGTGCAGCTCGGCCCGGGGGACGCCGGTCATCGGTACGCCCAGGGCGCGTTCCAGGGCTGCCCCGTCCATCCGGGACAGCCAGCGGCCGTCGGGGGCCCGGGTCCCGCCGGTGTACTGCGGCCGGGCGGCCCGGCGCACCGCCGCGCCCAGGCCCAGCGCCTCCAGTGCCCGGATCCCGTTGGCGGCCAGGGAGATCCCGGCGCCGGCGTCGTCGAGCACGGCCGAGCGCTCCAGGACGGCCACCTCCCAGCCGGTGCGGTGCAGCCCGACGGCCGCCGCGAGTCCCCCGATGCCCCCGCCGACCACCACGGCTCTGCCCCTGCTGCCCATGACCGCCCCTTTCTACATCTGTAGAAGACCTGGGGCGCAGTGTACTCAGCCGCTTCTACAGGTGTAGAAAGAGGGGGTGAGTGAGGAACGACGTACCGTCCTGGCCGACGCGGCCATCGAGGTCCTGGCCGGCGCCGGCATGCGGGGCCTGACCCACCGGGCCGTGGACCGGGCGGCCGGCCTGCCGGACGGGACCACCTCGGCCTACTTCCGCACCCGCGCGGCCCTGCTGACCGCCCTGGTCCGCCGCCTGGTCGCCCGGGACCAGGCCGAGCTCCAGGCCGCGGGCGAGGCGGCGCCCGTCCCCCGGACGGCCGAGGAACTCACCGACGGCTTCCTCGCGCTGACGAGGCGGCGGCTCACCGGGGAGGGCCGGCAGCGTTCGCTGGCCCGCTACGCCTGCGCGCTTGAGAGCGTGCGCGACCCGGAGCTACGGGAGATCCTCGTGCCCCGGGACAACGCCGGCCGCGACGCCGTGCGCGCCTTCCTCGCCGCCCGCGGGGTGGCCGACCCCGACGCCCGGACCCACACGCTCCTGGCCTGTGTGGACGGCCTGGTCCTGGACCACCTGCTCACGGCCACCCCGGTCCCCCGGGAGGCGGTGGAAGGCCTGGTCGCGGCCGCGTTGCGCTGAGTCCTCAGGAGGCCGGGGTCAGCAGGAGCTTGCCCACGTGCGCGCTGGACTCCATGACCGCGTGGGCCTGCGCCGCCCGCGACATCGGGAAGGCCTCGTGCACCACCGGCCGGACCCGGCCGGACTCGACCAGCGGCCAGACGTGCTCGCGGACGGACGCCACGATGGCCGCCTTCTCCTCCAGTGGACGGGCCCGCAGCGTGGTCGCCGTGACGGCGGCCCGCTTCGCCATGAGCGCGCCCAGGTTCAGCTCGCCCTTGACGCCGCCCTGGAGCCCGATGACGGCCAGCCGGCCGTTCACGGCGAGCGCCGCGATGTTCCGGGCCAGGTACTTGGCGCCCATGATGTCCAGGATCACGTCCGCGCCGGCACCGCCCGTCGCGGCCCGCAGTGCCTCCACGAAGTCCTGCTCGCGGTAGTCGATGAGGATGTCCGCGCCGAGCTCCTTGCAGCGCGCCAGCTTCTCCGGCCCGCCGGCCGTGACCGCGACCTTCGCGCCGACGGCCTTGGCCAGCTGGATCGCCATGGTCCCGATGCCGCTGGAACCGCCGTGCACCAGGACGGTCTCCCCGGGCCGCAGATGGGCCACGAGGAACAGGTTCGACCACACCGTGCAGACGACCTCCGGCAGGGCGGCGGCGGTCGCCAGGTCCACCCCCTTGGGCACCGGCAGCAGCTGCCCGGCCGGGACCGCGACCTTCTGCGCGTACCCGCCGCCGGTCAGCAGCGCGCAGACCTCGTCGCCCACCGCCCAGCCCGAGACCCCCGGGCCCAGCGCGGCGATCCGCCCGGAGCACTCCAGGCCCGGGTAGGGCGAGGTGCCGGGCGGCGGATCGTAGAAGCCCTGCCGCTGGAGCACATCGGCACGGTTCACGGCGGCGGCCGTGACCTCGACGAGGACCTCGCCCTCGCCGGGCACCGGATCGGGTACGTCGGCCCAGACCAGGGCCTCGGGGCCGCCGGGCTGCGGGATGGTGATCGCATGCATGGCCCGGACAGTAGTACGCCGGCTCAGTCCCCGGCGCCCCGCGCCGGGGCCGATTCGGCCGGAGGGACCGCGCGGACGATGGTGATCAGCCGGTCCGTCAGCTGGAGCGGGCCGAGGTGCGGGTCGTCGTAGGGGAGCAGCCGGTGCCCGCGCAGCACGCTGACGACGAGGTCCTTGGTCTCCCGCACGCCCTTGCCGGCCTCGGCCTTGGTGACGGGTCGTTCGACCAGGTCCAGGCCGGTGCCCTGCTGGATCAGGTCCTCCATCACGGTGCCCGCGCTCGGGCTGAGCACCGACAGGCCCAGCAGCCGGCCGGCGGCGCTGGCGCTGGTGATGACGGCGTCCGCGCCGGACTGCCGCAGCAGCGGGGCGTTCTCCTCCTCGCGCACCGCTGCGACGATCTTGGCGCCGCGGTTGAGTTGGCGCGCCGTCAGGGTGACCAGGACCGCGGTGTCGTCGCGCTGGGTGGCGACGACGATCTGCCGGGCCTTTTGCACCTCGGCGCGCAGCAGGACGTCCGAGCGGGTGGCATCACCCACCACCCCGGTGTAGCCCTCGGAGTTGGCGATGTCGATCACCTTGGAGCTGGGGTCCACGATGACCACCGCGTCCTTGCTCACCCCGGTGGCCAGCAGCGTGTGCAGAGCCGAACGGCCCTTGGTGCCGAAACCGATGACGACCGTGTGGTCACGCAAGTTCTTCCTCCAGCGGTTCAGCCGCCACTCCTCCCGGGTCCGTTCGGTGAGGACCTCAAGGGTGGTGCCGACCAGGATGATCAGGAACAGCACGCGCAGCGGGGTGATCAGCAGGACGTTGACCAGGCGCGCGCTGTCGCTGTACGGGGTGATGTCGCCGTAGCCGGTGGTCGAGAGGGTGACCGTGGCGTAGTAGATGCAGTCGAGCAGGGTGAGCGTGTCGTCGGCGTTGTCGTGGTAGCCCCCGCGGTCGAGGTAGACGATGAGGACCGTCAGGAACAGCACGAACAGCGCCATCAACAGCCGCTTGCTGACCTGCCGCAGCGGCTTCTCGACGACCCGGGTGGGGAGTTTGACGCGGCGTGAGACGAGCTTCTCGTCGGCCTCGCGGGCCATTGCGTCCTGACCGTGGAGTTTCACGTGAAACATCCTCCTGCCACCCACGGCAGATCGAGGATCTCCAGGTCCTGTCCGGCCTTGGCCCCGTGCGGCGGTACGACGGCCAGGGCGTCGGCGGCGGCGATACCGCGCAGCATCGCGGGGCCCTGGTAGCGCAGCGGGACGGCGTGGTCGGCGGTCAGCACCACCGGCACCAGCCGGGTGTCGTACGGGTGCCCGGACACCGCGTCCCGCACCGGGACGGCGTAGCGCGGCCGCGGCGCCCGCCCGGCCAGGCCGCGCACCAGCGGCTCGGCGAGGGTGAGCAGCCCGGAGACGGCGGCCAGCGGATTGCCCGGCAACCCGACGAGGTGCCGGGCGCCGCCGTCCAGGCGGGCCAGCAGCATGGGGTGCCCGGGGCGTACGGCGACCCCGTCGACGAGCAGCTCGGCCCCGGCCCGCTCCAGCACGGGGTGGACGTGGTCGACCGGGCCCGAGGCGGTGCCTCCGGTGGTGATCACGAGGTCGGCGGCGGACCCGGTGACGGCCCGCAGCAGGGCCTCGGCGCCCTCGGGGTCGTCGCCGAGCCGGCGGATGGCGGTGACGTCGGCGCCGATCCGCTCCAGCCAGGGCCCGAGCATCGGGGAGAGGGCGTCCCGGATCAGCCCGTCGTGCGGGCGGCCCTCGGTCAGCAGCTCGTCCCCGAGGACCAGGACCTCCACGCGCGGGCGGGGCCGGGTGAGCAGCTCGTCGTACCCCGCGGCGGCGGCCAGGCCCAGCACGGCCGGGGTGACGGCGCTTCCGGAGGGCAGCAGCAGGTCGCCGGACCGGCACTCCTGGCCACGCGGGCGGATGTCCTGGCCGGTGAGGACGTCGCGGTCGGCGTAGAGCTGACCGCCGACCTCGCGGGAGTGCTCGGTGCGGAGCACGGCGGTGGTCTCGCCGGGGATCCGGGCCCCGGTGGCGATGCGGACGGCCTCGCCGTCGGTGAGCGGGTCGGGGCGGTCGGAGCCGGCCAGCACATCGGAGCCGGGCCGGACCGACCAGGGGCCGGGGCCGGAGACGGCCCAGCCGTCCATGGCGGAGGTGTCGAACGACGGGAGGTCGGTCAGCGCCTCCAGGGGCGCGGCGAGCACCTCGCCGAGGGCGTCGGCGAGGGCGACGCGGTGGGTGCGCGGACGGGTGACCGCTCCGGCGCGGGCGGCGACCTCGCGGGCCCGCGGCCAGGCCGTCGCCCGGTGGCCCCGGTCGGTGCCGGCGCCCTCGCCACGGCCCCGGCCACCCCCTCCGCCGGAGGGGCCGGGGGCGCGGCCGCCGGGATCGCGGGCGACCAGCGCGAGGGCCTCCTCCACGGCCCGCTCGGCGTCGGAGAAGGTCATCCCGATCGGTCTCCCTCGGTGCCCGGACGGCCCTCGGAGGTGGCCCCGGGGCCGGGTTCGGTCTCGGCGGCCCAGCGCAGTGCCAGGCCGGTGGCCTTGCGGCAGGCCTCGGCGAGCGCCTCGGCGGGGTCGGCGCCGGCGGCCTCGGCGCGGGCGGCCGCGTAGCCCACCAGGAAGGTGGTCAGCGGCGCGGCGGGCCGGGCGACGCCGTGGGCGGCGTCCCGGGCGAGGTCGAGCAGGGCCTTGGTGTCGACGTCGAGGTCGATGCCCAGCTCGTTCTTGACGGTGGTGATCCATTCGTCCAGCACGTTCCCATGCTCCCTGATCCGGGCACGGGCGGCGGCGAGATCGTCCCAGGTGTCGCAGTCGAAGGCGGCGGATGCGTCGGCGTCGAGGCGAGCCAGGTCCAGTTCGGCGGTCAGGGCCCGCAGGGGCAGGCCGTAGAGGGTGCCGTGCTCGGTGGCGAGCAGGGCCAGCTCCCGGCGCAGCGGTTCGGCGCGGTAGGCGGCGACCAGCGGCTGGTCGCGGCCGTCGGGGTCGCGCAGCAGGGTGCCCTCGGCACCCGGCCCGGCCAGCAGGGTGTGGACGGTCGCCGCGTCCAGGAAGGGCAGGTCGGCGGAGAGGACCAGGACCTGTTCGGCCGTGGTCAGCCGCAGGCCGGCGTGCAGGGCGGCCAGCGGGCCGCCGCCGGGCGGATCCTCCAGGGCCCAGGTCACCGGCCGGGCGGTGCCCCGCCGACCGCCGACGACCACGGTCCGTGCGGCGTCCGCGCAGGCGTCGAGCACGCGGTCGAGCAGGCTGCGGCCGCCCACGCTGAGACCGGGTTTGTCGGCCCCGCCGAGCCGTTGGGCCGCACCGCCGGCCAGGACGATGGCGTCGTAGGTCATGGTCATGAGTATGCGCGGGCCGTGTTTCGGGGATGTGGGTACGCGCCCCACTCCGCGACCGGGCGCGGTGTGAGCCGGGCGCCGGGTGGGTCGGCGCCGTGCGAGCCGGGCGCGGGGTGAGCCGGGCCCGGGGTGGGCCGGCGCCGTGCGAGCCGGGCCCCGGGCGAGCCGGCCACCTGGGGAGCGGGCAGCCCTGTCGGTCGGCCACCTGGGGAGCGGGCAGCCTGTCGGTCGGCCGCCGGGCGCGACGCGGCCCGGCGCGCCGCGTGGGCGGGCCGGGCCGGTGGACGTGCCCTTACAGGTACGGGCCGGAGCGGACCGGGCCGTGGGTGCCGTCCTTGTCGTCGGTCGGGGCGCCGGGCGGCAGGGCGCGGCGCATCTGCTCCAGCTGGGCACGGGCGGCCATCTGCTGCGCGAACAGGGCGGTCTGGATGCCGTGGAACAGGCCCTCCAGCCACCCCACCAACTGTGCCTGCGCGATGCGCAGTTCCGCCTCGGAGGGAATGGCCTCGTCGGTGAACGGCAGCGACAGGCGCTCCAGTTCCTCGACGAGCTCCGGGGCGAGGCCGTCCTCCAGTTCCTTCACCGAGGAGGCGTGGATGTCCTTGAGGCGGACCCGACTGGCCTCGTCCAGAGGCGCAGCGCGGACTTCTTCCAGAAGTTGCTTGATCATGCTGCCGATGCGCATGACCTTCGCGGGCTGTTCGACCATCTCCGTCACGGGGACCTCGCGCGACTCGTCATCTGCGCCGCCGACGGCCAGCCCGTCCTGTCCCACGATCAGGACGTGCGGGGGGCTGTCCTGCGACCGTTCACTCCTCGGCATCTCCATGCCGCCATTCTCTCGCACACCGTCGCTTTCACACGGTGTGCCCCCGGACAGACGTGATCCACCCTGTCCGGGGGCACCAAATGGGGTCCGCCGCCTGATCAGGCCTGCGCCCGCCGTGCCAGCGCCCCGCTGGAACGGGTGACCAGCGCGGCCAGCAGCGCCGCGCCGAGGGGGACGAGGACCAGCAGGCCCGTGAGGGTCTCCCAGGGCACCACGATCGGCACGAACGGCTCGTGCCCCTGACCGAAGCCGTGGGCCACCAGCTCCTCGTGGAGGCGCACTTGCTCGCGCCGCTCCACCAGCAGCAGTCCGATGGCGGGCAGTACGCCGGCCGCCGCGCCCAGCACCACGCCCATGGCGGCCACCACGCCGCACTGGAAGCCGCTGAGGGTGCGTCGGACCCGTGGTGCCGCACCGACGGCCGCCAGCGTCCTGAGGTCGGCCTCGGCGTCGGCCTGGGCGAGCCCGGTGGCGATACCCGCCGCGCCGATGGTGACCAGGCCCGCGAACACGGACAGGATCAGCGTCATCATCCGGTCCGGGGACCCGGGGCCCTCTTCGATGTGGACGGAGGCGTCCACGCCCATCCGGTCGATGTCGCCGTCGAGCCGCTGCCGTGCCTCCGTACTCGCCTTGCCGTCCAGGCTGAAGTACGAGCCGTACGGGGCGGTGCGCAGTCCGGCGGCCTGAACGGCGCCCGGCGGCAGCAGCAGCCGGATGCCCCAGGCGTTGGCGCTCGCGGGCGCCTGGTGGACGGGGAACACCTTGTCCTGGCCCGGCGGGTCCTCGCCGCGCTCCCGGGCCTCGTCCGCCTGGTCGGCGTCGGTGACCACGCGCAGCGTCACCTTGCCGTCCTTGACCTGGGTCGGGTCGAAGGAGACGGGCCGACCCTCCCTCAGGGCCCGTACGACGCCCGGGTCGGTGATGCCGAGGACGGCCAGCAGCTTCTCGTCGGCCACGGCCGTCTCGATCCCGGCGAAGCCCGAAGGGCGCTGGCAGCGCCAGTCCTTGCCCAACTCCCGGGCCTGCTCGGGACTGAACCTCTGCTCGGCCGGGGCCTCCCACAGCGGGCACCGCTGGTCCTTGGGGACCAGGACCTCCGCCAGGCCGCAGCCGGGCGTCATGGCGTACGGCTCGCAGTCCGGTGCGCCGACGCTGATCCGCTCCACGTCGGCCCGTACCGCGACGGGCAGGTCCCGGCTGAGCGCCTCACGCACGGCGGGCATGTCCCGCCAGCCGCCCGACTCGTCGAGGGTGAGCCGGCCCGCTCCGTCGGGGAGTTGGGCGGTGTACTGGTGCACGTACTGGGCCTGCGCGCTGCTCTGGTACGTCGCCACCGCCACGGTCCCGGCGACGGCGGCCAGGACGGCGGCCACGGCCGGAGCCGTACGCCCCCGGTTGCGCACGGCGTCGCGCAGGGCCAGCCGCGGCGACAGCGGCAGCCAGCGCCCGGTCCGCCCGAAGAGGCCGACCAGCACCGGGGTGAGGGCGACGATGCCCAGCTCCGCCACGACGCTGCCGCCGGCGACGACCATGAACCCCAGGTCGGCCACCGCGCCGAACAGCACGAGACCGATGCCCGCGGCCAGGGCGATCAGGCCGAGCACGGGCAGCACCCGGCCGGCCCGGCGCACCCCGCGGCGGCCGGTCAGGGAGGCCAGCACGGTCTGCCGGGACGCGGTGACCGCCGGGGCGACCGCGGCCAGCAGGCCGGTGAGGACGGCCAGTACGGCGATGGCGAGGATCTCCAGCGGCCGGACCTCGAAGTGGCCGAAGCGCTTGCCCAGCTGTTCCTCCAGCACCGGCTGGAGGCCCAGGGTCAGGGCCAGGCCGAGCACGATGCCGGTGACGGCGGCCGCCGCCCCGATGACGATGCCGCTGGAGAGCACCACGGCGCGGATGTGCCGGCGGTCACCGCCGTTGGCCCCCACCAGGCCGAGCTGGCGGCGCGAGCGCCGCGCTCCGACCGCGAACGCCGGCCCGGCCAGCAGGCACACCTCCAGCATGGTCAGGCCCACCACCGTGGCGATGACGGCCATCTCGGCGGCCTCCAGCCGCGGCGTGCCGAAGCTCTCGGGCGGCTCCACCTGGTAGAGCGGCACCTCGGAGTCGGCCGGCGGGTCGACCAGGACGGCCTTGGAGACCACGAGCGCGCCCTTGGTGTTGGCCTGCTTGACCATGTTCCACGTGAAACCACCGCGGCCGACGGAGACGTACCAGGAGTCGTGGGCGACCACGCCGCGCATCCCGGCGCCCCGCAGGGCCTTGTCCAGGGGCCCCAGCAGGCTGCCGGGCGGGGCCAGCAGCTCCTTCGCGGCGAGGTCGTCGGGCTGCTCGTAGGCGCCGACGATCTTGTACGTGATGCCGGAGCCGCGGGGGGTGACGCCGGAGCCGACGTGGAGCCCGGAGGCCTTCAGGAACGCCTCGGTGGCGACGACCTCGCCCGGCCGGTCGGGCAGCTCGCCGCGGAGGAGGGTGAGCAGACCGCGCACCGCCGGGTGCGCGGCGTCGAGCTCGCGCGCCTGCACGTCCAGCAGGCCGTACTCGGTCCGGACGCGGATCCGGCCCTCGCTCTGCTTGACCAGCTCGGCGTCGGGCGGCAGGTCCGCGCGGACGGCGCTCACGACCTGCTCGTCGGGGGCCTCACCGCCGCGGCCCGGCCGGGTGGAGCCGTTCAGCGGCTTCCAGTTGCGGCCGTCGGGGGTCTGGGCGAGAGCGGTCCCGCCCTCGGGCGATTCGATCCGCGCGTCGGCCGCGCCCAGCTTGCGCTCGGCGCTCTGCGCGGCGGAGAGGTCGGCGCTGCGCGCGGTGAGGTCGGCGGCACTGACGCCCATGATCGGCAGGGCGATCATGGCGAGCACGAGGAAGCTGCGCCCCTTGGCCCGCCAGGCGTCGCGACGGGCGATGCGCAGGGCCGCGATCCAGGGGTGGTACCAGGACTTCACCGGTCGGCCACCTGGCCGGTGAGCAGGGAGTCGGCGCGGCTGCGCAGGGTCTCGTCGACGACGCTGCCGTCCCGCAGGAAGACCACCCGGTCGGCCCAGGCGGCGAAGCGCGGCTCGTGGGTCACCAGGACGCCGGCGGCGCCGGCGTCGCAGCGGGCCCGCAGCAGGGCGAGGACGGACTCGCCGGTCTCGGAGTCCAGGGCGCCGGTGGGTTCGTCGGCCAGGACCAGCCGGCGGTCGCCCACCAGGGCCCGGGCGATGGCCACGCGCTGCTGCTGGCCGCCCGACATCTCGTCGGGGAAGCGGTCGGCGAGCTGGGGCAGGTTCATCTCCTGGAGCGCGGCGAGGGCCGCCTTGCGGGCCTTGCGGGCGGAGGTGCCGTCCAGTTCGAGGGGCAGGGCCACGTTCTCGGCGGCGGTGAGCGCCGGTATGAGGTTGTAGTCCTGGAAGACGTAGCCGATGCTGCGCCGGCGGAGCGCGGCCAGCTGCTTGCGGCCGGCCCGGGTGATGTCCTGGCCCTCCACGATCACCTGGCCGCCGGTGGGGGTGTCGAGCCCGCCGGCGAGGGTGAGCAGGGTGGACTTGCCGGAGCCGGACGGGCCCATGACGGCGACGAGTTCGCCGGGGTGCACGGCGAGGTCGATCCCGCGCAGGGCGTGCACCTCGGTGGCGCCGCTGCCGTGGACGCGGGTCAGCTGCTTCAGTTGCAGCACGGGCTGGTGCTGGTCGGACATGTGGTTCCCCTGGGAGGTCGGGTCAGCGGCGCGCGGTGCGGGCGCGGGGCGGCACGGAGGTGGCGTCGGCGGCCGGGCCGGACCCGGTCGCACCCGCCCGTCCCGCCTCGGTGGACCGGCCCGCCTGGGCCGACAGCCGCACCAGCCGGGATTCGCAGTGGTCGAGCCAGCGGGCCTCGGCCTCGGTCTGGAAGATGAGCTGCTCCAGCACCAGCAGCCAGGCGACGTCGTCACGCTCCTGGGCGCGGCCGCTCTCGATGGCGGCGAGGGCCTGGGCCTTGAGCCGGGTGTAGTCCTGCATCGCCTGGACCGTGGCGTGCCGCTGCGCCTGGATCACGGCGCGCACGTCCACCCCGGGAGCACCCACGGCCATGGCGAGCTTGATCGACAGCTCGTCGCGGGGCGGGTTGGTGCGGTCCACCGGGCGCTCGTACCAGGCGGCGAGCTCGGCGCGGCCCGCGTCGGTGATGGCGTAGAGCGTGTGCCCGGCCTCGTCCTCACCGCCCGGGGCGACGAGTCCGTCCCGCTCCAGCCGGGACAGGGTCGTGTACACCTGCCCGACGTTGAGGGGCCAGGTGGAGCCGGTCCTGGACTCGAATTCGGTGCGGAGCTGGGAGCCGTATCTCGGACCGCGTTCCAGCAGGGCGAGAAGGCCGTGGCGAATCGACATACTCAGTATGTATACCGAGTATGTTCGCCAGGGCAAGCCGCCTCGGCCGCGCGGCAAGCCGCCCTCGGCCGCAGGGCGAGCCGCCTGGGCCGCGCCCGCGGCGAGCCGCCTCAGCCGCGCCGCAGGCGCACGCCGAGGTAGCCCAGGCCGATGCCCATCAGGGCGAATCCGGTCCCCAGCGGCAGCATGTGGGCGGCCAGGTCGGCGGCCCGCTCGTTCGGCTCGGTGCCCAGCGCGACCACCGGGACCGACGGCGACGGGGCCGCGATCACGGACGGCGGGGGCGAGGTGGAGGCCCGGGCCGGGGGCGAGGAGGGGGTGGTCGGCTCGGGCTGCCGCACCGGGACGGGCCGGGAGATCACCCGCGCCCCGGGGTCGGCGGGCGCGCCCACGGGCCGTCCGGGCCGTTCCCGGCCGGCGCCCGCCGCGCTGCCGGCGAGGTCGCCCTCGCCGGGGACGTCGTGGGCCGCGCGGACGGGGGCCACCGGGGTCAGCGCGACGACGGCGAGGGTGGCTCCGGCCAGCCAGCGGGACACGCGGAAACCCTGGGTCACGCGGCCAGATTCACATACCACCCCAAAACCGGCATCCGGGGCGGGCCGACCAGGTTCCGCCCGCACAGCACGAAGCCCCCGCGTGGACTACGCGGGGGCTTCGCCGGGGCTTCACCGGGCGGTCGGGGCCGCCCAGGCGAGGCGGACTACTGCGGATTGCCGGTGGACACCACCAGCGTGAACTCCGTGCCGGACTTGTCCACGTCCGTGCTCGGCGCCGGCAGCTGCTCCAGCACCATGTCCTGGCCGTACACGGCCTCGTCCCGCTCCTGGATCTTGTACCGCCAGCCCGCGGCCTGGAGGCACTCCTTCACGGAGGTCAGGTTCTTGTAGCGGAAGTCGGGCGCGGACACCTTGTTCGGGTCCTTGTACGACTTGTACGCCTCCTTGCACTTGGAGGCCTCGATGGTGCGCGACGGGTCCGGGCCCTTGTGGCCGGCCTTGGCGCTCGACCCGGTGCCCGCGCCGTTCGACGGCGCCGCCGAGTTGCTGCCGCCGCCGGCCGTACCGCCCTTGCCGCCCTCGTCGCCCTTGTTGCTGATCACGATGGCGGTGATCAGACCGCCGATGGCCAGCAGCGCGACCACGATCGCGCCGAGGACCACCGAGTTGTTCCGGCGCGGTCCGCCGCCGGACGACGCGGACTGCGTCTGCGTGGGCGAGATGGTGAACGGCGCCGGGGTCTGCGGGGCCTGCTGCCCGAACTGCTGGTGCGGGACCGGCGGCGGCGTGTGCGGCTGCTGCTGCGGCGGGTACGCGTAACCTCCCTGCGGCCCGGCGTGCGGCGCCGGCGTCGGCGGACCGTAGGGCGAGGGGGTGGGCGTGGGCTGGTACGGCTGCTGCACGCCCTGCTGCGTGCCCTGCTGGCTCGCGTCCAGCGGCGGGAACACCGCCGAGCCGACGCCCGCGCCGCTGCCGACGGGGGCACCGGCGACGATGACGGGCGAGGCGGTCTGCCCGGCGGACAGCACCCGCGCGATCTCGTCACGCATGGCCGCGGCCGTCGGGAAGCGCTCGTTCGGGTTCTTCTTCAGGGCGCGGGCGACGAGCGCGTCCATCGCCGGCGTGAGGGAGCGGTTCACCGAGGACGGGGCGACCGGCTCCTCCTGGACGTGCGCGTAGGCGATGGCCAGCGGCGAGTCCGCGTCGAACGGCAGCCGCCCGGTCAGCAGCTGGAACAGCATGATGCCGACCGAGTACAGGTCGGACCGGGCGTCCACGGCCCGGCCCAGCGCCTGCTCCGGGGAGAGGTACTGCGGGGTGCCGACGACCATGCCGGTCTGCGTCATCGAGGTGACGCCGGACTGCATCGCCCGGGCGATGCCGAAGTCCATCACCTTGACCACGCCGCGCTTGGTCATCATCACGTTGCCCGGCTTGATGTCCCGGTGGACCAGGCCCATCTCGTGGCTGGTCTCCAGCGCGGCCAGCACGTCGGACGTCACCTTCAGGGCCTTGTCCGCCGGCATCGCGCCGTACTGGGCGATGTCCGCCTGGAGCACCGAGCCGAGCGGCTTGCCCTCGACGTACTCCATGACGATGTACGGCATGAGCGCGCCGTCGAGCTCGCCCTCGCCGGTGTCGAAGACCGAGACGATGTTCGTGTGCGACAGTTTTGCTACAGCCTGCGCCTCACGCCGGAAACGCTCCCGGAAGGACTGCTCCCGGCCCAGCTCGCTGTGGAGTGTCTTGATGGCGACCTGCCGGTCCAGCGCCGAGTCGTAGGCGAGGTAGACGGACGCCATGCCGCCCTCGCCGAGCAAGTCCCTTAGCTGGTAACGGCCACCGGCCAGGGAGCCGCCTGCGTACCGGCCCTGTGTGCCGTCCTGGCTCATGACTGTTGCTTCCCCTCGGGCAGTTCTGGACGCGCCTGGCTGAGCGCATGTCGCGCCCAGTCTGCCGGAGGGCAAGCACACGTCAAGCCAGGTGCCCGTTCCGTGACCACAGGGGCACCGCGCGCCACAGTCCGAACGGTCACCTGTTCCGAGGCTGTAGCGTTCATCGGAGCACCCTGAACGAGACCCACCGCGGCAGCGGCCCAAGACGACGGCGAGGACTGATGGCACCCGAACCCGAGGGAAACGGCGCCGGGACGGCCGAGGGTCCTGAGCAGTGGGGCGACGGCGGTCTGGTCGGGGACGGCCGCTACCGGCTCACGCACCGGCTCGGCCGCGGCGGCATGGCCGAGGTGTTCGCCGCGGAGGACGTCCGGCTCGGCCGCACGGTCGCGGTGAAGCTGCTGCGGGCCGACCTCGCCGAGGACCCGGTCTCCAAGGCCCGCTTCACGCGCGAGGCGCAGTCGGTGGCCGGGCTCAACCACCACGCGGTCGTGGCCGTGTACGACTCGGGCGAGGACCGGGTCGGGCCCAACACCGTGCCGTACATCGTGATGGAGCTGGTCGAGGGCCGCACCATCCGCGAACTGCTGCTGAGTGCCGAGGCCCCGGGGCCCGAGCAGGCCCTCATCATCGTCTCCGGGGTGCTGGAGGCGCTCGCCTACTCGCACCAGCACGGGATCGTGCACCGCGACATCAAGCCTGCCAACGTCATCATCACCCACACCGGCGCGGTGAAGGTGATGGACTTCGGCATCGCGCGCGCCCTGCACGGCGCGCAGGCCACCATGACCCAGACCGGCATGGTCATGGGCACCCCGCAGTACCTCTCCCCCGAGCAGGCGCTCGGCAAGGCCGTCGACCACCGCTCGGACCTGTACGCCACCGGCTGCCTGCTCTACGAACTCCTGGCGCTGCGCCCGCCCTTCACCGGAGAGACCCCGCTGTCGGTGGTCTACCAGCACGTCCAGGACGCCCCCGTGCCGCCTTCCCAGCTCGGCCAGGGCGTGCCGCAGGAGCTGGACGGGCTGGTCATGCGCGCGCTGGCCAAGGACCCCGACGACCGCTTCCAGAGCGCCGAGGAGATGCGCGGGCTGGTCCAGTACGGCCTGCAGATGCTCCAGGAGGAGGGCGGCAACAGCGGCACGTGGAACACCGGCCCGGTCACCATGGCGCTGCCGCACGGCCGCGGCGGGGCGCCCACGACCGCCATGACGGGCGCCGGCCCGCAGTACGCCGCCAACGCCAGCACCTCGCAGTTCCAGCAGTACCAGCCGCAGCCGATGGTGCCGCCGCTGAACCCGGACGACGGCTCGGCCTACCCGGGCGGCGGGGGCTACGACGGCTACGACGACCACGGCGCCGGGGGCCACGGCGGCGGCCGGTGGAAGGCCTGGCTGTTCGCGGTCCTCGCGGTCGTGGCGATCGCGGCGGGAGTCGTCTTCGCGCTCGACAACGTGGGCAAGAAGGAGAGCCCGGGCAAGAACCCGTCGACGACCCAGTCGACGCCGGGCGGCCAGCAGAGCTCCGCGCAGACCCCGCAGACCACCTCGTCGTCGGACCCGACGCCGGAGACCTCGCGCTCCTACGAGCCGAGCACCCCGTCGACGCCCCGTACGCGCAGTGCGTCGCCGAGCGCCAGTCCGTCGCCGTCGCCGTCGCCCAGCGACGAGTCCCCGGAGACCTCGCCGAGCCCTTCGGTGAGCAAGTCGCCGCCGAAGTCCCCGACCACCAAGCCCGGCCCGACCGGCACCGGCGGCACCGAGGGCCCGCGCGTCGAGCCGTAGCGGGAAAAGGCGCGGCGCGCGCCGCCACATGGCTCAGCGCAGGTATTGGAACTGTCGTTCCGGTTTTCCCGCGAGCGAGTGGACGGTCACGAACTGCGGTTCGATCCGCAGGTGAATGGGGTCGAAGACCTCACCGTCGACGAAATGCGGAGCCGGACCGAACAGTTCCAGTTCCGCCGCGGTCGGTTCGACCACCTGGGCCGTACCGGTGAACTGCACGGACCACAATTGCCGGTCCCCGGTGTGGAAGTTGTCCGCCCCGTACGCCACCACGTGGCCGTTGCAGGCCCGGTGGTGGCCGAAGCCCGCGTGCATCCGCAGGACGACCCGGTCCTCGACCACGACGTGCCGGGCGAGGGCGAGGAAGGGCAGCGCGCGCATGCTGGCGGCGATCCGGCCGTACGGGACCTGGCGCAGCAGTTCGATGGCGTGGCGCTTGTCGGGGGACATGCCTCCCACTGTCCGCCGACCGGGTGGTCGTGCGGAAGAGGATCCCGCCCTCATGAACGGGGACGTTGGTCCCGATTCAGCGCTTCTCGGCCTGGAGCCGGGCCACGTACGCGGCCGCCTGCGAGCGGCGCTCCATGCCGAGCTTGGACAGCAGGCTGGAGACGTAGTTCTTGATCGTCTTCTCGGCGAGGTGCAGCCGCTCGCCGATCGCGCGGTTGGTCAGGCCCTCGCCGATCAGGTCGAGGATCTTGCGCTCCTGCTCGGTCAGGTTGGCCAGGCGGTCGTCACCCCTGCCGTTCTTGCCGTCCCGCAGCCGCTCCAGCACCCGGGCGGTGGCCACCGGGTCCAGCAGGGACTTGCCGGCCGCCACGTCGCGCACGGCGTGCAGCAGCTCGTTGCCCCGGATGGCCTTCAGGACGTAACCCGAGGCCCCGGCCATGATCGCGTCGAAGAGCGCCTCGTCGTCGGCGAACGAGGTGAGCATCAGGCACTTGATGTCCTCGTGCTGCGAGCGGACCTCCCGGCAGACCTCCACACCGCTGCCGTCGGGCAGGCGCACGTCGAGGACGGCGACGTCCGGACGGGTGGCGGGGATGCGGACCAGCGCGTCCGCCGCGGTGCCCGCCTCGCCGACGATCTCGATGTCCTGTTCGACCGACAAGAGCTCATAGACCCCTCGGCGCACCACTTCGTGGTCGTCCAGGAGAAAAACCTTGATTTTTCCGTCTTCGCGCACGGAATCCATCTTCACACACTCACCTCTTCCCTGCCGCAGTTACCCGGGATAACGTGCCGTTGTTCCGGCCCCCTGCAAGGCTGTGACCAGTGCTTGTTCCCGCTGCCGCGGATTTACTTGGAAATCCAAGCAAAATCCCAGGTCAAACGGGGTTTCGCAGTTCCGCGGCGCACTGGGTAACGTGCATTGCGCAGGGCACTCGCCGGGGCACCTGTCACGCCTGAGTCCCCGACCGAGTCGCACCCACCCCGTGCGCGGGTACGGATCCAGGCGAGCCGCACTGGTTCCCGGAGAACCCGGGTGCCGGACCGACGGAGGAGCACACGTGACCGTGGAGAGCACTGCCGCGCGCAAGCCGCGACGCAGCAGCGGCACCAAGCGAGCGGCGGGCGCCAGCACCCGCAAGACCGCCGCGCAGAGTGCCGAGCCCCAGCTCGTACAGCTGCTGACGCCCGAGGGCGACCGGGTGGAGACCGCGGAGAACGCGGAGTTCCTGTCGTACGTCGAGGACATCACGGCCGAGGACCTGCGCGGGCTGTACCGCGACATGGTCCTGACCCGCCGCTTCGACGGCGAGGCGACGTCCCTCCAGCGCCAGGGCGAGCTGGGCCTGTGGGCCTCGCTGCTGGGCCAGGAGGCCGCGCAGATCGGCTCCGGCCGGGCGCTGCGCGACGACGACTACGTCTTCCCGACCTACCGCGAGCACGGCGTGGCCTGGTGCCGCGGGGTCGACCCGACGAACCTGCTGGGCATGTTCCGCGGTGTGAACCACGGTGGCTGGGACCCCAACGGCAACAACTTCCACCTGTACACGATCGTGATCGGCTCGCAGACCCTGCACGCCACCGGCTACGCCATGGGCGTGGCCAAGGACGGCGCCGACTCGGCGGTCATCGCGTACTTCGGCGACGGCGCCTCCAGCCAGGGCGACGTCAACGAGGCCTTCACCTTCTCGGCCGTCTACAACGCGCCGGTGGTGTTCTTCTGCCAGAACAACCAGTGGGCCATCTCCGAGCCCACCGAGCGCCAGACCCGCGTCCCGCTCTACCGGCGCGCGGCCGGCTTCGGCTTCCCCGGCGTCCGGGTGGACGGCAACGACGTGCTCGCCTGCCTGGCGGTCACCCGCTGGGCCCTGGAGCGGGCCCGCCGCGGCGAGGGCCCGACCCTGATCGAGGCGTTCACGTACCGCATGGGCGCCCACACCACCTCCGACGACCCGACGCGCTACCGGCGCGACGAGGAGCGCGCGGCCTGGGAGGCGAAGGACCCGATCGAGCGGCTGAAGGCCCACCTGCTGGCCTCCGGCGAGGCCGACGAGGCCTTCTTCGCCGGGCTGGAGGAGGAGAGCGAGAAGCTCGGCAAGCGGGTCCGCGAGGCGGTGCGTTCCATGCCCGACCCGGACACGATGGCGATCTTCGAGAACGTCTACGCGGACGGGCACGCGCTCGTCGACGAGGAGCGCGCGCAGTTCGCGGCCTACCTCGCGTCCTTCGAGGAGGGTCACTGATGGCTGCCGAAAAGATGTCGATCGCCAAGGCGCTCAACGAGTCGCTGCGCAAGGCCCTGGAGACGGACCCCAAGGTCCTGATCATGGGTGAGGACGTCGGCAAGCTGGGCGGTGTCTTCCGGATCACCGACGGCCTGCAGAAGGACTTCGGCGAGGACCGCGTCATCGACACCCCGCTCGCCGAGTCCGGCATCGTCGGGACCGCGATCGGCCTGGCGCTGCGCGGCTACCGGCCGGTCGTCGAGATCCAGTTCGACGGCTTCGTCTTCCCGGCCTACGACCAGATCGTCACGCAGCTGGCCAAGATGCACGCCCGCGCGCTGGGCAAGGTCAAGATGCCGGTCGTCGTCCGGATCCCCTACGGCGGCGCCATCGGTGCCGTCGAGCACCACAGCGAGTCGCCGGAGGCGCTGTTCGCGCACGTCGCCGGCCTGAAGGTGGTCTCGCCGTCCACGCCGTCGGACGCGTACTGGATGCTGCAGCAGGCCATCCAGAGCGACGACCCGGTGATCTTCTTCGAGCCCAAGCGGCGCTACTGGGACAAGGGCGAGGTCGACGTCGAGGCCATCCCCGACGCCCTGCACGCCTCCCGCGTCGCCCGCGAGGGCACGGACCTCACCCTGGCGGCGTACGGCCCGATGGTGAAGGTCTGCCTGGAGGCGGCGGCCGCGGCCGCCGAGGAGGGCAAGTCGGTCGAGGTCGTGGACCTGCGGTCGATGTCCCCGATCGACTTCGACGGGGTGCAGCGGTCGGTCGAGAAGACCCGCCGGCTGGTCGTCGTGCACGAGGCCCCGGTCTTCCTCGGCGTCGGCTCGGAGATCGCCGCCCGGATCACGGAGCGGTGCTTCTACCACCTGGAGGCGCCGGTCCTGCGGGTGGGCGGCTTCCACGCGCCGTATCCGCCGGCGCGGCTGGAAGAGGAATACCTGCCGGGTCTGGACAGGGTGCTCGACGCCGTCGACCGCTCGCTGGCGTACTGAGGAGAGCCCCGTGACCATCCGCGAATTCAAGATGCCCGACGTGGGCGAGGGCCTGACCGAGGCCGAGATCCTCAAGTGGTACGTCCAGCCCGGTGACACCGTCACCGACGGCCAGGTCGTGTGCGAGGTCGAGACCGCCAAGGCGGCCGTCGAGCTGCCGATCCCGTTCGACGGGGTCGTGCACGAGCTGCGCTTCCCCGAGGGCACCACGGTCGACGTCGGCCAGGTGATCATCTCCGTCCGCACGGGTGCGGGAGCCGACGAGGCCCCCGCGGCCGCCGACGTCCCGGCCGCCGCGCCGGCCGCCGCGCCCGCCCCCGCCGAGGAGCCCGAGCCGGAGGGCCGCCAGCC